>JAQSWN010000092.1 GCA_029266615.1 Polyangiaceae bacterium
CCCAGTAGGCTGAGTACTTGCCCCCGATATACCAGGTGCCGCCGCTGCCCATCGAGTGCCCCATGAGAAACATCTTCGTGGGCTCGATCGGGTACTCGCTCAAGACGAGCTCCATGACGTTGATGACGTCCTTCTCGCTCAGCTGCTGCGTCTTTTCGGTTTGGTCGGTGCGCATCGCCAGCATCTTCGCGGCTTCTTCCGGCCGGCTGAAGTCGGCCGGCAGCCGCAGGAAGTTTCCGTACGCGCCGCCGTGCCCTAGCGGCGACACGAGCACGTAGCCGTGCTGCTCCGCGAGCCTCACCATCTGCTTGTCGTTCTGGTCCAGGTACGAGCTCTCGTCGTTCGACGCCCCGTGGAGGAACATGACCAACGGTAGCTTCGAGGCCCCATCCCAAGTAGTCGGGACGGAGACGCGGAACGCGATGTCAGCGTTCGCTTCGTTGAAGCGGTAGGTCCGGCGTTGGTCACCTTTTGCGCGCCAAGAAGGAGAGCTGGGCGCGGCTAGTGACTGCGCGAGCCGTCGTGATTCAGCCATTTGTGCCAACGGCTCGAGCTTCGTGCCGAAGGAGATAGGAACGTATTCCGCGAGCTCGCCCCCGGTGCCGCCTCCTCCAGCTTTCCCCGCGGTGCCTGCCATGGCTCCGCCAGCAGAGCTTCCGCTGGTGCCTCCCGCTCCTCCGACTGCAGGGGGGGTGGAGGCGCCCCCCGCCGTCGAGGCGGCGCCCATCCCGGCAGTGCCCGCCGGCGCGGTATTGGCGCCACCAACCCCGGCCGTGCCGCTAGCGGAAGCGCCTGCACCTACACTCGAACCAGCTGCGGAAGCGGGGTTGACGTGCTCACCGCCGCTGCCACAGCCGGTGCCGAGCGTGAGGACCAGCAGCGCCGCAACACGGCGCGTTCGGGAAAGCATAGCCTGAGCGTTCATGCATGACCTCGCCGTAGGGGTAACGGCTCCGTACTCTCGTTGCAGGTAGCTGCAAAGTGTAAGCGGTTCCAGTCGCGCAGCCGCGAGACGGCGCCAACCGTCCGCGCTCGTTGTAAAATCGAGGCATCGCGGCACGACTTACTGCTTGCAGGCAGCGGAAAAGCCTATGGCTGAACCAGGGCCCTCTTCGCTTTGGTGCACGGCGGCGGGGCGCTACTCCGCATTCTCGAGAACGCTCGCAAGCTGGCCTATGATGAGGGGCATGCAGGCAGTGCGGCACGTGCTGTTCATTCAAGGTGGAGGCGAGGGGACGCACGACGAGTGGGACAACCGGCTCGTCGACAACCTTCGGCAGCACCTAGGAGCCGGTTACGACGTTCACTACCCGCGCACGCCGCACGAGGAGGAGCCCAGCTATGAGGCGTGGAAGCCGGCGCTCAGGAAAGCGATGGAGCGACTTCCGGACGGTTCAGTTGTCGTGGCGCACTCCATTGGCGCGACGATACTGCTCGCATTGCTGTCAGAAGGACGCGCAGCGAGGAAGCTCGGAGGGGTGTTGGTGATCGCGGCTCCGTTCGTCGGCGAGGGCGGCTGGCAGTCGGATCAGCTGCAGTTGCCGGCGGACCTTGGCTCGAAGCTACCGCGCGGGATGCCCGTACTTTTCTTTTACGGTCTGGATGACGACACCGCGCCACCGCTCCACGCAGACCTGTATCAACGGGCCGTCCGGCAAGCGCAGATTCAGCGTCTGCCGGGGAGGGATCATCAACTGAACGACGACGTGCAGGAGGTGGCGAAGGCGATCGTGGCGCTCGGCTAACCCCAGCTTCGCGATCTTGATATTTAGGTCGACGGCCTACGCCCTTCGTTAGTCGAAGCGAACGAGGTGCGGCTCGCTCTCTTCGACCGTGAGGCCGCCGCGACCGAAACCGTACACAGCTTCGCCGCGGCTATTGCTGGAGTGCTCCGGGACGAGCAGTTTCGGCGATGCGATCAAAATCGGCGGCTTCCAACTCGCCGCTGGCGTGTAGCGGCGCGCGTACACGCTGCGTGACGACGTGAGCTCGCTCCAGAGGATGTGGGCATTGCCACAGTCGTCCGCGCTGATACCGAGGAAGTCCTGGCTAACCGCGCCTTTTACGATCTCCGTGGCCTCGGACCAGGTGCTGTCGGCCAACTTACGCACGAGCAAGCGATAAACATTGTTAGCCAGATCCGCCTCGCGGTACGCAACGAATACGGTGCCGTCCCCCGCTAACGCGACCCCGTCCGGACCGATGCCGGCAGGCAACGCGGGCAGCGGCGTCCACTCACCCGTCTGCGCGTCGAACTTGCTGCTGGCGCCATCGAAACGTGCTGCCACCACCACGTTGCCGAAGCTATCGTGCGCGGACACACCCGCGCCAACGGCGATGAGCTGCTGCTCGTCCGTCAAGCCCGCGTCTTGCGGGTAGCGACGCGCGGTGAGGGTGCCGGGTGCCTGCGCGCTCTCGCGCTTCTCGTAGTCGATGACGAACGAGCCGTCGGGAGCAGGATGCACCGTGGGCCGCACCACCCATGCTCCGACGAGCGGCTCAGTCGGTGCCAGCCACGGCTCCCCGGCGCCTTCGCTCGAGGCAACGAAGATGTAAGCGTCGTCCTTGCCGACTTGATTGTCCCACGCCAACAGCGCCTGACCGTTGCCGGATATGCCCACGT
The DNA here is from genome assembly GCA_029266615.1 of Polyangiaceae bacterium. GTDB lineage: Bacteria > Myxococcota_A > Polyangia > Polyangiales > Polyangiaceae > PMG-095. The sequence continues at coordinate 2,624 of JAQSWN010000092.1, forward strand.
TTGGGTGATTGAAGTGAAGGGCGGCGCCGGTCAGGTCCGCTAAGGGCGTCATGATCCATTCACCATCCGTCGTGTGCTCCGCAAGGCCGTCACCGGGGAAGAGGACGAGACCACGGCCGGCTCGCAGACGCACGACCGGCATGGCAACGCTTTGCTGGTCCCCGGGGAAGTCCAGCTCCAGCACGTCGTCCCAAGCGCTGTCGCCAGCGGCTGAGTAAGTCAACGCCGGAACGTCCTTGGCCATCCACGCCAACAACACGTTGCCTTCGTCGTCCAGGGCGGCGCTGAGATCTCGCATCACGTTGGCTTCGCCGACCTTCTCCGCGGCGCTCCAACTTCCGTCAGGGATCGTGAACTCGTAGCTAGCTTCGCCCTCTAATGGCTCTCCATCCGCTGCCAAGAGCGAGGTCGCCACGCTCACGTCGTAGGACTCCGCGAAGCACAAGCCGCGACGTGGCCGGAATTCCACCACCTGGCCCGACACCTCGAAGGTCCCTGCCACTTCGCCACGCTTGTCTTCGACGGTGATCGCCGCCGCGACCGAGGCCTCCGTGACCGGTCGCGAGAAGGTGATCTTGATGACGTCCCGTACGGTGGCGCTCCCCGCAGCTGGTGAGAAAGCCAGGATGGCCAGGGGCTCGCCGTCCGCGCCCGCTACCGCCCCCGCACCGTCTTCGCCGGCAGCTCCACCGGCCGACGGCGCTGACGTTCCGCCTTGTGCAGCGGCGCCGCTCGTGTTGCTCGAACCCGCACTCCCGCCCGCGCTATCGCTGCCCGCCTGCGCCTCGTTACTGAAGTCCCGCGCCTGCCCTGAGCAGCCCGCGTGCACGACCACAACCCCCACGAGGACCGACCAGATGCGCATGGGGCCGGTATATCAGCGCAGGGTAAGCCTCGCCAGCGCCTCACCACCGCTAAGCCTGCGCTGACGACGATAACCCTCAGGAATCACTCTTTACGATCCAACGCCGCTGTTCGCCGATGTGCGGCGTGGTGTACTCATCGTGCGAACGAAACGCGCTCGAGGAACGCGCGCGTTCGCATAACGACCTCGTGGAGATGAGTCTCGAGCAGCCAATGCCCGCCATCCATGAGGTGCAGCTCGGCCTCGGGCAGATCGCGCAAGTAAGCGCGGGCCGCGCCCTCCGGCATGTAGCCGTCGTGAGCTCCCCACAAGATTAGAGTTGGAGGACGCTGCTCGCGCAGGAACTGCTGATAGCGAGGGAACCAGGCAAGGTTCTCCTTCAGGCCCGCGATGACATCTATCGCGATGGCGCGCCGCTCCGTGTTCATCAACGACCAGTGCAGCTTCCACAAATCCGGCGGTAGGAGCTCCGCGAGCTCGGGCCCCAGGTCGTTTTGGAACTCCTCCTGGAACCCGGACTCCGTTACTGCCGCACCCAGCGCCGCTCGCGCCTCCGGCGTGGGATGTCGAAAGTAGCGCTGCAGCGGCTCGTACTTGGGACCCAGTTGATCCTCATAGATGTCGCCGTTCTGAATAATCAAGGCAACGACGCGGTCGGGGTGACGCATCGCGAGCCGCAGCCCGATCTGCGAACCGAAATCGTGTAGGTAGAGCGCAAAGCGTTCCACGCCCAAGCCATCGACGAAGCGCTCGAGAAACTCGGCATAGCCGTCGAAATCGTGGCGAAAGCCGGGCGCCGTATCGCTGTAGCCCGAGCCCGGAAAATCCGGCGCGAGCGAGCGCCACCGGTCGGCCAGCGCCGGCATGAAGTTTCTGAACTCGTAGGACGAACAGGGATACCCGTGAGGCAGAAGCAGTAACGGCGCCTCAGCGGGTCCCGCTTCCCTGTAGAAGCAACTGACGCCAGCGACGTTCACGCGGCGATGTTTGACCTGATGTGCATCAGCTCTCGGCTCCTTGGCCATTGAGGTCGTCTGGAGCGTCGCCTGCAAGCAGGCAAGTGCCAAGACGTCTCAACTGAGGAGAGATGCGAGGTGTCCAGTCTGCAGTGGAGTCGCACACTCTGGACAAGACCCGTCCGCCGCGCCCTTCTATCGTGTTTACGAACGAGCTCGACGCTCTGGGAAGGCGCTCGCTCTGCTACCCAGCGAGGGGCCGCGAGCTCACTGCAAACTTCCGCTCACGCGCTCGTCCGCGGCGGCGTCTGGTGCGGTGCTTTTGGCCTGGCGCACTCGGTGATGGGCAGCGGACGGACGCACTGCGAAATGGCGATATGAAGCACATAATTGGAAGGCTGGCCCGACTGGGCGGCGACATGCTGAAGCTGAGAGCTCCGATCGTTGAAGGCCAGCGATTTGAACGCACCACCCACGGATTTCATGACGGATTTGCGAACGAGCAGGCGCGCGGTGAGCGTTCGTGTACGGCATCAGCCGGTCATTCGTTGAGCGAGCTACAATCGCGTTCACCCCCCAATAGATCGCGGGCCGCTCTCGTTCATTTGTGATAGCGCCTGAGCTGTCGAAAGCGTCTGGACGTCCGCGCGCACCTTGCGCGAAAGGGAGTTGCTCCGGTCGCTCGACTTCCACGGAGAGACCCATGCGCACGAAGTTGCTGCCGACGTTGATGGTTGGAGTGTTCCTAGGAGCAGGCTGCGGGACCAGCTCGGACGAACCGGGTGTGCCCATGGGCGGGAGCGGAAGTGGTGGCTCTGCGACGGCCGGTTCACCGACGGGTGGCTCATCCACGAGTGGCTCGGCTTCCGGAGGCAGCGCTAGCGGCGGAACGGCGGCCGGCGGCGCGGGTGGCACGGCCGGCGGCGGTGGCGCAGCTGCTGGCGCGATGAGCGGAGGCACGGCTGCCGGCGGGAGCGCTGGTGGAGGCGGCGGCGCGGGCGGCAGCTCGGGCGGCGCTGCCGGTGCCGGCGGCAACGGCGGCGGCGTCGTCCGGAGCAAAGGCTGTGGCAAGGTGGATGGCAAGACGACGATGACGATGGGAGGAATGTCGGTCGCGAACGCGCTGCCCACGTCGACCAAGCTCCAGATCATGAGCGGCGGAATGAGTCGCGATTACATCATCGACATCCCCGCGGACTACGACCCTTCCAAGGCCTACCGCCTGATTTTCTCCTGGCACCAGGCGTACGGCTCGGCCAACGGCAACGCCAACGGCCAACACCCCGCGGGTGATGGCCCGAACTTCGACGCCAAAAACTACGCTTACTTCGGTCTGCACCGCGAGGCGACGGCGGCGAACCAGCCGGCCATCTTCGTCGCGCCGGCAGGCATCGGCGACTTCCCCTGGGACTTCAACCGAGACAGCGCCCTGTTCGACAGCCTGCTCACCCGGGTCAACGAAAACCTCTGCGTCGACGAGAGCCGCGTCTTCACCACGGGCTTCAGCTTCGGAGCGATGATGAGCTACTCATTGTCCATCACGCGTTCGGCGAAGTTGCGGGGAGCGGTCACGATGGCTCCTGCCAACTACAACCTCCCCGGTCAGCCGAGCCCGATGGACGGAGCGCCGCCCATCGCGTACTTCGGAATCACGGGCATGAGCGACGGCACTTGTCCGTGGGTCAACAACGAAGCGCAGAAGCGGGGCGGCAAGTACTGCGCGCTCGCGCACGCCGAGGAAAACGGCTGCACCATCCCCGCGAACATCCAGACCGCGATGGCAGGTAGCAAGGCGCATGTCTGCTACGACTTTCAGGGCTGCAAAGCTGGCTATCCGGTCAAGGTGTGCACGTTCGACGGCCAGCACACCCCGTCGTCCATCAACGACGGTTCCTCCAACGCGGACGACGGCCTCAAGGCGTTCGTGCCGCCGCTGGCGTGGAAGTTCATCTCGCAGCTCTGAGCGAGGACTGCTGGGCGGGGCATCGCACGCTGCCCCGCCTGTCATCGTTGGGATGGAGGCGTAGGGTCGGCATTCTACGGTCGCGCAAGATTGTCAGTGGATCAGCGACAGCGCGAGCCCGAATTGGGGCTGAACACCGCCGAGGACGAGACGTGATTGTTCGGCAACACGCACGCCTCTCTCGGCCGTGAAAGCTCGTGCTCCGACCCAAGGTGTCAGCTCGACCCAGTGCCAGCGAAAGGGACGACCGATTTGCGCCTCCACCCGGAGCGCGCTTTTCAAGGGAGCGCCGGGACCAACGAATCCGGCTTCCGGGGAGGCTAACAGCAGGCTTGGACCCGCGCCGAGGGTGAAGCGGAGCCCGGCTAGGCTACGCGCCGTGACGGCCACGTCCAACACCGCATGCGCTTCGAGCGCCGTCGCCTCCCTTAGCCCCAATGGATGAAATGCCCCCGCGCGTACGCCGCACGACCAAGTGGAGTCGAAGCGCACAGCGGCTCGGAGGCCTCCGCCTAGCGCTGGCTTCTTGCCCCAGCTCTCGCCGATGACCTGGGCTCCGACCTCCAGCTCGCTCGCTGGCAGACGGGCGGCGGGGGTGGGCTGACGTGCGGGAGACGGGGACTGGGTCTCCGCCGCAACGGGTTCGAGCTGGGACACCCCAGAGCCGGTCCCGGTACTGGGAGCTGGGGCGGAGGCTGCCGCTTGGTCCTCAGGCGTCACGCGCGCGCTCAACTCCGCGAGCGCCCGATCCAGAGCTCGCAGCACGTCCTCTCGCAACGTGGTCGCTGCCAGCCGTAGTTTGAGGGTCACGCTGTCATCGCCCGCGTCCACCTGAACCGCCACCCGCTCGGCCATGCAAGTAATGGTCACGGTGGCGGATAGGTCGCTCGTCAGCAGGGTTGCCCTGGCGCGGGCCTCCAGCTCGGCTGTTTTTTCCGGAAGGAGATCTGGGCACGCCAGCACGACTCCGTCAGTCGCGGCCGCATCGGCTCGCGCGAACGGAATATTCGATGCAAGCGGCAGCGGTGCGCCGAGGGCGCATGAAATGGCCCAGCAGCCGAAGCCCCGTCGGTACCCGACTCGATAGCCCACGCTAGAGCGGGGTATAGCCCATGCGTTTGGTTTTCGCGACCCGTCACGACGCAGAATGCTCGAGGAGGCGAGGTTCGGGAACTAAGGGTACGATGCCGAAGATCGCTGGCGAAGCTCAGGCAACGACTGCCTCGCGTTGCCGGACCTAGCCGACCCTCCGTGCGTTTCCAGGGGCCAACCATCTCGTGAACGAGCGCGAACTATTCGAAGCCTTGTATCGTCGCATGGCGACGTTGGCAGGTCGGTCTGCGCCGGATTTGGACGATCTAGTGCAGCAAGCTGCCGAGCAAGTCATCAAGAGTCGTGAACGCTTCGAGGGGCGCAGCGACCTTTCTACTTGGATTTACGCCGTCTGCTATCGCGTCCTGCTCAAGCAACGGCGTTGGTACCGTCGCTGGAGTGTCCGTTTCCGATTGGAGCAAGATGGTGACCCCACGCCCCGAGACGAGGTCCTTCCCGCCGCATCGTTGGAGCGTCGCGAGCGCGCACGGCGCCTGCAAGCCGCGCTCGACCGCCTGAGCGAGCGCCACCGGGCCGCGGTGGTGCTCCATGACGTCGAAGAGCTGAGTATCGCCGAGATAGCCGCCATCGTGGGCAGCAACGAGATGACCGTCCGCTCCCGGCTGCGCGACGGCCGGCGCCGTTTGCGCGACATCTTGAGCGCCGAGCGTGGCTTCCTGATGAAAGGGCAGCGTGAGCTCTCTCCTTCCTGACTCTCTTCGAGACCAAGACGCCCCTCCGCGGGCTTTGGTCGATGCTCTGCGCCAGGAGGCGATCGAGCCAGCGTGCATCGAGCGCGCGTACACGCGCTTTTTGCGGCAGCGCGCGGCCGCTCCGACGCGGTCGAGCGGTCCGCGTCTCGTGCGTCATGCGGCATTGGCCGTGCTGATGGCGGTAGGCACCGCTTACGCAGCGACCTTGATACACCCGCTGACGCCGCGGCCGCAGCTCACTGAAGCGCGCCCGCCTGCGGAGGCGCAGAGCCCGCCGCTGCGCACGGCACCCTCTCGAAAAGCGGCGGTGGTTCTCGAGCAGGAGGCGTCCGCGGAGCCGGAACTGACACCCGAGACGGAGGTGTCCCCGGAGGTCCCGCCCGCCCCGCCCGCCTCGGTACGAGGGCAGGCGGTGCGTACCCCCACGCCCGTGCCGAGCGCGGAGCAATGGAAGCGAGCGGCTCAGGGGCTGCGTGACGGGGACTATCAAAGGGCCGACGCCGCACTCAAAGAGCTGACGCGAACTGGCACGGAGGCCGACCGCGAGTCAGCGTTGCTGGTGCAAGCGCAGGTGCTGCTTGCACAGGGCCGCGATGCAGAGGCTCAAAGTTTGCTGAAGTCGCTGGAAGCCTCGGCGCGAGCGCCGTCCGTTCGACGCAAATCCGTAGAGCTTCTGGCTCGTTTGCGAGACCGCCCGCCGCGCTCGGGTAAGGCGCGCGTGGTGACCGAGGCGCCGTGACCACGCAGGGGAGGAGGGTTTGGATGCTGCTTGGGGCCGCGGCCGTCGTCACTGCCTGTGGCGGCTGGATCGATCTCGAGCCTGCCGGCAGTGGCGGGCAGGCCTCTGCGGCTGGGAGCAGTGGGGACGCGGGCACTGGTGGGAGCTCGGACGCTCAGTCCGACCCTTTCAAAATGCTAGTTCTCACCACCGCGCTCGAGTACCGCCACGATTCGATCACGGACTGTCAGCGCATGCTTTCGGACCTCGGTCAGACTCCTGACGACCAGCTACCCGTCGGCGCCAAACCGGGCAGTCGTTTCACGATTCATGTCGCCACGGACGACCTTGCCGATTTCACGCCGACCGGGTTGAAAGATTACGGGATGCTCTTCTGGTGTCCGGCAACCGGCGATGTGTTCAGCGACAACCCGAGGGTTGAAAGCGCCGCGACCGCCATGGCCGCGCTTCGCGACTACGTGGAAGGCGGAGGAGCCTGGGGTGGGGTGCACTCCGCTACCGACTTCGAGAAGACGGGCAACTTCCCCTGGTACACGGACACGCTTGTCGGCGGCTACCTCCAGAGCTTCGACGCGGACGGTACGCCAGGGACCGTGCAGGTGGAGCCCGGCTACGTCGATCACCCGGTCATGAGGGGCGTGCCGCCGACTTGGTCCGTTCGCGACGAGTGGTTTCGCATGAACCGCGACGTCGGCGAGCAGCCCGGGTTTCAGATCGTCTCGCGATTGGTTTCGGACAGCCGTCCCGCCGTCTGGATCAAGGAGCTTGGCGCGGGCAACCGTGGTCGCATGTTTTACACCATTCGCGGGCACGCCCCGGCCGTCTATCGCGAGGCCGAATTCAGGCAGCTCGTGCTCAACGGCATCCTTTGGGCCACGCGCCGCCTCGAGCAATAGCGGCGTCAGCAAAAGATCGCTCAATCAAAACCAGGCCCTTCGGGAACTAAACAAAGCAGGCAAGTTTCGACTCTGAAGCTTGACGAGCTCTCCCTAGCAAAGGCCGAACCATGCGTCGTTACTCGAGTCCACTAAGTGCAGCGCTGGGCTTCAGCGTGATCGTCGCGGCCTGCAGCGATGGCAGTGAGCAGTGGCTCGCGACGCGCAACGCGAGCACGGGGACGTCAGGCTCCGACTCCGGCTCGCTTGCCGGGTCATCCAGCGACGTGCCTCCGTCTGGAGGAGGTTCGGGCGCAACGCCGACTGCAGGCAGCGGGCAGACTCCGACCGCGGGGTCAGGCTCCGACCCAACTGGCGGCACCGGCGTCGGGGGAAGCGCGACGGAGACGGGCGGCACGGGCGGCACGGCACCCGTTGCTGGTTCGAGCACCGGCGGCAGCGCGCCGATGGGCGGCAGCGGCGGCAGCGGCGGCACCGTGGCCACCGGGCCATTCAAAGTGCTCATCATGAGTACGGCGCTCGAGTTCGCACACGAATCCATCCCTGACTGTCAGAAGATGGTGAGGGAGCTGGGCGCGGCAGAAACGAGCAACGGTTGGACCGCCGATGTGGAGTCGAACGCCCTTCCGCACTTTGTCCCAGGCGGCCTGAAGGACTACGCTCTGATCTTTTCCTGCAGTCCCACGGGTCGCGTCTTCAGCGGCAATCCGGACGTCAAAGACAAGCCGGCAGCGATGAAGGCCTTCCAGGACTTCATCGAGACCGAGGGCAAAGCATTCGCGGGTGTGCACTCAGCGAGCGACTTCGAGAAGACCAACGGCTTTCCGTGGTTCACGAACGTGCTCATGGGCGCCGTCTTCGAAGGGCACAACACCACGGCGGGCTCGGTCGTGTCTGACGCGCAGAACACGGCGCACCCCGTGCTGGCAGGTCTGTCCAACAGCTACGCGACCAATGACGAGTGGTACAAGATGAACCGTGATCCCGGCTCTCAGCCCGGCTTCAAGGTCATCCAACGCCTCGCGGCGGACTCGCGCCCTCTGACCTGGGTGAAAGACGTCGGCGCCGGGCGCATGTTTTACACCGCGCGTGGGCACGACGCGTCCGTCTTCTCCGAAGCTCCGTTCCGCGCCGTCGTGAAGAACGGCATCTTGTGGACGACGCGGCGAATCAATTAGCGCGTCGTGGTGTGCCTGCGACCAGGGGACTTTTGTTTGCGGCAGCACGGGAGAGACTTTCCTTTGAAGAGCATTGCGTCCGTTCGTTCGTTTTCCGTCGGCGTGGGCCTGTTTGCGGTGCTTGCGGTGGGGCTAGGGCCGGCGACGGCACACGCCCAGCTACCTTCCCCCGAGGCTCTCCCGATAGCCAAGGTCAAGGGTTGGGAGCTGTCGGTCGACGGACGCATGAGCGCATTTCTGAGCTTTTCCAAAGGCCCACCTCCGCCTCCTGGCTCGCCCACTTGGCAAGGCTTCGACGACCGTCCCGACGCAGATGGGGAGACGATGTCGACTCGAATCCGATCGGGCTTCGTATCGAACTACTTGGGCTGGAGCCTCCGTAAAGACGTCGGCAACCACAAGATCTCTGGTCGTTTCGCCCTGTGGGGGAACATCTCGCAGCAACGCGATAAGACTCAGTCGCCGGACGTGGACTTGCGCGAGGTCTATCTGCGTATCGACGGGCCTTGGGGTGGAGTGCTGGCAGGGCGCAACTTGGGCGTCTTCAGCCGAGGACCGATCAGCCTCGACTACGACATCGTCCACAACTACGGCCTTGGTAGCCCGTGCATGATCGTCAACCGCTCCCCTTCTTGGGGACCCATCGCCGCGTGTGGACACGTTGGCTTCGGCATCCTGTTCCCGGCTTATAACGCTCAGATTTCGTACAACACGCCGCAATTTGCCGGTCTAGAGCTCACGGTAGGCCTGTTCGATCCTGCGGCGGTCAAGGAGCAGAGCTACACGCGCACTCCGTTGCCCCGCGTCGAGGCCGAGCTAGCGTACAAGGGCAGCAAATACGTTCACGCGGAAGTGTCCGGGAGTTGGCAGCGCTTGGGCAACGCGACCCAAACCAACCTGAACGTCGACTCGACCGGCGTCGCTGGCTCGGTTGGCCTGAACCTAGGACCGGTTCAACTCGGCGCGACTGGCTTTGCAGGGCAAGGTTTGGGGATTTGGGCGGCGATCGAGGACTACCCTGTGTTCAGCGCGGACTCGGGCAGCGGCTACGTGCTCCGGCGTCAGAAGGGATTTACCGGACTGGCGGCGGTGAACCTCGGCAGCACGAAGATCGCGGGAGGGGTCGGTCAGACCATGATCTCTAAAGTCGTATCGGACCCAGAGCGCTTCACGGCTTTGAATTTCCCAGCCAAGCAGCTTGGCTTCTCGGCGGGTATCTACCAGGGCGTGCTCGAGAACATCGTGCTAGCGCTCGACTTCTTCAGCGCCAACACGACCTGGCATGACGGCGTCAATGACCAAGGCACGCCGTACACGCCGAAGCAGACGATGAACTTCATCAACCTGGGCGCCACGCTGGTCTACTAACCGTAACCGTTAGGGAAGGTCTCGGTCGACATGAGCGTGCTTCGACGTCGGCATCAGTGGCGAACGGGCAGCCTCTGACTGAGCGAAGTACCGCCCGCCATGAGCGGATCCCCGTCTTTCGGTGTTTGGTGACTGCCTAGTGCAAAACTTGCGCGCGGTTCGGGCCAAACGCAAAGACTGCGCGCGACACTTTTGCGCAGGAGCGGTGGGCGGGAAACTCGCGCACACGTTCTTTGATTCACGGAGTGGTGGCCCGCTACTTGCTGATGCTTAGAAGCTCCGTTGGGGAGCAAAATGGTCACGCCCTGAATCAAACTCTCTAAGACGACTTACGGAGAACCTGACCAAGGATGTTCAAACTTATGGGGCGGTACTCGGCTGACGTACGCCGGAGGTACGTCGCTGATCACGCCGTAACTCTCGCCCGGGTCGGCGCTCAAAGCGTGCACCGTCTTGCCGAGGTAGCTCATCCATTAGTGCAACTCGGCTGGCTGGCGCCGCCAATCAGCGAGAATCCGGAGTATCGTCGCGGAGAGGTCGTCGAGTCGCAGCGGTTTGTCGAGCACCTCCCTGACGCCCAACCGTCGGGCCTGCTCCCGGGTTTGAGCGTCGGCGAAAGACGTCATGAGCACGATCGGCGTCGTCGTTAGGCGACTGCGCGCGCCGATGATGACATCCAGCGGATTGAAGTGGGGCATATTGATGTCCGACAGAATGATGTCGAAGGGGGTGGAATTGCCGCCCTCCGGAGCGCTGTCGATTAATCGTTCGAGCAGCTCTCTGCCGTCGCACGCCTGCGTGACTTCGAATCCGGCGTCTTCGAGTTTCAAGGCGAACAGCATCCTTAGATCGCTGTCGTCCTCGGCTAACAGAATCCGGGCTGGCGAGCAGCCTGCTTGTGCCCGGTTACTTTTCATACAGCCATCAACTGCAAAAAGATGCCCACTCGCGAGTGCATCGCGATGCGCCCGGTTTACCGATTTTCGCGCCATGCTTGCGTCTGCCTAACCGCAAATTGGTTGGGGCGAATGAGCAGTTCGAGTCTTAAGATCTCAAGACGACAGGGTGCAACCGTCGCGCTCTTTTTGTCTCAAGCGCGACCGACGCTTGCCAGGCGGTATCAAGCGGAGCAAGGTAGTTGGGTAGAGGTCGATGCTGTGCGAATTCATAATCGCGAATCGCGCCAGATCATCGAACGAGCTCGGCAGCGTGTTCGCAGCTCCTGGCTTCGGCGCTTTCCACGACCGACGCTCAAGTTCTGATCGAGGTCTCCGACGCCTGCGGTGGCCTTCCCCCCCGGCGCGGGGGATGCGCTATTTCGGCCTTTCGAGCGAGGCCAGGGCAAGGGCCCAGGCCTTGGTTTGGGGCTGTCGATCGCATTGAATGCCGTCCGGGTTCACTTCGGGCAACTCTTGGTGCGGAACGTCCCAGGCAAAGGCTGTGTCTTCACGATCGTTCTGCTGCGCCGGCCGCCTATGAAGCTATTCAACGTCTTGCCCCACGGCAGGTACGGCTCTGGCCCAGGAACGGACCCCGAGCGGGGCCGCGGCGCCCACTCGAGGTCTCCCGCGCGCAGGTCGGCACCCTCGGACTAAAGGCAGCGCGGTACGGAAGTTGCTGCGAGCGCGCGTGAGCCCCTGTTGCCTATCCGTACCTCTTCCGCCGCACGCTTACCCCAGGTCTGGCATGCGAAGTCGGCGAAGGAGGTGACGCTCGCCTTTCACACCGACATCGAGCGCGGGCTGGATAGCGCCGATGCCGCTGAGAGACTCAGCCGAACTGGTAGAAATGAGCTGGCTCCACCCAAGCCGCGTTCGGCCTTGGCGATTCTGAGCCATCAGTTCACGAGTTTAATCGTCGTCCTGCTCGTCGCCGCGGGAAGTGTTTCGCTGGTGTTCGGTGATGCCGCCGAGGCGATCGCGATCCTCGTGGTCATTGCGCTCAATGCGCTCATCGGCTTCGTGACGGAATGGAAGGCGGAAAGCGCCTTGGCCGGGCTACGCAAGCAGTCAGTACACGTTTCGCGCGTCCGGCGGGACGGGGTGGAACGCGAAGTGCCCGGGGCGGACCTCGTGCCCGGGGACGTCGTGCTTCTCGCTTCCGGTGACCGCGTACCGGCCGACGGCCGCGTCATCGAGCAGGCGGGCCTGCGAGTCGATGAAGCCGCCCTGACGGGCGAGTCCTTATCGACGCGTAAGTCCGCCGATGCGGTAGCGGAACCTGACGCGCCGCTGGGCGATCAGGCGAGCATGGTCCACATGGGTACCGCGGTAACCGACGGTCGGGGGACGTTCATCGTCACGGCCACTGGTTCGCGTACGGCGATGGGCAGGATCGGCACGCTCATCGCTGAGGTTGGCAAGCACGGCACGCCGCTCGAAGCGAAGCTCGCGCAGCTAAGCCGAGCGCTGTTGGTCCTCGTTCTGGCGCTTTGTGCCGCGATCGTTTTCGTGGGCTGGCTTCGAGGCAACGGCTTTCTGTACATGGTGGAGGTAGGCATATCGCTGGCGATCGCGGCCGTCCCTGAAGGCTTGCTGGCCGTGACGACCATGACGCTCGCGGTCGGGATGCAGCGGATGGCCGCGATGCACGGGCTCATCCGAAGGCTACCCGCCGTCGAGGCGCTCGGTTCGACGACCGTGATATGCACCGACAAGACAGGCACGTTGACGCGAAACGAGATGACCGTTCGCGTCTTCGACGTCGCCGGGCGCCGCGTGGAGGTCACGGGCGCCGGATACGCCCTCCAGGGCGAGCTGAGTGTTGCCGGTCAGAAGGTCGACTTTTCATCAACCGAGGCGCCGCAGCTGGCCCTACAGCTCGCCCTTCGCATCGGTGCACTCTGCAACGACGCCAAGATGGACGGCGCGACCGTGCTGGGTGACCCTACCGAGGCCGCGCTGATCGTAGCGGCCGAGAAGGCTGGGCTGGAGCGGGTCGTCCTCGAGCGCGCCTACCCGCGCGTGCACGAAGTTCCGTTCAGCAGCGAAACGAAGCGCATGGCGACCGTGCACGAGACGCCCGAGGGAGGCAACGTTGCGTACGTCAAGGGGTCACCTGCAGCGATACTCGAAGCCAGCGGATGGCTCGTAGAGGCGGCAGGGGTCGTGCCCATGACGAAAAACGCGATGGAGCGCGTTCGAGCGGTGAACGAAGAGCTCGCCGCGGGCGCGATGCGCGTGCTGGGCTTGGCGTACCGCGACCGGCCCGAACCGTACGATGACGACCTGATCCGCGAGCTGACGTTCGTTGGCCTGGTTGGGATGATTGACCCACTCCGGGATGAAGCCGTCGCCACAATCGCTAGCTGCCGAGCGGCCGGCATTCGCACGGTCATGATCACGGGCGACCAGCAGGCCACGGCCGCCGAGATCGCGAGGCAGCTAGGCATGGACGTGGATGCACAGGGCAAGCGACTTCGAACGGTGCATGCACGTGAGCTAACGGGCCTGGACGCGGTGGGGTGGAAAAACGTCGTCGCGGACGCCGCGGTGTTCGCGCGCGTTTCCCCCGAACACAAGCTGCGCATCGTCGAGGCGCTGCAGGGGCGGGGTCACGTAGTCGCCATGACCGGCGATGGTGTCAACGACGCCCCGGCGCTGCGCCAGGCGGACATCGGCATCGCCATGGGCATCAGAGGTACGGAGGTCGCCAAGGACTCGGCGGACATGGTCATTACCGACGACAACTTCTCGACCATCGTGTCCGCAGTAGAGCAGGGTAGAATTATCGTTCACAACGTCCTGCGCTTCATGCACTACTTGTTTTCTTGCAATCTTGCCGAGATTGCGACCGTGTTCGGCGCGATCATGCTCGGGTGGCCGCTACCACTCGGCGTACTGCAGATCTTGTGGCTGAACCTAGTCACGGACATTTTCCCCGCCATGGCGCTCGCACTCGAGGCGTCGGCCGCCGACGTCATGAAGCAGCCACCGCGCGATCCGCACGAGCCGCTCATGACGCCACGCTTCGCCTGGCTGATCACGTGGCAAGGACTCCTGCTGACCGGCAGCACGCTCGTCGCGTTCGCGCTGGGACTGCGCTGGTACGGCGCGGAGGGAGACGGGCTGCAACACGCGGTCACGATCGCGTTCATGACGCTGGCCTTGGCGCAGGTTTTTCACGCTTTCAACGCGCGCTCGCGCACTCGCTCGGCGTTCTCTCACCCGTTCAGCAACGCCTGGCTCCTGGGAGCGACGCTCGTCTGCGTGCTGTTGCAGCTTGCAGCCGTGTACGTGCCACTCTTGCGCCAGGTACTACACACCGTCCCGCTCACGGCCCCTGACTGGATCTTGATTGCGGTGGCGTCTGCGGCGCCAGTCGCGGTCGTGGAGCTCGTCAAGCTCGGGCAGCGCTCGCGCGCATCGAACAAGCCACGACTCAAGCGGGCCCCGACTCTCGTTCCCGCTAAGTCTAACTAGAAATTCAAGACAACTGACGATGAACGCCCTCTCGCCAGAGCTCCTCCATCGCATGAACGCCTACTGGCGCGCAGCGAACTACCTCTCGGTCGGCCAGATTTACCTCAGCGCCAATCCGCTGCTCAGACGGCCCCTCGTGCTCGATGATGTGAAGCACATGTTACTCGGGCACTGGGGGACGACGCCCGGGCAGAACTTCGTCTATGTGCACCTGAATCGGGTCATCAAGAAGTACGACCTCGACATGATCTACGTCTCCGGGCCAGGGCACGGTGGTCCCGCCGTGGTGGCCAATACTTACCTCGAAGGCAGTTACAGCGAAGTTTACCCGCATGTCGGCCAGGACGAGGCTGGTTTGCAGAAGCTATTTCTCCAGTTTTCCTTCCCCGGAGGCATTCCGAGCCACGCCTCGCCGGAGTGCCCTGGCTCGATCCACGAGGGCGGCGAGTTGGGTTACTCGCTGAGTCATGCCTTCGGAGCAGTGTTCGACAATCCCGAGCTCGTCGTCGCCTGCGTCGTCGGTGACGGTGAGGCCGAGACGGGGCCGCTCGCAACGGCTTGGCATTCGAACAAGTTTCTCGATGCCGCGAACGACGGGGCCGTGCTGCCGATCCTCCATCTCAACGGCTACAAGATTGCCAGCCCGACGCTACTGGCCCGCATCACGCATGAAGAATTGGAACAGCTGTTTCGCGGTTACGGGTGGACACCGCTGTTCGTCGAGGGACACGAGCCCGAGCTGATGCACGAAGCCATGGCCACCGCGCTCGACACCGCCGTCCAGCAGATTAAAGCGATCCAGAAAGATGCCCGAGCCGGCGTCAATCACAGCCGTCCGCGCTGGCCCATGATCATCCTGCGCTCACCCAAGGGCTGGACGGGACCCAAGTATGTGGGGGGCTTACCTAATGAGGGAAGCTTTCGATCACATCAGGTGCCACTCCACCCTTCCGCCCACGCCGAGCATCTCGGCCTGCTCAACGACTGGCTCAGAAGCTACGGGCCAGAGGAGCTGTTCGACGAGCAGGGCCGCTTGAAGCCCGAGCTGGCTGAGCTCGCGCCCCAAGGTCCGCGACGCATGGGAGCCAATCCACACGCCAACGGCGGCTTGTTGCTACAGGACCTGAAGATGCCGGACTTTAGGGCCTACGCGGTCGACGTTCCTTCGCCTGGTGCGACCGGCATGGGGGACACCCGGGCACTCGGACCCTTCTTGAGGGACGTGTCGAAGCTCAACGAGCAGCAACGCAATTTTCGCGTCTTCGGGCCGGACGAGACGATGTCGAATGGCCTAGGGGCTCTGTTCGAAGCGACCAACCGGCAGTGGAACGCCGGGACCGAGCCGAACGACGAATTTCTGGCGCGAAGCGGGCGCGTTTTGGACTCCATGCTTAGCGAACATCAATGCGAGGGCTGGCTCGAGGGCTATCTGCTCACGGGACGCCACGGAATTTTCAACTCGTACGAGGCGTTCATCCACCTCGTCGGTTCGATGTTCAATCAGCATGCTAAATGGCTGAAAATAACGAGTCAGCTGCCATGGCGGCGCAATATCGCGTCACTGAATTACTTGCTGGCATCCCACGTCTGGCGCCAGGACCACAACGGATTTACCCATCAGGATCCGGGCTTCATCGACCACGTCATGAATAAGAAGGCAGAGGTGGTGCGCATCTACCTGCCACCGGATGCCAACTGTCTCTTGTCGGTGATGGATCACTGCTTGCGCAGTCGCCACTACGTCAACTTGGTGATCGCGGGCAAGCACCCCGCGCCGCAGTGGCTAACGATGGACGCCGCCGCCAAGCATTGCGCCGAGGGGATCGGCGTATGGCAGTGGGCCAGCGGCGATCCGGAGACCCCGCCCGACGTGGTCATGGCTTGCTGCGGCGACGTACCCACCATGGAGACCTTGGCGGCCGTTTCCATTCTGCGTGAGCACTTGCCCGACTTGAACATACGCGTGGTCAACGTCGTCGACCTGATGCGCCTACAACCGAAGTCCGAACACCCGCACGGCCTCACCGATAGCGATTTTGACAGGCTGTTCACCAAAGACAAACCCGTCATTTTTGCCTTCCATGGCTACCCGTGGCTCGTTCATCGGTTGACGTATCGCCGGGCGAACCACCACAACATTCACGTCCGCGGCTACAAGGAGGAGGGAACCATCACCACGCCCTTCGACATGACGGTCCTCAACGACATGGACCGCTTCCACCTCGTGATGGATGCGATCGATCGGCTGCCCGTTACCGGCCAGAAGGGCATCCGGCTGGTGCAGAAACTTGACGGTAAGCTGCTCGAGCACAAGCAGTACATTCGCCAGTACGGTCAGGACATGCCCGAGATCCGCGATTGGAAATGGCAGAGCTAATGCATGTATTGGTGATTAATACGGGCTCGAGTAGCCTGAAATGGACGCGGCTAGCGGCGGACAAGCGCATCCTGGCGGGAGGAAGCGAACCTTGGCGTGCGGAAGATAGGGCGACTCGTGCCGGTCAGCTCCGGGCTGCGCTCGAGCAGGCGGCTCCGTTCGACATGGTGGGCCACCGCGTGGTCCACGGCGGAATGCGCTTCCAGCGAGCCGTGGCAATCGACGCAAGCGTGCGTGAAGCGCTGGCGGAGCTTTCGGCTCTCGACCCCGAGCACATGCAAGCCTCGCTGATGGCAATCGACGCCGTTACGGCCTCCTTCCCCGCCGTTCCTCAGGTCGCAGCATTCGATACCGCGTTCCATGCAACCCTGACCGAGGCATCGGCCGGCTACGGCCTGCCCCATGAATGGAGCGAGCGCTGGGGTCTGCGCCGGTTTGGCTTTCATGGTCTCAGCGTAGACTACGCGGTCGAGCGCGCTGGCGAGCTGCTTGGCGCCATCCCCCAGCACCTGATCGTTTGCCACTTGGGGAGCGGTTGCTCGGTCACGGCGGTCGAGGACGGGCGCTCGGTCGACACCACGATGGGGTTCTCTCCACTCGAGGGTTTGATGATGGCCACGCGCTCGGGATCAATCGACCCGGGGCTCCTGCTCTATCTCCAGGAGCAATGCCACGTCGGCATCGCAGAGCTCCGCGAGACTCTGACCAAGCGCTCCGGCCTCCTCGGCGTCTCGGGCATCTCTGGAGATCTGAGGCAGGTGCTCGAGGCGGCCGACGGCGGGTCGGCGCGCGCAAGGCTCGCTTACGAGCGCTTCGTGCTCTCCATCCGCCGAAGCGTGGGCGCGATGGCCGGTGTTCTCGGCGGTGTTGACGCTCTCGTCTTCACCGGTGGCATCGGTGAGAACAGCGCGAGAATTCGTCGAGATTGCGTGAGTGCACTGAGATTCGCAGGGCTCGAGCTCAACGAGACCGTGAAGGCGCCGGGAGGCGGGGACGAAGACATCGCCACGACCGAGTCGCGCGTTCGCTGCCTGGTCGTTCGCGCTCGGGAGGACCTGACGATTCTGAAGCACGTGCTCGGCCTGGCTGGGGGTTGAGCTGCACGTCGTGAACGTGAAACTCACCTTGCGCGAATCTCCTGAGGGGGGGAAGTGCGGTTCCCCGTAGGAAGCGAGCCGCTGGCCTCGGTAGTTTCGGTAACCGCGCACCGGTGTGGAAAAACCTGTTCGACTACCGCCCAAACGAGGGTGTGAGCGGCCTTGATCGGGGTGAGCATGTGGGGGCGTCGAAGGACAAACCGCGGAGCATGCAAGCCGGTCGATGCTGATGCAACGGTTTGCCGGTCACTCGTGGGGCGCGACGCCGTCCGGCGGTTGCGGTGCCGCGCGGTAGCCCGTGACACGGTCGACCAAGATGCGAAAAAAGACGGGCGCCTGCCCTTTCTCTGGGCGCTCATTTGCGCTCGACAGCGAGCTGGTGCCCGGCTCCCACCACATTGGCCGGGTCTGCAGTGACGCGAGCGCTTGGAGCCGTTCGTTGTAGAACTCCGGCGTGTCCGTCAGCTCTTCGTACCGGCCCAAGATGACGACGCTCGTCCAGTCGTTGCTGCCGCTCATCCAGTCCGCTTCCAAACAGACGCGCGGGTTTTCGCGCATCCAGTCCACCTTCTGACCAGCCAAGGAGAAGGCGTAAATAGCCTCCCCCTTCACTGCGAAGTAAATCGGGACCACGTAGGGTTGATTGTCCCTTGCACAAGCCAGCCTGCCGAAGCCGGAGCTCGCTAGCTTTGCGTAGCACTCAGCGGCCGTAATTTCCTGCACGTTCATGCGAATGCCCTCGGTCATCAGGGGCGAGCGAGCAGCCTTCGACTGCGGACGTACCGACCGCGGCAGTGAACTGGATGCTCGTCGCCCCCTCACTCGCACGCACGAAGCGTGCCCGAGAACGATCTCTCCACCAGCACGGCGGTCTCGATATCGGCGCCAAGCGCACTCCGCCGTTATGCGACGGCGGGAAGTGGTGGGTGCAAAACCTGCGCCCGGTCCGGGGCGAACGCAAAGACTGCACGGGATGCTTCGTGCGCAGGAGGGACGGACGACTTCACGCGCATTCGTTGGACGACACGCCAGGTGGCGCGCTCCTTGCTGGCTAACCCTCGCTTACTGCAGCAAGCGTTTGAGGCCCGAATGAGCAACTCCGATACGCAAGTCCAAAGATACATGACCAAAGATGTTCAAACTATCGGGGACCAGCAGCCGATGCTGATGGCGCATCGCTTGATGCGTCAGGAGCAGGTTAAACATTTGCCGGTTTTGCATCAAGGTAAGTTGGTGGGCATGCTGTCGGACCGAGACTTGAACTTGTTCGAGTCGTTGAGCGCGGTCGACCCGAAGCTCGTGTCGGTGAGCGAAGCGATGAGTGACGCATATGTCGTCGCCCCCGAGACTCCGCTCGACGAAGTCGTGAGCAAAATGGCCGACAAAAAGTACGACGCGGCCGTGGTCTGCGACAAACAACACAAGGTCGTTGGCATCTTCACCACGGTCGACGTGTGTGTCGCTTTCGCCACGCTACTGCGCTCGCGCGGATAGAGCTGACGCCCACGCTGAGCCAGGCTCGCTGGCAGCCTGGATTTGAGGGTACGTGACCGGGGGGCCAATGAGGAGTATGGATCGTCGGACCATGCGATCAGTCGGCCAGGCGTCGCATGCATCGCTTCGTCCGGCTGCGGCATGAAAAGCACCAGAATCCTGATTGTCGACGACGAGCCTGACGTGCTCGCATTCATGCAGCACCTGCTCGTCATGAAGGGGTACGACGTGGAGCTTGCCGTCGGCGGCGAGGAAGCGCTGAGTGTGTTGGTGGAGCGCGCACCCGCGCTGCTGATCACAGACTTGCGCATGCCAGGGTTGGACGGGATGGGTCTCCTGAGCAAGGTTCGCGAGCAGCACCTCGAAGTGCCGAGCATCGTGCTCTCTGCGGCTGGAGACATCGCCATGGCCGTGCGCGCGATGCGAGCGGGCGCCGTCGATTACCTCACGAAACCAGTCGATGTCGGGGCACTTCTCTTGGCCGTCGAACGAGCGCTCCAGCGCCGAGACCTGCAAACTGAGGCCGAAAACCTCAGAGGGCAGCTGAGCGCGCGCAATCAGGATGGCCTCGATGGCCTACTAGGCGTCAGCCTGCCGATGCAGCGCATCTATCGGATGGCTCGGCAGGTGGCGCCAGCCCGCGCGACGGTTCTCATCACGGGCGAGTCGGGCACCGGCAAAGGCCAGGTCGCGCGCGTCATTCACGAGCTGAGCCCCCGCAGGGCTGCGCCATTCGTTGCGGTACACTGCGCCGCTTTGGCCGAGACCCTGCTGGAAAGCGAGCTGTTCGGTCACGAGAAGGGTGCATTCACGGGGGCGGACAAGCGGCGGCTCGGACGCTTCGAACAAGCGAGCGGCGGCACGTTGTTTCTGGACGAAATCGGCGAAGTTCCTCTTGCTACGCAGGTCAAGCTGCTGCGGTTGCTTCAAGAGCGGACGCTCGAGCGCGTGGGCGGCAACGAGTCCATCTCGATTGACGTGCGTGTCATCGCGGCGACGAGCAAAGATCTGACGAGTGAGATTTGCGAAGGACGCTTCCGCGAGGACCTGTTCTATCGGCTCAACGTGGTTCACATGGAAATGCCACCGTTGAGGTTGCGCGGTCACGACGCGGTCATCCTTGCCGAGCACTTTTTGCAGCGGTTCGCGCGGGAGAATCACCGCCGCATCGACGGTCTGGCTGACGACGCGCGAGCCAAGGTCCTCTCCCATAGCTGGCCCGGGAACGTTCGCGAGCTCGAGAACGCGATGGAGCGGGCGGTGGTGTTCAGCGAAGGCTCCGTGGTCCATGCCGAAGCGTTGCCGTTCGAAACTGTGCCGCTGGGGCTGGACGACATACTCGTGCCTGGCGCATCGCTCGCCGAAATCGAGCGGTACGCGATTACGAAGACCCTGGCGGCCGTGAACGGGTCCACCAGCCGCGCGGCGGAGATCCTCGGGGTGAGCGTGCGGACCGTTCAATACAGACTTCATGAGTATGGCTCGCTCGTGAGCCGGACCATCGAAGGCGACGCTGACCCCACCGCTTCGCGACACTAACGACCTTCTCCGCTCCCCGGGTTACCCGTCGCCACGCGCCCGTCAATCAGCACGTGAGTTCGCTCGTAGTGCAGAAGCCACTCTCCGAGCGTTGAGAGCGCGATCTCGCGCGGCACCCCCAGCCGCTTCGCCAGATAGGCGAGCAAATCATCGCGAAAACCATCTACGGACGAGTCGGGGTGGAGGGCGGCCATCTTGCATGATGCGGTTGCAAAGCGTGAGCCACACTCGGCCTCGATCACGCACGGATCTGCATTCGATTCGTGGGCATCGGCCACGCAAAGTTTGCGCCTTCGCCTTTCTTGGAACCCAAGCTCCGAACACCGGCGTACGCTCCCTCGCTGCCCACTCGCGGCGCAAAAGGACCCCACACTGACCAACACGAAGACACAGCCGGCCGGAGCTCATCTCGTCGGAGCTGACGGGACCGGCAATGGTGTCAACCCTTTCCCAATCGTCGGGATCGGCGCGTCCGCGGGCGGTTTGGAAGCGTTCCGCCGTCTACTCGGTGCGCTCCCCAGCGATACGGGGATGGCTTACGTGTTGGTTCAGCACCTCGCACCCGATCACGAAAGCATCCTCGCGGAGCTGCTGTCCGAAGTTACGGACATGGGGGTCGCTGAGGTCAAGGGCGACGTGCGAGTACGCCCGAACGAGGTGTACGTCATACCGCCCTCCAGAGGCCTGATCCTGGAAGACGATTTTCTGAAGCTCGTGCCCCGGACTCTGCCAGGCACCGCGCACATGCCGATCGATGCCTTCATGAAGACCCTCGCGGACGTGCGAGGCCGGCAAGCAATTGGCGTCATTCTTTCGGGCATGGGCACGGACGGCACGTTGGGGCTCCAAGCGATCGAGGCGGCTGGAGGCATCGCCTTCGCACAGGAACCGACGTCGGCGCAAAGTGACAGCATGCCTCGTAGCGCGATACAGGCTGGCGGTGTCGACTTCATCCTCAGTCCCGAAGAGATCGCGGGTGAGCTGGTACGGCTCGGTCAACACCCATACATCGTGGGCGGCGCGCCGACGCCGGCGGCCTCCGAAGCCCCAGGTGCCTCGACCGCGGAGGAAAGCAGCGATGACCGAGAGGGGCTCGCGAGGATCCTCGAGCAGTTGCGTGCCGCCGGCGGCACTGATTTCGCCGCCTATAAGAAGACGACGCTGCGCCGGCGAATTGCTCGGCGCATGGCGGTAACGCGTGCCGAAACCCTGCTCGGCTACGCGCGGTTGTTGGAAGGCAACGTCGCCGAAGTGAGCGCGCTCCACGAAGACTGCCTCATCTCGGTAACTTCGTTCTTCCGGGACCCAGAAGTATTCGACGCCCTGACCGAACGGGTAATCTCGGCGCTACTCGAAGACCGTGCCTCCAACGCCCCCTTGCGTGTATGGGTGCCGGGCTGCGCGACCGGCGAAGAGGCCTATTCAATCGCCATGTGCTTACTCGAGCGCATGGCAAAACTGTCGCTCAACACGACGCTGCAGATCTTTGCGACCGATCTGAGCGAGAGCGCATTGGCCAAAGCGCGAGAGGGAAAGTACGTCATCAACATCGCGCGGGACGTGTCGGCCGAACGTCTGCAGCGCTTCTTCACGAAAGTCGGCGACTACTACCAGATTAGCAAGACCATCCGCGAAATCTGCGTTTTTGCGCGCCACGATTTGACGCGGGATCCGCCCTACTCGCGCCTAGACTTGATCAGTTGTCGCAATGTCCTCATCTACTTGGAGCCGCGCCTGCAAGAGGTGGTGTTCGCGACCTTCCATTACGCGCTCAAGCCGAACGGCTACCTGGTCATAGGCCCCGCCGAGACGGTCGGCGCATCCGTCCCGCTCTTCAAGGCCGTCGACGAGAAGCGACGTATCTACTCACGCAACACGGTGGATGGCGCGCCCCGCTTGTTGTCGGTCATGGGACAGCGCCACCACTCAC
>JAQSWN010000093.1 GCA_029266615.1 Polyangiaceae bacterium
TTGAAGCCGCCGAACAGCTCGTTCAGCTCGCCGACGAACGCGGCCATGTCCTCCAAGAAACCGCGGCCCGTCACCCGCCCCATGGTGCGGAGCAGTGCCGCCACACCGCGTGCGAGCAGCCGCATGCTGAAGCCGCTCGACGGTTGAAAGGACTGCACGAGCCAGCGCATCGCGGGGCTGTCCAGCGCTTCCACCAGGCGCTCCGGCGCGTCCAAAAAGTCCAGAGCTTCACTGGTGGGCGGGGTGTCCAGCACGATCAAATCGAAGCGCCCCGACTTGAGCACGCTGAGCACCTTCTCCATGGCCATGTACGACTGCGTGCCGGCCAGGGACGTGGAGACGTGGCGGTAAAATTGATTGGAGAGGATGCGCTCCGCCACCACCGGCGAGGACGCGTGGCGCTTGACCAAGTCGTCGAACACCTGCTTGGGGTCGAGCATCGTGATGCTCAGGCTGCCGCGAGCAGGCGCGCCCACCGCGGCCAAAAGCTCCGACGCGACCTCAGCCTCGACCCCGGGTGCGAGCGAGATGCCGAGGCTGTCCGCCAAGCGCCTTGCAGGGTCGATGGTCAGGCAGAGGACCCGCCGGCCCCGACGCGCCGCCGAAAGCGACAGCGCCGCCGCGACGGTGGTCTTCCCCACCCCGCCGGCCCCCGCGCACACCACCACGCGACGCTCGGCGACCAGTCGTTCGAAGCGGTCCGGGTTCATGGGCCTCGGCAGGCGTAGCATGGCTTTTCCACACGTAACTCCACGAAATTTGTCCGCCTGACGCAGCCTCCACCAAGCTATGCGCACCATGTCCTACATCCCCGGGCAAGACCGGCGCAATGGCCGCTCCACCGACACTTTCGTCTCGCTCTGTCGCCTGCTGGAGGCGACACGCCGGGCTCGCGGACTCTCGGCGGTCGCGCTCGCCGATACGAGCGGTTGCTTGGTGGCAGGCTCGGGGGCCGCGCAGCTGTGCGAGGAGCTGGCGGCGCTCGCCACCATCCCCGCCAACGACCCGCGCCTCGACGAGCTCGGTTTCCGTGGGGAGAAGCCGCCCGTACGGCAGCTTTCGATCGACGGCTACGAGGTGATGCTGACCGCGCTGGGTGACGCCAAAGACGATGACTACGCGCGCCTCAGCGACGGTTGCCGGCGAATCCTCACGGAAAACGTCGGCCGAAGCGCGGCGCGCTGAGCTGGCCGAGAGGGGCGGTGCTAAGACACGCCCCCCTTGATCGACCTGCATTGCCACTTCTTGCCTGGCATCGACGACGGCGCCCCGACCGCCGCCGACGGCGTGGCCATGCTCGAAGGGCTGCGCTCGCTCGGCTTCGCGCACGTCGTGGCGACGCCTCACATGCGCCCCGGCATGTTCGACAACGAGCGCGAGGGGCTGACGCGCGCGTTCGAGGGGTTCGTACCGCAGCTGAAAGGCCGCGCGGTGCCGGAGGTGTCGCTCGCCAGTGAGCACTACTTCGATGAGGTCGTCTATACGCGCTTACTCAACGGCGACGCGCTCCCGTACCCCGGCGGCCGCGCCGTGCTGCTCGAGTTTTACGAGATCGATTTTCCGCCGTTCATCGAGCACCGCTTGTTCGATCTGCGCCGTCGCCGCATCCTGCCCGTGATCGCCCACCCCGAGCGCTACCGCCGCTTCTGGGATCACCCGGAAGCTCTCGAGCGTTTGGTCGAGCAAGGCGTGACGACCCTGCTCGACTGCATGGCGCTGGTGGGGAAATACGGCCGGCGACCTCAGCGGGCGGCGGAGGAGCTTTTGGAGCGCGAGCTGTACCAGGCCGCTTGCACCGACTTGCACCGACCCGCCGACGTCCGAGTGGTCGAGAAGGCCCTGTCGGTCATCGAAAAACGCTACGGGCGAGACGAGATCGACTTTTTGTTCCGCGAGGGGCCGACCGCGCTCCTCGCCGGGCAATCGCCCTCGGTGTAGCCGAGAACTTGGCCCGCGCGAGCGGCAGCGGTTACGCGCCAAGCATGGCGCCGTCTGTTCCGAAGTCACTCCTCACCGGGCTATGCGCCGTAGCGTTGGGCGTGCTCGCGCCGAGCGTCGAGGCGCGGGTAGACGGCAGCTCCTCTTACTCGAAGTCGCAAACGTACAGCGGCGCGCTGCGCTACGTGCGCGTCGACTTGGGGTACGACGTCGTCGAGAAGGACCCGGACGCGGCCTACCTCATCTTCAAGTACACGGCGCCCGGCTCGAAGGACGGCGTCACCGGGACGCTGGAGGTCGTGGAGTCGGGCGGCAGCGTGCGGCTCTTCGTCAGCTTGCCGCGCCTGCCCGAATACCAAGAGCGCATCTTCCGCGACGGCTTATTGAAGAAGCTGCGCGACGAATACGGTCCGCCGCCCCCGAAGAAACCGGCCGAAAAGCCGTCAGACAAGCCGGAGCGGAAGCCGGATTCCGAGAAACCTGCCGCCCCAGCGGACGGCAGCTGAGGGCTCCACGGGCCGGCCCTGGGCCGTGTTAGACCTTCGGTTGCCACTGGATGAACGGTGACGGCGGTCAAGACTTCGCCCCCATCGGGCGGTACCAACCCGTGCGCTTGCTCGGGCGCGGCGCCATGGGGCGCGTGCTGCTCGCGCACGATCCGGTCGTGGATCGTCGCGTCGCGATCAAGCTGCTGCGCGACGACCTGGTAATTCCGCCCGAGCAGAAAGACGCGCTCATCGATCGGATGCGCCAGGAAGCGCGCGCGTCCGCTCGCGTCTCGCATCCGAACATCGTCGCCCTGTACGATATGGGCGAGCATCCGGACCTGGGCCTTTACCTCGTATTCGAGTACGCGGAGGGCGCAACGCTCGAGCAGCGTATCGCGCGCGGGCCGCTCGGCGCGGAGGCGGGGGCGAAGCTCTCGCGGGAGCTCGGCGACGCGCTCACCACCGCCCACGCGGCGGGAGTGCTGCACCGAGACATCAAGCCGCAGAACATCATCTTGACGCCGACCGGCGCCAAGATCGCGGACTTTGGCATCGCGCGCGTTCCGGATTCCACGCTCACCCGCGACGGCGGGCTGCTCGGAACGCCCGCGTACAGCGCCCCTGAGTCGATCACGAAAGGTACTTTCTCCCCTCTTTCCGACCAGTTTTCGCTCGCCGCGACCCTCTACGAGGCACTCAGCCAGATGCGCGCGTTCCCGGGGGAAGACGCCGTTTCCGTCGCGACCCGCATCACGACCGATGTACCACCAGGGATCGCTCCGCTCTGCGGGCTGGACCCGCACGTCGACGCGATCTTGCTCCGCGGTCTAGCCAAGGCGCCCGGGGATCGCTTCTCCAGCGCGCGCGAGCTCGGCGAGAGCCTGGCCGAAGCCCTCGGCATCGCCAGCCGCAAAATGCTGCCCACGCTGCCCGACGCGCACCCCCGCGGCGCGCCGTGGCAGTCACCGCCCGAGCGCCATGGCCTCCGGACCTTTGCCGGCGGGGCCGCGCTCGGCGCACTGCTCGGAGTGGCCGCGCTCCAGCTCTCCCACCTGCTGCGTGAGCCGGACGTCGCGAGTCCCACGAGCGAAGGGATGGGGGGGCCACACGTGGCGGTCGCCTACCTCGCCGAAAGGACGCCGTCGCGCCGCGTCGCCGAAGCGACCCCGAGCAGCGCCCCGCGCAAAGCGCCCCACCCGCCGGCCACGCAGAGCGCCGCTCAGAATGTGCCTGCGCCCGCCTCCGCGTCCCCCGCGCCCCCGACCGAACCCGGCGAAAGCGAGCCATGACCCGCGGTCGGCTCCCGGCATGGCTGCTGGTCGCCGTCGCGAGTCAAAGCCCGAGCGTCGGCTACGCGGATGGGCCGCGGCGCGTGCGCACGACAGCGAGCGCCGCCGTGTACCTCCGCCCGCTGTCGATGGAGCTTGGCTCGAACGAGGTCGAGGTGCTAGCCGCGCTCGTGCGCTGCAAGCGCGAACCGCTGCCGGATCGCTGCGACGAGACCACGTTCGCGGGGGAGACCCCCACCCATCAGGAGCGCGTCGACGGCTTCTGGATAGCGCGCACGGAGGTGAGCGTGGCCGACTACGAGCGGTGCGTGGCGGCAGGTCGCTGCCAATCACCGGCCTTCGAAGGGGGGGGCCTGCGCTTCCAGCAGCCCCGCTTCCCGGTCACGCTCGTTTCGTTCGACGACGCCCGACGCTACTGCGCCTTTCGGGGGGGCCGTTTGCCGACCGAGGCGGAATTCGAGCGCGCGGCGCGAGGCCAGCGGCGACGCACGTACCCGTGGGGTAGCGGCTGGCACGGCAAGCTCGCCAACCACGGGCGCAGCGGCGTCGACGACACGGACGACAGCGACGGCTTTGCGGAGCTCGCGCCGGTCGGCTCCTTTCCAGACGGGGCGACCCCGGAGGGGGTGCTCGATCTGGCCGGAAACGTCGAGGAGTGGACGGCCGACCCATACGCGGCGACGTACGGAACGCCGCCCGGCTCCGAGCGCGTCGTGCGCGGCGGGAGCTACCAGAGCGCGGCGCCGTTTTTGCGCGGGGCGGCTCGTACCGGTAAGCCCCCCGAAACCCGCGAGCCCACGCTAGGCTTCCGTTGCGTCTGGCCCGTAAAGCCGGTGCGCGACTAAGCGCGACGTCCTGGAAACCCCGGACCGAGCCCATCCTCGTCTTCGCCCGATGTTAGAGCTTCAGATCCACCCGCTGCTTCGCTTCGTGCTCGTTCGTCCCCACTACCCGGAGAACGTCGGCGCCGCCGCGCGCGCAATGAAGACCATGGGCTTCACGCGGCTGGTGCTCGTCAAACCCGGTAAGATGGCGCAACCAGGTCACGTGATGGCCGTGAAGATGGCCGTAAAGTCGCTGGACGTTCTGGAGGAAGCGCCCGTCGTTGCCGACGTCGCGAGCGCGCTCGTGGACGTCGACTTCAGCTATGCAACCACGGCTCGGCGCGGAGTCTCCGGAGTCTTCACGGCGCGTCAAGCCGCCCGAGACGCGGTAGAGCGCGCGGGGCGCGGAGAGCGATTGGCGTTCGTGTTCGGTAACGAGAAGACGGGGCTCGCCGAGGAGGACTTGCTGGGCGCCCACGCGCGCATGCGCATTCCGATGGCCGCCGATCAGCCTTCGATCAACCTCGGGCAGGCGGTACAGGTAACTGCGTACGAGCTGTTCATCGCCGCGCTCGAGGCGCGCGAGCGCGATGGCGGAGCTCGGGAGTGACGAAGGCGGCTTGGCTTTTCCTGCTGGGCGCCGCTTGTGGCTCACCGCCCCCCGCCGCGTACACGCAGGACCACGACGCGGCCCTGGCGGCGCAGCGTCGCGGCGAGCACGCTCTCGCCGCCCAGCACTACGAGCGCGCCGCGAAGAGCGCGAAGAATGCGCGCGACGCAGGCGAGTCGCGTTACCGCGCCGCGGAGAGCTACGTCCGAGCCGGCGAGACCGCGCGCGCCGAAGCGCTCTTCATCGCGCTCGCTCGCAACGGCGACGCCGAGCGCGGCGCGCGCGCTGACTTCGCGCTCGCCGACCTAGCGGAGCGCAGCGGAGACGCCGCCCGCGCCGGAACCCTGCGCGCAGCCGCCATCCGCAAGCACCCCGCCTCCGGCCTTGCACGCAAAGCCCTGGAAGAGCACGCGCGGTACTTGCGCACCCAAGGGGGAAGCGGCGCGGCGCTCTCGTACCTGCGCGGCGAAGCGGCGGCTCTGGGTCGGACCGAGGTCGCGGAAACACTCGCGTACCGGATCGCACGCGAGCTGGACGACGCGGGAGAACCTTTGGCCGCGCGCGACGCGTACCTCTCCTGCGCGGACCGCTTTCCGTACCCACGCGGCGCGTACTGGGACGACGCGCTACTGCGCGCGGCCCAAAAAGAGCTCGAGCTGGGAGCGCCCGAGCGCGCGACGGCGCACTTACGGCGACTGCTCGCCGAGCAAGAGAGCGCGACCTTCACCGGCAGCTACGAACGTGCACGTTACGCCGAGGCACAGCTGGAGCTGGGGCGCATCTACCGAGATGTTCTCCAAGATCCGCGGAGGGCACGACGCGAGCTGCACAAAGTCTGGCAAAACCATCCGAAGAGCACGCTCGCTGACGACGCGCTCTTTCAAGAAGCGCTGCTCGCGCGTGAGGCCGGCGACGACGCGAGCGCCTGCGCGGTGGCGGAGGTGCTGGTCGAGAAGTTGCCAGACTCCCGCTTCGCGCCCTGCGCCCACCTGCTTTGTGGGCGCGTGGCAGAGTCGCCTCGGCCTTGTCACGGCTACATCAAGCGCGCCGCGTCGCTACCGTAGCTCCGCGGCGGCGGGAAGGACGGAGCCTCAGGGGGCTTCTTCTTCTTCCTCTTCGTCCTCATCGTCGTCGTCATCCTCATCGTCGTCGTCGTCGTCCACGTCGACGTCGTCGTCTTCGTCTTCGTCGTCCTCGGACTCCGCGCTACCCTTTTGGTCGGTCTTGAGATCGATGCCGACCTCACCCAGCTGGGTTTCCAGGAGCTCCAGGAGCTCGTCCACGTCGTCCCCACCCCACTCGTCGAGAACATCGGTCAAGAATTCGAAGAAGTCGCCGGCGTCGAGGCGTCGCTCGATCTCCTCGACCTGGTCTTCGGTGAACGCCTCGAGGATGTCTTCACGGAGGGACTCCATGTCATCCTCTTCGATGGCTTCTTGCGCCGAGAGACGAATCTGTTTGACGGCGCGCTTGTCGAGGTAGATTTCCATCGTCGGGCTCAATCCTGTCGGGCTTGCCCCGGCTTTAGACGAATGGTTTGGCGTTCGTCAAGCCCGTGAAAGACGAGATGACCAAGCCCACGCCTCCGCTACAGCGAAACCCCGGTAAACTCGAAGAACTGAAGCTTCAGGTTCGCCGCTGTCTCGCTCCGTGCGCAGCCGTGCTGTGCCTCGTGATCGCGCGTCCGGCCTCCGCGCAAGCCGTCGCGCCCCCACCCACGAGCGTGGAGTTCGTCCAGTACGGGGTCTCGCTCCACACCCTGACCTTGCTCGAAGGCGGCGCGGTGTGTCCGGACGACGCGCCCACGCCTTGCATCCTTGGCTCGGGCGGCGGGCTCGGCCTGCGGATGGGCTATCGCTCGCGTGGGCCGTTTTACCTCGGGGCGGCCTTTCAGCTTTCGCGCCTCAACTCGTCCAACCTCCTGCGGCTGGGTATTCAGCAGCGGCTCACGGCAGAGGGCCGCTACTACTTCGACCGCGGTAATCGCCTCACCCCCTACCTGTCCGGCGCCGTCGGCGGCGCCCTTTACGGCAATGAGTTTGCGGCAACCGCCGGCGGGATCGCCCTCGGGCTCGGCGTCGGGCTGGAGTACCAAATCAGCGAGCGGACGGTGGTGACGCTCCTGCCGGTCTACCAACCCATCCTCTTCCGCCGCTTCCGGGACACGACCGGTCAGGAGCGCGCCGCGGGCCCATTGGACTTCGGGTTGGCGCATTGGCTGGCCGTACAGGTCGTGATCGAGGTCCGCGATCCGCTATCCCGTTGGTAGGCGGCTGGTAGTCTTGTTGCCGTAGGGGTCCGGGTCGGGTAGCGTCGCGCCTTCGTAGGGCAGGAATAAGTGCGAACGGCAGAAGAGGCCTCGACGTCGTGAACTGCAGCCGCTGCGGCCGGGAAAACCCGGACGGTCTCAAGTTCTGCCAGGATTGCGGGAATCGCCTGAACGCGCCGGCCCCTGCCGCGGCTTCGCCCGTGGTCGCGCCACCTGCTGCGCCCGCACCTGCCGCGCCCGTGGTCGTTCCACCGGTGCAGGTGTTGCAGCGGGCGGAGTCGGTTCCGCGCCCCTCGGCACCGGCGTTCCAGTTCAATTCCCCTGCCCCCGCGCCGACCGCCGCTTCCGAGAAGCGCTGCTTGCGTTGCGGTACCAGCAACCCGCACCAGGGCCGCTTCTGCGCCAACTGCGGGTCACCGTTGCCCGGCAGTGGGCACAAGCCCGACGCGGCCGTCGCTCCGGCTCCGCCCACCGTGGTGGCCTGCCCGCGCTGCCGCGGTTCGAACAACGCGCAGATGGCGTTCTGCCAATTCTGCGGCGCGCGCTTGAGTGAGGGCGCATCCGGGGCGCCGGGTGGGGCGGCACCGCCGGCCACGGGGCCAGCGCCGGGGAGCTCTCCGGGTGGTTCACCATTTTCGCCACAAGGGGTCGGCACCAGCTTCCAGTTCGCTAGCCAGCGCCCCGAGGAGCGAGCGAAGCTCGTCGTCATCGGCCAGGACGGCAAACCTGGCCGAGAATACGAGATAGACGCCGAGCAAACGGACGTCGGCCGTGAGGAAGGTTCGATCCTCCTCGTGAACGACCCTTATGTATCTCCGAGGCACGCGCGCCTCCAGTTCCGAGACGGACGATTTTTTATCCGGGACCTCGAATCCGTGAACGGGGTATATGTGCGGCTTCGAGCTCCAGAACGACTGCAGCACGCAGACTTGGTGTTGGTAGGTCTTGAGGTGTTAAGGTTCGAGATCGTGAGCGACGCAGAGCGAGGGCTTGGCCCTGCAGCAGAGCGTGGGACCCAAGTATTCGGGTCACCGGCTGCGCCGCGTTATGCGCGCCTGTGTCAGCGGACGGTGGAGGGCGTCACCCGTGACGTCTACTACCCGACGCGAGAAGAAACCGTCATCGGACGCGAGGTGGGGGATGTGGTGTTTACGACGGACCCATTCATGAGCCGCAGACACGCCGCCATCGTTCGCGACCCAGGCACCAACACTTTCAGCCTGAAGGACCTCGGGTCGTCCAACGGCACTTACCTGGGGATTCGCGGCGAGCGTGAGCTCGTACCGGGCGACCACGTGAGGATCGGCCAACATCTGTTCCGGCTGGATTTCGGCACGGGGTCGAGAGCCCGATGAACGGCGACTCAACCCCCGGCGCGGGCATTCGCGTGCGCCTCTTTGGGCGAACGGACGTCGGCCAGATCCGTGAGCACAACGAAGACAACTTCCTCGTTGCGGACCTGACTCGAAAGAGTCGCAGCCTGATGGAGACGGACCGCAGCCAGAACGTGGCCGAACGCGGCACCGTCCTCGGCGTGTGTGACGGAATGGGCGGCGCCGCCGCGGGTGAGGTCGCGAGCCAGCTCGCCGTCGACATCATCTACGAGAAGCTCACCCAGGGCGACGCACCGCTGCACCATGACGACCTCGCGCGGCGATTGGTCACGGCGGTGGAAGAAGCCGGCGGGCGAATCTTCGGGGAAGCGCGCGCCGACCGAACGCGTCGCGGCAGGGGGACGACCGCAACCATCGCCGCCTTGCTCGACGGGCGTCTGTTCGTTGCCCAGGTCGGAGACAGCCGGGCCTACGTCTTGCGGGGCGACAAGTTCGTCCAGGTGAGCCGCGACCAGTCGTTGGTCAATCAGCTCATCGAAGCGGGTCAGCTCACCGAAGAGGAAGCGGAGACCTTCGAGCACAACAACATCATCTTGCAGGCGCTCGGCACCGCCGAGACCGTGCAGGTGGATCTCACCTACGTGGACCTGCGCAAGGGTGACACGCTCCTCGTTTGCTCGGACGGCCTGTCCGGGATGGTCCGCGCGGACGAGATGCGCGAAATTCTGCTCACCCACCGCGAGCCGTTCGACGCGTGTAAAGAGCTGGTCGACCGCGCCAACCGCGCGGGCGGTCACGACAACATCACCGTCATCGTCGCCGTGTTCGACGGCGCGCTCCCTCCCCCCAGCCCGGGAGACGTGCTCGCGTATCAGAAATACGCCCTCCCCGAGGCGACCGCGGAGCAAACCGTGCGCGCCCCTAGCGTGCACCCCTCCGAGGTCTACACGCCTCCGCCCAGCCAAGAGGCACAGCGCGAGTCGCGACGCCTGCGCGTGGGTCACACGATGGTCGGCATGACGAACCCGATGGCAGCGGCGCCGGCATCGGGCACGCCGGGCGCTCGCGTCTCGGGTCCGCCCGCGGCCTACAGTCTCGACGACGACCCGGTGAGCATCCCCACCAGCGGCTTGGCCCCCTCGTTCGTTGGAATGCTGGTGCTACTGGCCATGCTGCTGGTGGCGATCGCTGGCTTCCTGCTGCTCCGCTGAGCCGAACCGCGCAAATGATTCGAGCCCGCGCGGGCAGGTTGACGTTCCGCCGGGTGTTCCCTCGGCTGGTGCGGCTGCTGCTCACGCTGGCCGCGGTCGTGGTGGTCGGCTTTTACGGCGCCGCCAACGCAGCGAAGCGCCCAGGCTCCGGTTGGGCGTTCCGCGCCCTGCCCGTGTTCTTGAACCTCGCTCCCCAGGACGTGCGAGGCCGGGCCCTGACGGCCATGCGCGCGGTCGCCCGCGACGACGCGCGGGACGCCGAGCGGGGTCGTCGGGAGCTCGTGCGGTTGGGGGGTGCGGCGCTGCCTCATGTTCTACCCCAGCTCGATACGTTGGAGCCGAGCGCGAGAGGGCGCGTCGCCTACGCGCTCGCCCCTCTCGCGCTTCGTATGCGCGTCGCGAGCCCAGAGGACGTGAGCACGCCGGAGCGCGCGCTCTTGTTCTTTGGGCGGTTCTGGCAAGATCGCTCGATAGACTTTCGCTCCACGACGGTGCGCCGTGCGGTGGAGCGCTTGGCGGAGCGCTCGCTCACGCTTCGGCGTGACGACGTGATTCACGCGGACACGTACGCGCTGGAGGCGCTCATCACCGCCCTGGGCAAGGTGCGAACCGAGGCCGACGTGGCGCGCGTCGGGCGACTCAATTCCGTGCTCGTACACGTGACCGGGCGGGGCGAGGCGCTACCGCGCGCGCCAAGCGTCCCCCAGGCTCAGCGGGCCGTCGAAGGCTGGCAGCGGCTATGGCTGGTCGAAGGGGCCGACTACACCGTCCTGGAGGGCCCGCGCCGCGTCGCCGCCCTCGTGACCGAGACCCAGTTCGGCAAGTGGCTGGCTCAAACGCGACTGTGGCAGCTGGGCCGTTCGCAGAGCGGCGCCGACGTCGCGAGCCTCGTTACCGGCGCGGTCCCTCGGAGCGCGATTCACGTGCTGCTCTTACTTGGGATCGCGCTCGCGGCCGCGGCCGCCTCGACGCTCGCGGATCGCGGCCGTGGTCTATTGTCACGTGCGCGCGCGAGGCTCTCCGCGACGGCGGCTTCGCTCGTCGCCTCGTACCCCATGGTGCTGTCGCTGGCGCTCGCGTTCGAGCTGTTGACCGGCCGCGGCGGCGTGCTGGAGCTCTGTGCGAGCGCGCTGCGCCGGGGTGACGTCAACTTGCTGATGGGCTCGCTCTTGGCCGTCACCCTGCTGTCGGAGCTCCTCGTGACGTTGCCGGCAAGAGTCGCGGCCGCGGGCCACGCTAGCGACGAGTCGGACGGCGAGGACGAGTCATGAAGATGCCGTCCCCCACCTTTCAGGCTCGGCTCGCGCAGTTGCTGCTCGGCGCATGGCTCGTGCTCGGCCTGAGCGGCTTGTTCGCGCCTCGGGCGCCGTCCTTGCTCGTTGGCTTGGGCCACGATCTTCTCGCGCTCATCGCGGTTCTCGTCATTGCGCTGGTCATCGGGGTGCCCCTTGGCGCGTTGGCCGGCAGTGGCCCCCGCTGGTTGGACACGACGCTCGCGTTCGTCACGGATTGGATCGCAGCGGTGCCGGTCGTGCTGTTGCTCGCCTTCTTGCGACCTGCGGGCGTCTCCCACTTCGGAGGCCTCTTGCTGCTCGGCCTCCTGCGCGCGCTGGAGGTCGGCTGGGTCGTGAGGAGCGCGCTCCTTCGCGCTGCGCGTCTGGACACCACCTGGGCCGCGCGGAGCCTCGGCTACATGCCGCTCGCGGTGTTTCTGAGCCAGCGCTTGCC
Organism: Polyangiaceae bacterium; assembly: GCA_029266615.1. GTDB lineage: Bacteria > Myxococcota_A > Polyangia > Polyangiales > Polyangiaceae > PMG-095. The sequence goes on from JAQSWN010000093.1 coordinate 11,692, forward strand.
CGCCGCGGCCCGGCCCGCGCTCGCCCACCTTGCTCTGACGCCGGTCTGGACCTTCCTCCTGGACAGCATCGGGAGCGCGGGCGGCCTAGGGGCAGCCAGCTCTCCACGCAGCTTGGGCGCCCAGGTCGTGACCTCGGCTCATGGCGACGGCGGCCGCGCGGCCCTCGCGGTTTTGGCTGTCGTCTCTGCCACTTGGGCCCTCCACCGCCTCGGCAACCACTACGGCTTGCGGCTGGCCCGGAAATGACAATATTACCGGCTCCGAACATGGCCGCCTCCCTGCCCGTAGTGACCGAACGCACCTTCGAGCAAGAGGTGCTGATGAGCGAGCTCCCCGTCTTGCTCGAGTTTACGGCCGAGTGGTGCGGGCCCTGCAAGCAAGTCGCGCCGGACCTCCAAGCGCTCGCGCGGGAGCTCGAAGGTAAAGCCAAGGTCGTCACCTTGGACATCGACAAGTCGCCCGCCATCCCGCGGCAGATGGGCGTGCAGTCGGTGCCAACCTTCGTCGTTTTCCACAACGGGCGCCCCGTAGGCGGCAAGGTCGGCGCCCTGCGCCGAGCCGAGCTCCGCAGCATGATCGAGCCGTTCCTGCCTCGCGCCGAGGGCGCGGTGCGCCCGGAGGAGCTCGCCCAGCTCATTCAAGCCAATCGCGTCAGCTTGGTGGATACGCGGGAGGCGCCTGTGTTCGCGCGCGCCCGGCTCCCCGGTGCGGTGAACATCCCGCTGGAAGAGCTGGAGACGCGTTTGGCGGAGCTGCACATGCTCCCCGCGACGCCGGTGCTCTACTGCCGCGGTGGCGACAAGACCAAAGATCTTGCCGCCAAGCTCGCCGAGCAAGGCGTTCCAGTCGCCTTCCTGGAAGGCGGTGTGCTCGCTTGGGAAGCGTCCGGCTTCAAGCTCGAACGCCCGAGCTGAGCGCCCCTTCCCTCGTTCGATTTCGGTGCCGCTGCTATCGCGCAGCTAGGAGCGGCTGAATTTTTCATCGAGAGTGCGCCAGCGAGATCCTTCCGAGCGTGGCCGCGCAGCCCGGACAGAATTTTGTTGCACCTGCTGGCCATAAGCGAGGGCTAGCGAAGAAATTAGTAACCTGAGAGGCCGTGGCAGGCACTTTTCTGTGTTGGCCTCCGAGCCTCGCGTCCAACCCGTGCTCGAGCTGGTCCGCGCGCCCGCGGACTTAGAGCTGGCTGCGCGCTGCGTGGCCGGTGAACGAGCCGCACAGCGCGCGCTTTTCGAGCGAGAGCGGAGGCGCGTGCACGCGACCCTCCATCGCATCGTGGGTCCCGGAGCCCAGCTCGATGACCTGATTCAAGACGCGTTCGTCGAGATCTTTCGCTCACTCGCAGGGTTCCGCGGCGAGGCGTCGCTTTCGACGTGGGTGGCGCGCTGCACGGTGCGCGTCGCCTACGCTCATTTTCGAACCAAGTCGCTGCTGCCACGCCTGGAGCCGGTCACGGACGTGGGAGCTGCGCTGCCGAGCGTCGAGCAGCGCCTGCTGCATCGCGAGGCCGCCCGCCGGCTGTACGCGCTGATCGACAGGCTCAAACCCGCACAGCGCATCGCCTTCACGCTGCACGCGCTCGATGGCCAGCCTTTGAAAGACGTTGCGTCTCTGATGGACTGCTCGCTCGTCGCCACCAAAGTTCGGGTGTACCGCGCACGCACCTTCATCGAGCGCTGCGCGAAGAGTGATCCGCTCCTGCGCGAATTCGTCGTGGAGGCCGTCTAACCATGGTCGCGATCCCGCCGTCGCCCGCCAGGTCGAAGCTCAAGCTCACGGACTTCGAAGTCGAGCCGCTCTCCGAAGCGCGCTGGAGCAAGATCGAGCAAGGTGTCTTCGCCCGACTCGATCGCGATGATGAAGCGCTTTCCGCTGCCATGTCGCGGCTCCACTACGTTCGACGTCCGGCGGCCCATTTCTGGTGGAGCGCCGTTGCGGCCGCCGCAACTTGTGTGCTCGTAGCCTGGCTGGCCTGGCATGCGCGCAGTGAGCCGGCCTTGTCGCGCATCTCGACCGGCATATCCTCCTCGCACGTCGTGCTGCCGGGCGTCGTCCTCGACGTAGCTCCCGGCTCCGCAGTGCTCGTGAGCGGAAGCTCCGGCGATAGTCAGCTACTCGTGCTCGACCGCGGTGAAGTGGCGTGCAACGTGACTCATCGGCGCTCGGGCTCACCCTTCGTGGTGCAAGCAGGCGAGGTGCGCGTCGAGGTGATAGGAACGCGCTTCCGCGTCGTTCGCGAGGGGGACGCCGCGCGCGTCTCGGTGCAGGAGGGAGTCGTCAGGGTCAGTTCGCGCGGCCAGAGCGTCAGGGTGCTTGCGGGCCAGAGCTGGCCACCGGCCGCGCTGGCGCCGTCGACTCGAGCAGCCTCGCCAGCGACTGCAAATTCTGCCGCAGTAGAGCCCGAGCGGGAGGACCCCGGTCCGTCCCGTTCGCGCCCCAGCTCGCGGCGAACCTCGGAGTCGCGGGCGGTCGCGTCCCCGGACCCGCCGCCCCGTTCATTGCAGGCGGACTTCGAAGCGGCGGCGCGGCTAGAAGCACGAAACCCGAGAGAGTCCATCCGCCTGTATAGTGAGCTGGAAAACGGCACGAGCTCTTGGGCGCAGAACGCATTGTACGCTCACGGGCGCCTCGAGGCCGCGCGGGGCAGCCGCAGCGAAGCGAGACGGGTGCTGACGCAATACCTCAGGCGTTTCCCGAGTGGCGCTAACGCGGACGACGCGCGTAGGCTGTTGCAACGCCTCGAATGAGCAGACTGAGGTCACGAGCTCCCGGGCGGACGGGCGCGCTGGCGCTCGCCCTGGCCAGCTTGCTTCTAGCTTGGACGCTTCACGCGATGGCTCAGGAGCGACGCCTAGCGCTCATCGACCCGGATGACGAGCTCGACCACGCAGTTGCGCTCGCGCTATCGCCCTGGGGCATGAGCGTGCTCGTGAAGCACGATGCGGCGCCGGGGACCTCACTGCCAACGGCCAGTGAGCGCGCGCGAGCGCTGGCTGTCGAATGGCACGTCAGCGCCGTCGTGTGGCTCTCCCCGTCAGAGCACGGCTCGCTCCTGTGGATCTACGAGCTGGAGACCGACTCGGTGAGCACACGTCAGCTCGCGGAGGCTCCGCCGTTTTCCAGCCCGAGCGCGGCCTCGGTGGCGCTGACCCTCAAGTCGCTCCTGCGCACCGGTCCCGTCGTCAGACCCAGCTCGACTCCGCCGCCCACGCCCACACCGCCATCGGCACCCGCGGTTCCCGCGCCGGGGCAGAAATTCACCGCGAACGCCGAGCTCAGCTTGCGGTACCTGGCGCGCGCTGCCCACGAAACACGCGGCGCAGTAGGAGGAGTTTGGTGGCTCGGAGCTCGACCGAGCCAGTGGGGAATCGGGCTCAAGGCGAGCGCGGGGCCCGGCATCGACATCGGTCGAGGCGCCTTCACGGGGCAGCTTCGCCAACTTTCCCTTTCCGCGGGCGTGAGCTGGCGCGTGATTGGGAGCCGGTTCATCGCCAGCTCACTCATCGCGGGGGTCTCGGGACATTACACCGAGCTGAACGGCTTCGACCGCGAGCTCGAACGTGCGACGGCGCTCCGCCGCCTTGCGGCTTCCATCGACGCCGGCTCGGAGGTGACGCTCTCGTTACTCGGGCCGGTCCGGGCTGGCTTCGGCGTGCGAGCCATGTACTTCCCTGTGCGCGAGCGCTACCTGGCGCACGGCACGCCCGTTTTCGAAAGCTGGCCCGTCGCGGCGGAGTTCGGAGCTAGCCTTGGCGTCGATTTACTGTAGGGCTGCCGTTCTTCTCGTTCACCTCGCAAGCGGGCTGCCGGGCTGCACACTACGTGACGTCGAGCTGTTTCCCGACTCCGAGGTCGCTCAGGGTGGCACGGGCCCGAGCTCGAGCAGCGGCGCTCCGAACGCGACCGCAGGCGAGCGCTGCGAGGCGGTGGTTCCCGCGGGCATGCTCGCGGCGCGCCCGCCCATGGGCTGGAACGGCTGGACGACGTTCGAGTGCGCGGTGGACCTCGACGAAGGGAAGGTACGTAAGATGGCGGATGCGCTCGTCGACAGCGGAATGCAAACGGCAGGCTACACCTACGTTAACCTCGACCGCTGTTGGGGTGATCAGCGAAACGAGGCCGGTGACCTCGTGCTCGACTCAGCGCGACTACCGAACGGCATCACCGCGCTCGCGAGCGAGCTGCACGAGCGTGGCTTCAAGCTCGGATTTCATCGCTACTCCAGCGCTTGCTCGAACCTTTCGAGTGGTCGCGAGGCGGCCGACGCCAAGACGTACGCCGCCTGGGGCATAGACTTTCTCAAGCTCGTGAGCTGCACGAGCAGCTCCGCGCCCGACACTCACGGCGCCACCGCTATGGCGGCCGCGCTGCGAGACAGCGGCCGAAGCATGGTGCTCAGCCTTGCCATGCCGCCCCATCAAGAATGGATGCCCGACATCGCTCACATGTCGCGCACGGGGCCTCCCATCGCCGGCAACTGGACGTCGATCCTATCGCAGCTAGACGCCACGGCGCCACTCGCGGCCTACGTACGTCCAGGCGCGTTCAACGATCCAGACCTTCTCGTTGCTGGCGTCGGCGGGCTCAGCGAAGCCGAGCAGCGCGCGCATTTCTCTCTCTGGTCGATCTTGTCCGCGCCCTTGCTGGCGTCGAACGATCTTACGGCGATGCCCGAGGCGACGCGGCGGATCCTGACGCACCCGGATCTCATCGCCATCAACCAAGATCCGCTCGGGCTACAGGGGGCTTTGATTCGCCGAGAGGGCGACCTCGAAGTTTACGCCAAGCCCGTCGCCGAGTGCGGCGCGCGCGCGGTCGTGCTTCTCAACCGCGGGGACTCCGAGCTTTCGACAACCTTGACCTGGGAGGAGCTCTGGCTCTCTCCAGGCTCGGCGCGTGTGCGCGACCTCTGGGCGCAAGAAGACCTCCCCAGCGACGGTCGCACCGTGCAGCTGGCGGTAGAGGCTCACGATGTGCGCGTGCTCAAAATAACGGGCGTCGAGCCCCCCGTTGCCGGCGCCGGCGGCGAGATCAGGCTCGGCGACGCGAGCTTCACCTACGAAACGAACGGCTACGGTCCCGTCGAACGTAACGCGACGGTCGGGGAGCAACCGGAGGGCGACGGTCAACGAATGCGAATGCGCGGCCGAGCCTTCGCGGATGGGCTCGGGGTGCATCCGCCATCCCTCCTGCTCTTTCGCTTGGCGGGTCGCTGCACGCGCTTCACCGCCCAGGTCGGCATCGACGATGAGAGCCTCGGCCAAGGTAGCGCCGTTTTTCAGGTCTGGTCCGACGGCGAAAAGTTATTCGACAGCGGAATCGTGACGGGCGAGACGCCGCCACGCCAAGTCGATGTGTTGCTTCACGATCGGATGGACTTGCGCCTCTTCGTCGGTACGACCGGCGACGGATTTGCGCACGATCACTCGGACTGGGCAGAGGCGCGTCTGTATTGCGATGAGCAATCGACCACGCGCTGACTCTTTTCCGTAACCTCGCCCAGCGCGACGCCCACTGTAACGAGCGGTGACCCCCGGTCACCCGACGAGACAACTCATGCGAACAGGTGCGGCAATGGTTCGGCTCGTGCAAGCAGATCGGGCGGCGCTCGGCGCGCTTCTGCTCTTCGTAGCGGCTTGCACGGGAGAAGTCGGGGGCACGATGCCCGGCGGCCCCGGCAGTCCCCCCTGGTCGAGTGCGGGCAGTGGTGGCGCCGGTGGCGGTGGCGGTGGCGTCACCTCGACCGGCGGCCAAGCGCCAATCGGGCCCGTCGACTGCAGCGTGATGAATCCGCCACGCGCGCCGCTGCGCCGACTGACGCGCTTCGAATACAACAATACCGTCCGCGACCTGCTCGGGGTCAATACGAAGCCGGCCGACGTCTTGCCGGGCGAGGAGTTGGGGAACGGCTTCGGCAACGACGCCGATGCGCTCGGGGTTTCCCGCCTGCTGATAGATGGCTACCGGACTGTCGCCCATGACATCGCGCTCTCGGTCACCACGGGCGCCAATATCAACCAAGTGCTGGGCTGCGAGCTCCCTGCCGACGAGGCCGGCTGCGTCACAGGCTTCATCGGTCGCTTCGGGGCGCGCGCGTTTCGTCGCCCGCTCGAACAGTCGGAGCACGCGGCCGCGCTGTCGGTCTTCGAGCAAGGCAAGCGACTGTCGGGCAACGCGCTCGGCGGCGTGCAAGCCATCATCGAGTTCGTGCTGCAGTCGCCGCAGTTCATGTACCGCATCGAGCGCGGCACGATCGTCGACGACGCGCAGAACCTCGCCCGCCCCACCGAGTACGAGATGGCGACGCGCCTCTCTTTCTTACTCTGGGGTACCGCGCCTGACGCCCAGCTGCTCGAATCCGCATCGCGCGGTGAGCTCAGCACCAAGGAGCAAATCGCCGCCCACGCCACGCGCATGCTCACCGACCCACGCGCTAGAGACGTCGTCAGGAACTTTCACTCACTACTGCTGCAAATCTCCGGCCTCGACGGCCTCGTGCGCAACGCCGACTACTACCCGAGCTTCACTCCGGGCCTCGGCGCGCTCTACCGCCGTGAAACGGAGGCCTTCGTGGACGAGGTGGTGTGGAACGACGACGGCCGGCTCAGCACCCTCTTCACCGCGCCGTACACGTTCCTCAATCAGAAGCTGGCCGCGGTCTACGGCATCACGGGCATCACCGGCGACGAGCTGCGCAAGGTGCAGCTCGATCCGACGCGACGCGCGGGCCTGCTCACCCAGCCGAGCATCCTGTCGATGACGACGCCGGGTAGCCGCACCGATCCGGTGGTGCGTGGCAAGTGGGTGTTCACCAAGCTCATGTGCGGCACCGTCGCCGACCCGCCACCCGACATCCCCGTGTTGCCAGAGCCACAGCCGGGTCTCTCCGTCCGAGATCGCCTCGCACAGCACCGCGACTCCCCCGCTTGCCAAGGCTGCCATCAGCTGATGGATCCGATCGGTTTCGGCTTCGAGCGCTACGACGGCATGGGCCAATGGCGCGACACGGACAACGCATTGCCCATCGACAGCAGCGGCAACATCGCGACGAGCGACGTGGCGGGGCCCTTCGACGGCGCCGTCGAGCTCGGTCAGAAGCTTGCCCAAAGCAAGGACGTCCAGGGCTGCTTCGTCGGCGCCTGGCTCACCTACGCCTACGGCCGCGCAGAAACGGACGGCGACAACTGCACCCGCACGTCGCTCGAGGCTGCGTTCGAGCAGAGCGGCGGCCGCGTCCGTGATCTGCTCGTGGCGCTCACGCAAACCGACGCCTTCCTCTATCGCCCCGTGCGTTGAAGCCCGAGACCAAGCTCATGTTGACTTCTAAGAATCGCATTCATCGTCGTACCGTCCTGCGCGGCGCGGGCGGCCTCGCCATCGGCTTGCCATTCCTGTCCGCGATGCTGAGGCCGGGGCAAAGTCACGCTGCCGACGAAACCCCGCTGCGGCTCGTCATTTTCTACACGCCGGGTGGCACCTTGCTCGACAAGTGGCTGCCGACCTCCGACGCGAGCGGGCTCACGCTGCAGCCCATGCTGGAGCCGCTCACGCCGTTCCGCGATCGCCTCACCTTCGTCCAAGGTTTGGGCCTGCAGATCACGCAGCTCGGCGTTGGGCATCCCCACAGCCGCGGCATGGCCGGTGTGCTCACTGGGCGCGAGCTCCTACCAGGAAGCTTCGCGACCAACGGCGGAAACGCCAGCTTCGCAAACGGCATATCCATCGATCAGTTGGTGGCCTCGCGCATCTCGACCGGCCTTCCCCTGCAAAGCTTGGAGGTCGCCGCGGGATGGTCGACGGGCCTCGGCGCCGGCGGCATGCCTCACCCCGCCAACATCATCAACTCTGCGGGACCGAAGCAGCCCATCCCACCGTCTGGCAGCCCGGTCGCTACGTTCAAGCGGCTGTTCGGCGACGGAAAGACCGATATCGACCAGCAACGGCTGTGGTCGACGAGCATCCTCGACAGCGTGGCGGAGCAGTATCGCCGCGTCTCGCAGCAACTGGGAGCCGAGGATCGGCAGAAGCTCGAAGCGCACCTGGCACTCATCGAGGAGTCGCGACGCGGCTTGGAGGCTGAAGTCAACGCGACCTGCAAGCCGCCCACCAGCGTAAGCTCCGACCCGAACTTCTATGAAGACGGCTTCAGTGACGGCGCCGCGAGCGACGGAGGTGCCGACGCCATCAGCAACGGGGCGAAGGTGCCGGTCAAGGGCGCGACCATGACCGAGCTGCTCGTGGCCGGCCTGGCTTGCGGCTCGACCAACGTCGCCACGATGCAGTGGGCGGACGGGGAAGCCAAATTTTTGCTCGGGTTCTTGAAAGACAACAACGGCAAGGCCCTCGTCGATCATCACCACGGCTACCAGCACGACCGTGGGTTTCAACCCGGTTCACTCGAGGTAATTCATCACTTTTATGCCGAGCGCTTCGCGGACTTGCTGTTGCGTATGAGCGCGGTCGTCGAAGGTAATGGGAAGACGCTGCTCGACAATAGTCTGGTCGTCGCCATCAGCGAGATCCAGAAGCCCGACACCCATGACCAACGCAACATGCCGTTCATCTTGGCGGGCGGTGCGGGCGGACGCCTCCGGGGCAACCGACTCTTGAGAATGCCGGAGCAACCGCACAACAACCTTCTCGTATCCATCGCGAACCTTTTCGGCGGCACCGAAACGAAGTTCGGTCATCCGGACTTCTGCACCGGCGCGCTTTCAGGCGTATTCGACGCCTGAAAGGCCACCGCCGAGCGGCTCAGCGCTGCGCGGAGACGAGCGAGAGCGCGGCGCTGAGAGCCGCGGCGAGGACGACCCGTACCGGTACCGAGTGGGCAGCGGCGGCGGCGGCGCACGCGTCGAACTCCGGTTTGATTTGGGGCGGCCCGTACGGGCCGCGGGCGACTTTGACGGGAAGGCGGCCGAACTCGGTCTCCACTTCGATGAGCTCGCGCGGGCGCTCCGTGCGCGTCACGCCGTAGCGGCGCACGCCCAAACTGCTCGTTTCGGCCAGCAACACGGACTCGATGACGGCAACGTGCGCGGGCGTGGCGAGCGCGGAAAGGAGCAGGCCCGGGCGGCCCTTCTTCATGGTGAGCGGCGTGGCCCAGGCGTCGAGCGCGCCCGCGGCCAGAACCTTGGCGATCACGTGGCCTGCGAGCTCGCCCGTCATGTCGTCCACGTTGGCTTCGAGCACGTGATGCGTGGGGGCGCTGGAGGCGTCGGCGGAGCTCTCGGCGCGCTCACCCAGCACGACGCGGAGTGCGTTCAGGCGATCCGGCAGGCGCCGAGTGCCGGCGCCCCAACCAATGGCGAGCGGCGCGAGGCCCGGCCAGCGCTCGAAGCGCGCGGCTTGAGACGCCACGATGGCCGCGCCCGTCGGCGTCACCAGCTCGGCCTCCACGTTGGCGTCGTAGGTGGGCGCGCCACGCAAGCAGGCGACGGTGGCCGGCGCCGGGAGTGGCAAGATGCCGTGACGGCACTCGATGCTGCCGTGCCCCATCGGGAGCGGAGAACAGACGACCTCGGCGCCGAGATGGTCGAGCGCAGCCGCGGCTCCGACGATGTCGGCGATGGCGTCGACCGCGCCGACCTCGTGAAAGCTGACGTCGTCTACGGGGGTGCGGTGTATGAACGCTTCTGCTTCGGCCAGGCGACGAAAGATGGCGCGGGCGCGGTGCCGGGTGCCTTCGTGCAGCGACGCGGCGTCCAGAAGCTGCGTGATGTCACGGTAGCTGCGCTCGGGGTGCGCGCCGTGCTGCTCGACGACGAAGCGCACGCCGCCAATCACGCCCGTTTGCGCAGGCCGCACGTCGACCGACACACCGGCGACGCCAAGCGCGGCGACGGCGTCGCGCACGACCGAAAGCGGTACCCCCAGGTCCACGAGCGCGGCGACGGACATATCCCCCGCGACGCCGCTGAAGCAGTCGAAATAAACCACTTTACCGACGCCGGCCCCTCGTTCCAGACGCGGATTTCCGAAGCGCGTGGCGTCTCCGCTGCGCGCATCTTCGTGAGAGTGGCCATGGTCGTGCGAATGAGCGTGGCCGTGGCCGCCGCCGGGAGGACGGACGATGCCTTTGAAGCGCGGCTTGTCGCTCAAGCGCGCTCCGTGAGCTTCATCTGCCGAACTACGGCCATGGCCGCGCCGAAGCCGCTGTCGATGTTCACGACCGTGACGCCCGAAGCGCAGCTCGTCAGCATGCCCATGAGCGCCGTGAAGCCGGACAGCGCGGTGCCGTAGCCGACGGAAGTGGGCACGGCCACGACCGGCGCAGCGACCAAGCCGCCGACCACGCTCGGGAGCGCCCCCTCCATGCCTGCGATCACGATGAGCGCCTCGGCGCGCGTCAGCTCCGGCAGCACCGAAAGTAAGCGATGCAGGCCCGCAACTCCGACGTCGAAGAAGCGCCGACAGCCGACGCCGGCCATGCGTAGCGTCTCGATCGCTTCTTCTGCGACCGGGACGTCGCTCGTGCCGGCCGTGACTACCGCGACGCGCTCTTCGCTCGTGGTGGCGCGTACTTGGTGCTGAAAGGAGGCGGTCCGAGCGGCGGCGCGGTACGTGAGCTCGGGCAAGCGTGCCGCCACGTCCGAGAAGACGCTCGCGTCCAAGCGGGTGACGAGGACGTCTTGGCCCGCGGCGATGAGACGCGCCGCGACGCCCGCGATCTGCTCCGCGGTCTTGCCAGGCGCGAAGATCACCTCGGCCATGCCCTGGCGCAAGGCCCGGTGGTGATCGACCCGCGCGTAGGAAAGATCTGCGTACGGTAGCTGAGAAAGCTCGGCGATCGCGGTCGACACGTCCGTGCTTCCCGCCTTCACGGCCTCCAGCAGCTGGGCAAGGCGCGGCCTATCCATCAGGGACTTGTCGTATCGCGCAGGGGCGCGGTCGCCAAGGGCTCGCAGCATATTTCCACGGCCTTCGAGGCGTGCTTGTCTTCCTCGTATGCCGGTCTTGGTCGCGCTCCCGCTGGGGCTGTGTCTGGGCGTCTCGTTCGCCTGGCTTTCACGCCGTGAGCTGCGCCGCGTCACGAACGAGCTCGGGAGCCGAGGCCTGGCGATCGCGGCGTTGTTCGGCCTCTTCGTGCTTGCGCCGATTTCCGCCTATTTTCTCGCGTTCGAACCGGACTGGTGCCTCGCCTACCTAGTAGACACGTCGCAGGCGACCCCGGCGCTGACGCCAGGCCTTCTGCTCGTCGCGCTGGCAACGGTACCGAGCGGTTTCTTGCTCGGTCGACTGCTCCTCGAGCGGGGGGACGAGGCAACCTTGCTACGCGTGATGCTCGGGCTGGTGGTGGCGACGTTGGGCGCGGTCATGCTCGGGTTGCGGCGCTTCGCCGTTCAGGGGAGCTACGCCCAATTCCACGGGGATTTCGGCACGCAACCGCTCGCGGGCAGCTCGCTCGGTTATGCGATTTTGGTGCTCGGGTTCTGGCTCACCGCCGGGCTCGTTTTCGCGGTATGGAACCTGCGCCGCCTGGATTGACGAAAGCCTGTATGTCCGAAAAAATTCCCGATCCGACCCCGCGTCTCCTCGAGCTTGCCTCTGACCTGGTGTCGCGCGCCCGCAAGTTGGGCGCAGACGTGGCCGAAGCCAGCGCCCGCACGGGTTGGGAGCTGTCCGCCAAAGTGCGGCTCGGCAAGGTGGAGTTGGTGGAAGAAGCAGGCCACCACGGCGTCTCCCTGCGCGTGATTCGCGGCGGCCGCGTCGCGACCACGTCCACCAGCGACTTGACCCCGCGCGGCATCGAGCGGTGCGTGGCGGACGCGCTGGAGCTCTGCGAGCTCGCGGAGCCGGATCCGTTTGCGGGCCCTGCGGACGCGGAGCTCCTCTCGAAGGCGCCGCACCCGGATTTGGAGCTGCTCGACGAGAGCATCGACGCCATCGACGCGGAGCAAGCCATCGAGCAGGCACGCATCGCCGAGCAAGCGGCGCTGGACTACGACGCGCGCATCAAGCTGAGCGAAGGCGCCACGTATTCGCGCACCAGCGGCGCCAGCGCCATGGTGCTCTCGGCCGGATTCGAAGGCGCGGTTCGTGGGTCGTACGCCGCTCTGTCCGTCGCGCCGGTGGTGGAGGACGAGGGCGGAAAGAAGCGCCGTGGTCACTACTATTCGGCCAGCCGTCGGCACCGCGATCTCGAAAAGTCGGACTTCATCGGGCAGGAAGCAGCCCGACGCACGCTGCGCAAGCTGGGCGCGCAGAAGATCGCGACCACGGAAGCGCCGGTCGTGTTCGACCCGGACGTCGCGCGTTCGCTGATCGGCAGCTTGGCCGGGTGCATCGTGGGCGGCGCGCTCTGGCGCAAGTCCAGCTACCTGCTCGAGCGTGAGGGCACCCCCGTTGCGAGCCCTCTCGTCACCATCGTGGACGACCCTCTGATCGTGCGCGGGCCCGGCTCACGCCCATTCGACGGTGAGGGCCTGCGCTCCCGCAAGAATGTCGTAGTCGAGGCCGGTACCCTGAAGACATTCCTGCTGGACAGCTACAGCGCTCGAAAAATGGGGCGGCAGTCCACGGCCTCGGCGTCGCGCAGCGGCGGCTCCATCGGCGCTTCCACGAGCAACTTCATCCTGCAGGCGGGCAGCACCAAAGCCGCGGACATCGTCAAGAGCACCGCGCGTGGGCTGTACGTGACGGAAATGATGGGCTTCGGCTTCAACGCCATCACCGGGGATTTCTCGCGTGGCGCGGCTGGCTTTTGGATCGAGAACGGGGAGCTTGCGTTTCCGGTCAGCGAAATAACCATCTCCTCCACCTTGGACGCGATGCTGAAGGCCATCGACGCGATCGGCGACGACTTGGAGCTGAAGAGCTCCACCGCGGCGCCCACGGTGCGCGTCGCGAGCATGACCATCTCCGGCAAGTAGCTAAGCGCAGCGCCGCTTCCCCAAGTTGCTGCTATCTCACTTGCGCTGCACTAGGGGGTTTCGAAGGTGTTGGGCGCGCCTGGCGACGCCCCTCGCCCGCCGTGCTCGGCGAAGGACGCCGCGATGCCATCCGCGGCCCCCGGTGCGCGCCGAGCCAAGCTGCGCCCGGCGTGCGGCGCGGCGAGCGCAGGAAAACTGGAGATCACGCCTTCCGACCCGCCGAGCAGCAGCACCTCACCGCTGTTGGACAGTCCCCGGGTGCCAACGCTCGGCAACGGAATCAGCCGCACCTCGGCCGGAACGGGCACGTCCGCGACTGAAACCGCGAAGCTCTCGGCGACCAGCAGTGCCAGCTCGCCGGGCAGCAGCGTCACGTCCGGCAACGTGATGCGCCCTCCGGAGTCCTCGAGCCAAAGGCCGCTCAGTGACGCGTCGAGGCTGGAGTCGTTCAACAGCTCGATCCACTCCCCACTGGTCTCGGCCCCGAGCGGATTGGAGAGCACTTCGTTCAGCACGAGGTGAACGCGCGGAGCGCTGGTGCGAGTCGTGAAGACGAAGGGAGACAGCACCCCTTCGCTGGACAACACCGACCCGCTCAGCGTCACCTCCGTCTCCGGCGTCAAACCTCGCGCGAGGAT
>JAQSWN010000094.1 GCA_029266615.1 Polyangiaceae bacterium
CCACCCGCTTTAGCCTGCGTGAGCGGGATGAGCTTGCGGGTGAGGTGCGATAGCGGAGTAGAGTCCCAAGACCGTGGCCAAGCACCTTTTAGCCATCGATCAGGGGACGACGGGCACCACCGCGCTCGTCATGTCGAAAGAGGGCGCGACGCTCGGCCGGTCGACACGTGAGTTCCCGCAGCATTTTCCCCAGCCCGGCTGGGTCGAGCACGACGCGCGCGAGATCTGGGCGTCCGTCGAGGGCGCGGTGGCCGACGCGTTGGCGGTCGCTAACGTCAGCGGCACCGACATCGCCGCCATTGGGATCACCAACCAGCGCGAGACCACGCTGCTTTGGGAGCGAGACACCGGACAGCCGGTTCACAAGGCGATCGTTTGGCAAGACCGCCGTACGGCGCCGCTCTGTGAGCGGCTCAAAGCGGAAGGTCACGAAGCGCGCGTTCGAGAAGTGACGGGCCTCGTGCTGGACCCGTACTTCAGCGGCACGAAGCTCGCGTGGTTGTTCGACCACGTTCCGGGCGCTCGTCAGCGCGCCGAGCGAGGTGAGCTTGCGTTCGGCACGGTGGACTCGTACCTCGTCTATCGGTTGGCCGGCGGCGGCGCGGCTGCGCCTCACGTGACCGACGCGACGAACGCGACGGAATTCCCATTGCGGGTCTCGCTGGCGACCAGCACGCGGCCCTGTTTGGGCAAGGTTGCCTCGCTCCTGGTGACGCTAAATGCACCTACGGTACCGGCGCATTCCTGCTCGTGAACGTCGGCTCGCGGCCGGTACCGAGCCGTTTTGGGCTGCTTTCTACGCTCGGAATTCACGCGGGAGGTGAGGTTATGTACGCGCTCGAAGGAAGCGTGTTCATCGCCGGGGCCGCCGTGCAATGGCTGAGGGACGGCTTGGGCATCATCGGCGCGGCGAAAGAGATCGAGGCGCTCGCGCGCAGCGTGCCCGACAGCGGCGGCGCGCAGTTCGTCCCCGCGCTCTCAGGACTGGGCGCCCCTCATTGGGATGCGGGCGCTCGCGGGCTAATCTGTGGAATCACCCGCGGCACGACGCGCGCGCACTTGGCAAGAGCCACGCTCGACGCCATTGCTTACTCCGTGAACGACGTCGTCGCCGCCATGCGAGAGGATCTCGGTACGCCCATCGAGCGCCTGCGCGTGGATGGCGGCGCGGTCGAAAATGATTTGCTGCTCGAGTTACAAGCGGGCGTCTCTGGCCTCACGGTCGAGCGGCCACTGGACCTCGAGTCGACGGCGCGAGGCGCCGCGATGTTGGCCGGCCTCGGGGCCGGAATTTATGCGGATGGTCGCGATGCCGCAAAAATCGTCAAGCTAGACAGAGCTTTCCCTGCCACGATGAGGGAAGAAGAACGTGCTTCTCGGCTTTCAGCCTGGCACGACGCCGTGGCGCGGGCTCGTTCCACGCAGGACTGAAGGCTCGGCTTTTCGCGAAAGGAAATGGGATCGATGTCGGACTCGGACAAGAGCGGTGCTGGAGCGGGACAGCCGCCGCGCGACGTCCCGATCGATTGGGAGGCGCTCGAGGACGCCTTCGAAAACAACGCTCCGGAGGTGCATAGCTACTTGCACCTTTCGACCGGTGAAGTGCTGCGCGTCGTGGACGGCATCGCGGACCCGGAGATGCATCAGCGCATCGCCTCCGACACCAGCTACATGCGCATCGAGCCCGTGAGCTCGCGCGAGCAGTACCGCTGGATGGAGCGCTTCATCCCCATGGTGGAGGACAAGCCTTTGTCGGACTTGCTCACGCAAGCAATCGACGGCAAGGGGGCGTTCCGTCGCTTCAAAGACGTGCTCATGAGCCATGGCGCGGAGCGCGAGCGTTGGTTCGCGTTTCGAAGTGAGCGGCTGCGCGTCTTCATGGAAGCTTGGCTCGCCGCGCACGCGCTGAAGCCGACGCCGCGCGTCGTTTGGCCGACCGAGCCCGCGCTCGGGCTCGCAAAAGAGGGCCGCGAGAAAGAAGCCGTCGCGGGCGGGGACGTCGCCCGCCGTACTCGCAACATCGACACCCTACGCAAGCAGCTGCACGAGCTGGTGGAGACGCTCAGCGCGCGCGATCTCGACAAGGTGATCGCCTTCGCGGAGTTCGTGAAGGCGCGCCGAGCGGCGCGTGGCTTCTCAGCGCGGGAGCCTTCGAGCGACAGCGGCGTGGAGAGCAGCGATCCGGCGGCATCCTCGGAGCCGCTCGCGCCCGTCGTCCCGACCGCGGACGCCGCCGTCTTGGAACCGCCGGTGGCGAGCACGGAAGAAGAGGCGACGCCGTCGTCTCGCAAGCGCCCCGCGGCGCGCTGAGGGCCTTTGCGGCGGCGGCGAGGGGCTATAATCTCGCCTCGCATGCGACCGCTCGTCTGGCTCACTGGTCTCACGGCCGCGCTCGCGCTTGCTGCGAGCGCGCGCGCGGAGCCGCTCGTGGTGGACCGAGCCGTGGTGCGTTTCTATGCTCCGGAAACGGGAGGCGTCGAGCGGCCGCGCTTCGTCTACGAGCGGCGCTTGGCGTTCGAGGCGCGGCTCCAGGCGATGGCCGATCAGGATCGCAGTCCGGACGCGCCGTATCGGGACCGTCACGTCAGCGCCGCGCTCGAGAGACACATCTCGGAGGTGCTGCTCTCGAGCTTACGCATCGAGCCGGAGCCGCCCGAGGCCGTGGTCGCGCGTCAAGTGGAGCTGGCTCGCAAGCTCCTCGTCGATCGCGTCGGCGGTGAAGACGCGCTGCTCACGGCGCAGCGGGCAGAGAGCATCAGCAACGCGGAGCTGTCGGGCATCTTACGCCGCCAGGCGCGCGCCAGCCTCTATCTGGATCGCATGGTCGCGCCCATGCTGCGGCCGAGCGACGCGGAGCTGGAAGCGATTCAGCGCAGCGCCCCCGTAGGCCTGCAAAACGAGCCGTTCGCGCGAGTTCGTCCCTTGCTCCTGCGTTGGTACGTGAGCAAGCGGCTCGGTGCGGCGATGTCTTCGTTCTATCAGGAGGCGCGCTCACGCGTCACCATCACCTTGCTCTGAGCCCGGCCGCTCCGACCCACGCCCACGGCGCTGGCGGACGTGTCACCACTTCACGTTGACGACGGGCGGCTGCAGCTCGGCCTCGGCGTGCGAGAGCGGCAAAGTCACCTTCACCGAAGCGGAGCCGTGCTTCAGCTCCTTCAGGTCCAAACCTTCCACCTTGGTCAGGTCCGCGACGGGGACGATCTGATCGGGCCTCAGGGCGCGTACGATCTCCGGCGGCCCTGCGACGACGACGTCCACCGTGCGGGGGGCGACACTGCCGCCCGCGACGCCGACGACCTCGACAGGCCGGTTTTCGAAGCGAACTTCGCTCACACGCCGGGCCACGGTAACGGACACGGTCGCGGCCTGCGGCCCCAAGTAGCGAACCCGTTGCGGCGGCGAATCGATGCCGAGACGGCGCTTGTGCACGCCCTCGCTCAGCCCCGAAACGTCGAAGGCCGATAGGCGCGCGAACTGCATCACCTCGATGGCGCTGACCGGACCGCTCACCGTGATCGTCTTGGGGTCCACGTCTGGCTCGCCCTTCACGACGTAGCCGTCTGCCGCCTGGCCGGTGATGGCAGCTTGGATCGGGATCTGGCGCGTTGCCACGTCCTCCCACGTCAGCTCGATGCTCGAAGGATCGATGATGGTGATCTTCGTCTCGGCCGGGAGCGTGAACATGGTCTCGTCGAACACGACCGACTCGCGCCGCCCGTCACGTAGATCGATTTCGACCGGCGGAATCCCGGCCTGCAGCAGATTGTCGATCGCGCGGGCGCTGCCCTGGAGCGTGACGTGAATGCTGGCCGGGATGGGCGTCATCAGCTCTCGCTCCGAAGCCGCTTGGGGGAGGCGCATGACGAGCGCGACCGGGACCGTGCGCTGCTGCTCTTCTTCTTGCCCGTGAATGAACGCGAACAGGCCGAGCGCGAACGCCATCGCGAGTGCCTTGAGCCCCAAATTCTCCGTGAACGAGTCGCGCACGAACACCAGCAGATTGGCGAGAAAGGTGCGCACCATCAGCTGTCCCCTTGCGAGTCCCGCCCGCTGCTGCCGGGCGGAACGACCGCGTCCCGCTCACCGCTGAGGGTGACGGGGGTGCGCAGAGGCGCGGTTGCTGGATTGACGGGCGCGGCGGCCCGCAGGGGAGCGGACGCGGGGGGGGAAGCGGGCGTGATGGCGCCGCTGGTGCGAAGCGGGGGAGGCGGCTCGCTCTTGGGACGAGCCAACACCTCTTCCGCGATCAAGCTGATGCGCGGCGCGATGGAGTCCGGCTGGCTGTCACGCTCCCGAGAGACGCGCGACGTCTCCAGCTCGGCGTGGGGGGGGGCCTTGGACAACGACTCCGGTGCCGTGTCCCGTGCCACTTTGTTGCGACGCGACTTCTTCCGCACCTTGGGGCTGAAAATCGCGTCCAGCATCGTGCGGAGCTTGGGCCCGTCCAGGTTGCTCGCGATGTTGCCGTTGAAGCAAAAGCTGATCGTGCCGCGCTCTTCGCTGACGATGACCACGACCGCGTCCGTTTCTTCCGTGATTCCCAGCGCCGCGCGGTGCCGCGAGCCGAAGCTGTCGTCCACGACGCGGCCCTCCGGCATAGGGAAGAAGACGCCCGCCTTAGCGACGCGCAGATTGCGAATGACGACGGAGCCGTCGTGCAGCTTGTTCATGCTTTCCGGCAAAAACAGCGCGACCAAGAGCTCCCGCGTGACTTGCGCGTCCAGCGTGTGCCCCTTGTGGACCCCGACGAACTCGTCCAAGTTCGCGTCTTGCTCGAAGGTGATGAGCGCGCCGATGCGGTGGCGCGCCAGTTCCGTCGCGGCCTCCACCACTTCGTCGATGACTTTGGTCTCTTGAGCCCGCACCAGGCTGCCGAACCAGGCGCGGCTTCCGACGCGCTGCAAGCCGCGGCGGATGTCGCTCTGGAAGACGACGACGATGATGAGCAGCATGCTCGAGATGAGCGCGCCCATCACGCTGATCACGGTGGTGAGGCGCAGCACCTGGGCCACCACGTACAGCACGAACACCAGCGACAACCCGAGGCCCACCTGCATCGCGCGGGTGCCGCGAAGCACCAGGAGCGCGCGATAGGCCAGGTAGTAAACCAGGAAGACGTCCAGCGCGTCGCGCGCGAGCTGGAGCACGGTGCGGCCGTCCCAGTAGGCGCGGACGGCTTCAAACACGAGCGGCCTCCGCGAGGGGAGGGGGACCGAGCGCGGCCGCGACCGAAAGCGCCTGCCGGACCGCGCGTACGTCGTGCACGCGGAGCACGGCCGCGCCTTGCGCCGCGCACCACAAGCAAGCCGCGATCGTGCCGCCGAGGCGCTCTTCGGGCCCGACGTCGTCCACCGCAACGATGAAGGATTTACGGCTGGCTCCGACGACGAGCGGCACCCCGAGATCCCGCAGCTCGCCCAGGCGTCGTAACAGCTCGAAAGACTGGCGCGCGTTCTTGCCGAAGCCAATCCCGGGGTCGAACCAGATACGCTCCGCCGGCAAGCCGGCCGCGACGGCGCGGTCGCGGGCCGCGCACCACTCACGTCGCACGTCGGCCACGACGTCGTCGTAGGCGTCGTCCGGATACTCGGAGAAGCCGGACATCGATCCCAGCAAGCCTCGCGTGTGCATCAAGACCAGGGTCGCGCCGGCCCGCGCGGTGACGCGCGCCAGGTCCGCGTCTGCCAGGCATGACACGTCGTTCACGAGCACCGCACCGATTGCGAGCATGCGCTCGGCCACGCGCGGCCGGGTCGTATCCACTGAGACCAGCAGCTGGCCGGTCGCCACGGCGTGCGCTACCGCGGGCTCTACGCGCGCGATTTGCTCGTCTTCTCCCACCGGCTCGGCGCCAGGACGCGACGACTCACCGCCGATGTCCGCGATGTCCGCCCCTTCCGTTCGCAGTTGGTCCACGCGTGCCACGGCCTGAGCGTGAGTCTCACTCCGCCCGGACTGGTAGAACGAGTCGGGCGTTGCATTCACGACTCCCATGAGCAGGGCTCGACGCCCGCTCTGCACGGACCCAATTCGAGCCGGGAGCGCACCCACCCTTTGCGCGTAGCAAGAGGCGGGCCATTTCGCAAGGATTTGCCGCGCTTTTCTCAGAGTCGCACGTCAGCGAGCAGGCCCTTTTGCGTCCACTCCTGCAGCCAAGCACCGATGCTGCTGGTCAGCTCCGCTTCGCCCCCCGGAAGGCGCGCCGCGACCTCCGCGGCGCCGCCGAGGGTTTTGCCCTCCGAAAGGCCGCTCAGAAACGAATACGCAACGGCTGATACGGGCATGTCCCACAGGCGGAGGTCGCGCCGATAGACCACGAGGCGCGTTTCTCGCGGCTCGGGGATCGCCACCGGTTCGTCACTTTCGACGCGCAGCTGGCGGCGCAGGTCCGCGACTGGATAGCTCAGAGTGAGCAAACGGACGCAGGGCGCCACCAGCAATCGCGCCTCCGTGAAGGATTCCTCGGGGATGGACGCGAGCCGCTCAGGCGCCAGGGGCAAAGTGTCCGGCGCGTCGAACACTTCGACGTACGCGAGCTCGAGCCGGGCCATGTCCAAGCAGAGCGCCTGGTGCGAAAGCCAGCCGGCCTGGGCGATGATCTCCGGCAGCCGAAAGCCGAGGTCTCGCAGCGTGTAGCTCTGCGGGGCCACCTGAGACAGGTACGCTTCCACCAGCTTTTCCCACTCTCGTTGGCCGAGGATGCCTCCGAGGCCCGGGAAGTCCTCCACCAGGGAGCTGGTGTGGCGGAGCCAAAACTGCTCGCGGTAAATCTCCAGCTGCTCTACGGGTGAAAGCCGCGAGTTGCCGCCGATGTGCTCGGACGCAAACCGGGACCATTGTTCGCTCTGGGTTAGCGCGCCGCGGGACCGAAGCGCGGCCGCCATGCCTTCTTGCAAAGCGGTCAGGTCACTCATCCGACCGCCTCGTCGGCGGCGGACTCACGCGGCCCACCTTGCCGCCACAGCGGGGCGTCGCTCGCCACCACGGGGCTCGCGGAGGAAGGGCCGGTCGGCACCACCTGCCCGGCTCGCAGCGCCAGACCCTGGTCTCGCACTCGGCGCGCCCGTTCCGCTTCGGCTAGCAGCACTGGGAGCGCGGGGATTTCGTCGTCCCATTCGATGAGGGTGGAGACGGGCCCCGCGAGCGCGATGGTCGTTCGGTACAAGTCCAGCACCGCGTCGATGACGGTGCCCCGATGGGTATCGATGATGTACTTGCCCAGGTTGGTGTGCCCGGCCAAATGAATCTGCAAGATGCGCTCGTGCGGGACGGAGCGCACGAACTCCTGCGCGTCGAAGCCGTGGTTGTACGCCGACACGTAGACGTTGTTCACGTCGAACAGCAGGCCGATATCGGCGCGCTCGGCCACCTCCGAGATGAGCTCCCACTCCGTCAGCGTGCTGGAGCGGTAAGTGAGGTAGCTGGAGGTGTTCTCGAGGGCAAACGGCACCTCCAAGAAATCCTGAATCATGCGCGCCCGCTCCGCGATGCGCCGCACCGCCTCGGGCGTGTATGGGATGGGCAGGAGGTCGTGCAGATGCGCGCCGCCCGCGCCTGACCAGCAGAAGTGGTCGCTCACCCAGGGGGTCTTCGTCCGGGAAACGAGGAGCTTGAGCCGCTGCAAATACGCTCGGTCCGGCGGGTTCGGCCCCGCGATCCCTAGGGACACGCCGTGCTGGACGACCCGGTAGTGCTCGAGCACGCGCTCTAAGTGGTGGAGCGGTTTGCCACCTTCGACCATGAAGTTTTCGCTGATGACCTCGAAAAAATCCACGGCGGGGCGCTCGGCCAAGATGGCCGCGTAGTGGGGCACCCGCAGGCCGACGCCGACTCCGAGATCTGGCTTCATCGCGCTCATCATTCGTCATCAGCCTCGAAACACGAACGGCCCACGTTTTCTACGCGGGCCGCCCGAGGTCGTTTCACCGACTTTGCTTCACTTCGGGCAGTGGCCGTTGCAGCCGCCGTGGCCCTTGCACTCGTTCTTGCCGGCGCACGCGTTCGCGTCGGTCTTGCAGGAGCCCTTGCCCTTGCACTCGTTTTTGCCCTTACAGCACTCCTTGGCGCCAGCGGCGTCTGCGGCGGGGGCCGCACCGTCCGCAGCCGGGGCATCCGCAGCCGGCATTTCTGCGGCGGGAGCTTCCGCGGCCGGTGTCTCCGCAGGAGGAGCGCTGCCACCGCAAGCGGCCAGCGCACCGACCATCAAACCGGCAGATGCCGCAGCCACGATCGACTTCGAAAGACTAAAAGCCATTGCCACTCCTCTTTTTTGGTTGTGCCGAGACGGCGAAGATCGCCGACAGACGGACATGCCCGCGTTTATGCGCGAACGCCCCGATCGGTTTCAGCGGGGGCGAGTTTAGCTGCTACGCTCGCTCGGCCGCCACTTCTGAGCGGGGCAGTCCCTGGTACGAAGCTCCGAAGCACGTGGATCGCATGGGAATTCCGATGTGGACGAAAGCCTCTCAACCCCAGGTTTTTGCCGCGCGTCGCGCTCGGCTGTCTTCACGATTGCGCGGCCCGGCCCTGCTCGTCGCGGGTCTTTCGCGCCCGCGGAACTTTCAGCACAACCGCTTCCCGTTCCGCGCGGAAAGCCACTTCCTGTACCTCGTCGGCCGCTCGATTGAGGGCGCGGCGCTCCTCATCCATCCGAAGGGCGCGACGCTGTTCGCCCCCCCGGCCGACCCGGAGGCCGAGCTTTGGACGGGGCCGATGCCAAGCCTCACGGACTGGTCCAACGAGCTCGGGCTCGAGGTGCGGCCGATCGAAGAGCTGCAAGGCGCCGAGAACATCGCCGCGCTGCCCCCGCAGGATCTCGATTGCGCGCTCTGGCTGTCGGAGCTGCTCGACCGCGATCTGGAGCCGGGCGGAGGCGAAGAGCTGCAAGGTGCGGACGCGGAGCTCGCCGAGTCGATGATCGCGCTCCGGCTCAGCCACGACGACGCCGCCGTCGCGCAGCTCAAGGAAGCGGCGGCGGTGACTCATCGCGCCCACCTTGCTGGCATGCGCGCCACCCGGCCCGAGCTGCGCGAAGCCAGCATACGCGCCGCCATGGAAGCCGAGATCATCGCGGCCGGCTGCGCCACCGCCTATGGCTCCATCGTCACCGTTCACGGTGAGGTGTTGCACAACGAGCGTCACGACGGCGTGCTCACCAAGGCGGACCTGCTGCTGGCGGACGTTGGCGCCGAGACGCCGGAGGGCTTCGCGGGAGACGTGACGCGCACGTGGCCCGTGTCTGGGCGCTTTTCGGGCACCCAGCGCGAAGCGTACGAGGTCGTGCTCGCCGCGCAGCTCGCGGCCATCGCAAAGGTCGCGCCGGGCGTGCGCTACTTGGACGTGCACCGCGCCGCGGGGCTCGCGATGGTGGAAGGGCTCATCGGGCTCGGCATCCTGCGCGGCTCCGCTGCCGATTTGTACGCGCGCGGCGCGGCGGCGCTCTTCTTCCCGCATGGAGTTGGCCACCTTTTGGGCCTAGACGTGCACGACATGGAAGATCTCGGCGATCGCGCCGGCTACGCCCCCGGTCGCAGCCGCGCGGAGGCGCCCGGCGACCGATATTTGCGGCTGGATCGCGATCTCGCGCCGGGCATGTGCGTCACGATCGAGCCCGGCTTTTACCAAATCCCGCGCATCCTCGCCCGGGCGGAAGAAGTGGGGGAGCTCGAGAGCGCGCTCGACCGCGCGGTGCTCGCGCGCTTCGCGGACGTGCGCGGCATCCGCATCGAAGACGACGTGCTCGTTACTCCTACGGGTTACGAGGTGCTGAGCGCCGCCGTCCCGAAGTCGGTCGACGACGTTCAGCACGTCATGGTTTAGAGCGGGCCCGAGTTCGCGCGCTCAAATCGCGGCGCGCTCGAGCCGCGCTTCCGCCGCGACCACCGCTTCGCGGAAGGACGGATCCACCGGCGCGGTCGTGGCGACGACGTCCTCCGCCGACGCGCCGGCCGCGATCGCGGTGCGCGCCTCCGCGGAGCCGCAGAGCAAATCGAAGGCGGGGATCTCCGTTTCGAACTCGTAGGGTGTAGTGCGAAACTGGAACGCTTCCGGGTTCTGCGCGCGGGCCAGGGTGATGAGCGTGAGGTAGGTCGCGACGGGCCTGAACAGGGCCGGGTTGGTGACGTGCAGCATCACGCCGCTGCAGCGCTGACCGGCGTGCTTCTCGAAGCTCGGCTTGAACGCGACGGGACGCACGAGCACACCCGGCGTGCCCGCTTCACCGAGCGACTGCGCCAGCGCCGCGCCGTCCAAGAACGGAGCGCCTACGAGCTGAAACGGCGCGGTGGTGCCGCGCCCTTCGGACAAATTCGTGCCCTCTAGCAAGCAGCCGCCTGGATAAACCAGGGCCGTCTCCAGCGTTGGCATGTTGGGGGAGGGCATGATGAAAGGCCGGCCCCAAGCCTCCGCCGTGCGGTGCCGCTCCCAACCGAGCACGCGCGCGACCGAGAGCGCGCCTTCCGGACCGAGCGCGTGACCGTCCCGCTCGAAGATCTGCGCGAGCATTTCGCCGAGGGTGAGGCTGTGTCGGATCGGGAACGGCTCCAGGCCGACGAACGACGTGAAGCCTTCGCGCTGCGGCGCGCCTTCCAGCACGCTCGGATCGCCGGAGATGGGGTTCGGCCGATCCAGCACGACCGTGTGGATGCCCTTAGCGGCGGCGGCGCGTGCCGCGAGCAGGGCCGTCCACACGTACGTGTAGTAGCGGCTGCCCACGTCGGCCAAATCGATCACCAGGAGCTGCACGCCTTCCAGCTCCTCCGCCGTCGGCGACAAACGCTCCTTGGTATCTCCGTAGAGGCTGACGATGCGCGGCCCGGGCGTCCCCTCTTCGGCGCCTGGCGTCGACGGAACCTTCACGGGCTCTTCGGCTTGAGCGTCCGCGTCGAGCCCGTGCTCCGGCGTGAAGATGACCTGCGGCGTAGCGCCCAGCTCTTCCAGCACGGTGAGCAGGTGTCGGCCCCGGCGATCGATGGCCGCGGCGTGGGTGAGGACGGCGAGCCGCTCACCTCGCAGGCGGCGGCGGAGGTTTCCGATCTGGGCGCTGTAAAGCTGGTCGAGGCCGGCGAGCATGGGCAGCGTGTATATCCCGATCCAGGCTTCCGCGATCAACCGTGGATTCTCCAAGGCTTAGAACGGGTTTGCGGAGCCTGCCTTGGCGGTCTAAACTTTTTGCATAGTGCGCCGAGTATTGGTCGTAGATGACGAGGAAAACCTGCGCGTCGTGCTCCGCACGCTGCTGCGTCGCCACGGCTACGAGGTCGAAACTGCCTCGAGTGGGGAAGAAGCCCTCACGATGGTCGACTCGTTCGGGCCCGACGTGGTCCTCACGGACGTCCGCATGCCCAAGATGGGCGGGCTCGACCTCCTCTCCACG
Organism: Polyangiaceae bacterium; assembly: GCA_029266615.1. GTDB lineage: Bacteria > Myxococcota_A > Polyangia > Polyangiales > Polyangiaceae > PMG-095. The sequence continues at coordinate 11,378 of JAQSWN010000094.1, forward strand.
CTGAAGGCCAAGGGCAATGACGCGACCGTCATCGTCATGAGCGCGTACGGCAACATGGACCTCGCGCTCGACGCCATGAAGGCCGGCGCGTACGACTACGTGCAGAAGCCGTTCAAGCCGGACGAGGTCGTGCTCGCGTTACGTAAAGCCGAAGAGCGCGAGCTGCTGCGGCGGGAAAACCGAGCGCTGCGCGACGAGATTCGCAAAGAGCACCGCTTCGAGGACATCCTCGCCAAGAGCGCGCGCATGCAGGAGATCTTTCGTACCATCACGAAGATCGCCGAGTACAAGACGACCGTGCTCGTCACGGGCGAGAGCGGCGTCGGCAAGGAGCTCGTCGCCCGCGCCATCCACCGGCGTAGCACGCGCCGCGGCGGCCCCTTCGTAGCCGTCAACTGCGGCGCCATACCCGAAAATCTGCTCGAGAGCGAGCTGTTCGGTCACAAGAAAGGCGCCTTCACGGACGCCGTGAACGACCGTCGCGGGCTGTTCGAAGAAGCCACCACGGGCACGCTTTTCCTCGACGAAATCGGGGAATTGCCGCTCGGGCTGCAGGTCAAGCTCCTGCGCGTTCTGGAAGACGAAAAGATCCGTCGCCTCGGTGAAGGGCGCGACCTGCAAGTCGACGTGCGCATCATCACCGCCACTCACCGGGACCTGCAGAACGAAACCAAAGCCGGTCGCTTCCGCGAAGACTTGTTCTATCGCCTCAACGTGCTCGCCATTCATTGCCCCCCGCTCCGTGAGCGTCGCGACGACATCCCGCTCCTCATCGATCATTTCGTCGCCAAGAACAACACTCGGCTCGGCACCTCCATCCGCGGCCTGGACACGGAGACGCGCCGCCTCCTCTACGAGTACGCCTGGCCCGGCAACGTGCGCGAGCTAGAGAACACCATCGAGCGAGCCATGGTCCTCGCTGAAGGCGAACAAATCATCGCCGCGGATTTGCCGGAACGCATCCGGGAAGCTCGTGACCCCGTCCAGGTACAGCTCGCAAGCGGCGAGCTCTCCGTCAAAAAGACCACGCGCATCATCGAGGAAATCCTGATCCGCCGCGCGCTGCAAAAGACGAAGGGCAACCGCACCCGCGCCGCCGAAGTCCTGGAAATCAGCCACCGCGCGCTGCTCTACAAGATCAAGGACTACCAAATCACCGATCTGTGAGTCGGGTTGGGCCGAGCCAGCGCCTGAAGCGCGAGCGGGGCTTCCCGCCAACGCTCCTCTTTGGTCGGGTCGAGATTCGCAGGAGACAGGGAGACGGGAGTCGTGTGAGCGAGCGCGAGATTTTGGGGTTCGCGCTGGCGCCGTTGAGGGGGACGTCACGGCGGCTGTCGCCGGGCATGGTGAGGTGGCGGGAACCAGGATGAACGAAGAGCTGAGCCAGCGCGCGCGAGAATTTTGGGGTCGCGCTGGCGTGGGGGACGGTCTCGGGCTGTCGGTTTAGCGGCAGGCAGAGTGCGTACGAGGTTAAGATTTTATGGCAGTGCCGCCCTGGGCTGTGTGGATGGCGTTGCACCGAGGCAGCGCGAGCCCCCAAACATCGCTCCGTGCCGCCCGTGTCCCGTCGCGCTCGACACGGGCATCCGGGGCTGGCTTCGACCGAGGTGGTGCGGGCAGAGAGGGGGGAGGGGCGTGACGGCGGGCGGCCGTGAGGAGGGAGGGGCAGACCAGCTGGGCTGCCCGTAACCAGGCCTGCCCCAGACCCCCGCGCTGGAAAAATAGGTCGGAATTACCGTATGGCTGTTGTTTCGGGATCGGCCGCTCGATTAGGATACCGGCCATGCAGCGCGTAGCTTTGAGCGTCTTGGTCCTCGGTCTGTTGTCGGCGTGTGGTCCCAGCATGGAAGCGGACCACGTCAAAACGCCGGACGAGCTCATCGCCGAGCAGGAGCAAGCTGGCGCGGAGCAGATGCAGAAGCAGCGGAACAGCAGCGCCTACGATGACAGCTCGGCGGGCGAGACCGACGAAGACAGGCGCCGCGGTTGGGACGCGAAGCAGGGCGAGCTGGAGATGAGCCGCGCGGCCAACTCGGCGGAGAGCTGCCCGGAATCCGTGACCGAAAAGTCTGCCAAGGGCAAAGCCACGGTTGCGGTGACGTTCGGGAACGACGGGCACGTAAAGTCGGCGACCATCACCGACCCGTACGGGGAGGACACCGCCATCGGCAAATGTGTGCTGCGAGCGATCAAGGCCGTGATCGTGCCGGCGTACCAGGGCACGGAGCAGACCGTAAACTGGGAGATCGATCTCACCGGTGCGAAGAAATCCGCTCCGGTTGGCGGCTTCGCGTCGGAAGATGACGCGAAGAAGAAGTAAGCCCGATCTTTTCCTTGGCGCGCAGCCGAGCCCATGGCACCAACGTCTCCGCCTTGCCTGACAACGAGCAGATTTTCGATCCCGCGCTCCGCGCCGCGAACTTGGCTCTTTCGGGTCGCAAGCGGCGTGAAGTGAGCCGCATCGCTTCCATCGAGCTTCGTTTCACGGATGCGCGCAGCGGCGCTTGGGAAGCGCTGGCGATGGTGTCGGTCGGCGTTGCTACCGTGCTCGGCGTCGTCGCGGTCTGGTTCCTCTAAACGCGTTCTGCGGCTCGCCGTCATGCGGCGCGGTAGGGCGCGAGGACGGCTCTACCGGATGGACTCGCGCAATTGGCTACCGTCAGCGCGAGGGGGAAAAGTCCGAGTCGTGGCCGGCCTGGCGCACCTCGGCCTCGTTGCTGCAACCGCGAGCCTCGTACTCAGTCAGCGGAACCGCGCCTTGCCTTTGGTTTCCCACCACTCGCGGTAACGGTTCTGCGCCTTCTGGCGCTCCGCGACCGGCAAGTCGTCGTAGTAGCCGAAGTACTCTTTCGTCGTGGACTTGAGCTCGTCGCCCGCGGCGCGACGAATGTCCTGAGATTCGTGGGACAAGGCGTCGATCAGCCACTCGATACGGTGACGGCTCGAGTTTTGACGCCACCACTCTTCCCAAGCCGCTGCCGATAGACCGTAGTCTTGTCGGGACAGCACCACGAGCGCCCAATGGGCGGAGCGTATGATGTCCGCGGAGCGATCCTCGAGCAAGCTCCGCACGGTCGGCACCGCGCGGCCGTCCCGAAGATCCGCGATGGCCTCAATGAGGGCGTGGCGCTGCTCTTCCGGGCGCGCCGGATCTACGAGCAGCTCTGCGAGACCGGTTTGGAGCATGGCGCGCGCCTCTGGGTTCACCTGCATGAGCCGCCCGGCGGCGAGCGCGGCGCGGCGCACCTCTTGCTCGTCATCGACGAAGCGGCGCACGACCGCGCGCGCGGCTTCGTCGCTCGGCATCTCCCCGAGCAGGCGCGTGGCCCACGCGCGCACGTTCGGATCCGCGTCCGCGCTGCGCACCGCGAGCACCGCCGCCGCCTTCGTGCCGATGCGCGCCAGTGTGCGCAGTACGGGGCCGCACTCGGAGGCTTTGGATGGCGCGTTGCCCACGCCGCGCCGCAGCTCGGCCGTGATCGGACCGGGAAATGAAGCCGCCAACACGGCGACCGCGGGCTCGCCAATTTGTACGAGCTTGTCGCCCGCGGAAGCGCTGCCCGCGAGCAGCTGCGCGAGCAGCACCTGGCAGTCGTTCGCCAAGTCCACGATGACGGTCGGGAGCTTGAGCTCCTCGGAGCCGAGCGCGATCGGAAGGGGACGGGCGCTGTGCGCGAGTGAGCGGGAAGCGGGCGCGAGCGGTACGCCGTGGCTGTCCGGCGGCAGGTCCAGCTCGTCTTCGAGTGCGGCGCTGCCGACGGAGATCTCCGGACCTTCGGGAGACTCGACGAGGATCGCCGAGGGCGCCTCTGCCACGTGGTCCGCCGGTGGATCCGAATGACGCTCCGCCACGAGCTCGAGCTTGCGCGGGCTCAACCCGGGCTCGGTGCCGCGCTCTTTCTTTTGAAACTCTTCCCAACCCTCGTCAGCGGCTTCCACCGTTTCCAGGGGCGGATGCGAGATCGTTACGGTGGGCTGAGTCGGCACGGTCGCGACGGTGCCGCCCGCGGGTGTTTTGCGCGACAGCTCGCCGATGGAAATCACCGGCCGCATCAAGCTGCTCGAACGAGAAACGGGGGGAGCGCTGGGGGGCGGCAAACTGTCCAGCGTGATCGCTGCCTCGGGCGGAGGCGGCGACGTCGTCGCAGTGACGAGCGACGACGAAGCGGCAACGGGCGGAGGCGACGAAGCGGCGGGCGGGCCAGCCGGCGTCGTGACGACCGGCGGCGGCGCGGAGCTCACCGGAGGAGGGAGCCACGAGCTCGACATTTCGTTCACGCCGAGCGCGGACGCCAGCGCGGCCGCTCGCTCTTCGGCGCGGGGCAGCGGGGCCGCCCGAGGCCGCGCGGGCATGCGCGGAGGGACCGAGGTGCCCGTGCCCCGTTGCTTGCGCCTCAAAATCAAACGCTCGAGCGCGCTCGAGACGCGCGGCACGAACGAGATCACCTGGCCGAGCGAGTCGAGCTGCACGTCTTGATGGCCGTGATCGCCGTAGAGCACCAGCACCGGGCGGTCACGAACTCGGACGGGGAGGAGCAATACCTGCGGACCCGGGCGACGGTCGAGGTCGCGCGCGAGCGCGCCGTCCAGCCCGCCGGTACCGAGGCGCAGCAGGGAGAAGCGGTCGGCGGCGGCGGCGCGTGACAGCGCGCTCGGCAAATCCAGCGGAATGCCCAGCGACAGCACGCGGCCGCGCGGGGCGCCAGCGCCCGCGGCGTCACGGCCCTCCGCCAAATCTCCATGGACGGCGAAGAGCGCGGCGTAGTCGAAGTACTGCGAGGCGAAATCGAAGAATGCGCGCAGCACGTCCTCGCTGTCTTCCGCCTCGAGCAAGTCACGCTCGGCCATGGCCGCGGTGTAGGGCCCAAGGCGACGTGGCTTCGGCTCCTTCCGCGCCGCTAAGCTCGCCATGTCGATAGTCCCGCGCCGCGCGACGGGCGCCGAATCTCTATGTACCGGAGCGGGCGGCGGCGTTACGTCCACGACCACGGAGGGAGGCTCTGGTGGGGGCACGACGCTCGGGTTCGGATCAGGACGGCCAGCGAGGCGGGCCAGGAGCCGTTCGGCGCGCGAGTCCAGCCCCAGCGAATAGTCGCGGGCGAGCGCTTGTTGGATCCGCACCGCCAAGCCGACGCGCTGCTCGACGCGCAGGCCTAGCGAGAAGCTCAAGTCGCTCTCCACCTCCGGGGGCAGTGGCTCAGCGACGGCGACGACCAACGAATCGCCGTGTCGCTCCAGAGGATAGAGCACGAAACGGCGAGCCAGATCGCGCGGCACGAGTCGCAGCACCTCGATACCGGACTCGGGCAGCTCGCCCGCAGGAGCGGCGGCAGTCTCGTAGGTTTCCGCCAACGTTTTCGCGAGCGCGGTCTCGCTCACAGCGGAAAGCTCGAGCAGATTCGTGACTAGATCGCCGCCGTACATGGCTTGGCGTGCGAGCGCCTCATCGACGTCGCGCACCGAAGCCACGTTGTGCTTGACGATGCTCGAGCTCAGGGTCGGCATTGCCCTCGGATCAATTGATCTTTCTTACCCTGACCCGCACGACTTTGGGAAGGAAGTGACCGAATCGACGGCTTTCTTGCCTGGCGATTCGAGTCTCCCGGTACTCCAGGCCCCTTGGCCCTTCGCGGGCGCGCCGCTCAGCGCGGGCCGTTCGGCCGATAGGGGGTGGGCTCGGCGGCGCCGCCCGCCCCGCTGGCCCCGCCTTCTCCGCCCACCGCCGTCACGTCCCACTCGCAGATGGAGACGATGGTGTGCCAGCACGAGCGGTCGTTCCAATCCCCCTCGTCAGATTGGAAGCCGCAGTGCTCGTAGCAGTCCGTGTCCTCATCCGCAGGGCAGTCGACCTCGAAGGCGTTTGGCTGCCCCTCCTCCCAGTCGGAGTACTCCCAGGGCTCCCCGCTCACCCAAACGTACGGGCCGACTCCGGGCGCGTCGTACGCCCGTTGGTCGGTCGCACCGATCCAGTGTTCGCCGTCGTGCAGGTCCCGCGCGAAATCGTTCTCTTCTGGCGAGCTGATCGTCACGAGGTGTCCGGCCGCTCGCTCGCAAGCGTCGCTCGCTTCGGCGAAAGTCAGCTCGGTTTCATTCACGCGGTAGCAGTGGCCGTCCAGCGGCGAGACCACCGAGCCGACGACCATGTCGCAGCTCTCCACCACGGGGATCGGTGGGGCGTCACCGCCGCTGCCACCGCTGCCTCCGAGTGAGCTCGTGCCGCCGTTGAGCGAGCTGCCGCCGGAGCCGGTTCCGCCGGCGCCCGTCCCGCCTGCGCCGCCGCCCGGAGCGCCCGATACGTACTGCCCGGAATCGGTTCCAGATTGGGCGCCTGCGGAAGACGTCGCGCCCGCGATCGAAGCGCTGCCGCCGGACGCGCCGACGCCCTCGTCTTGGTCGAACAGCACGTTGTCGTTCGGAGCGAAGCAGCCCGCGGCCGTGACCGCCAGGGCGAGCCAGAAGCGTTTCATGGCGAACCGACTAGTAGCAGCAGGATTGCCCCGTAGCGCGAGTCACCCATAAAAAATGGGCTTAACTTTGCAAAATTTTGCCTGAGGGGTAAGGGCGTTGCGCCTCGTAGAGCCTGAAACTACCGTCTCGTACGATGTCCGAGGCTCTCGCACCCGGGGGCTCGGGCTCGGGCAAGTACCGCACTCTGTTCGAGCTCGGGCAAGGCGGCACCGCCAACGTGTCGCTGGCGGTGGCTGGCGGGCCGGAGGGGTTCAAGAAGCTCTTCGTCATCAAACAGCTCCGGAGCATCTACGCCCAGGACGCCGACTTCCGCGAGATGTTCATGACGGAGGGGCGGCTGTCGGCGCAGCTCAATCACCCGAACGTCGTACAGGTCTACGAGGCGTTCGAGGACGTCACCCCGACCATCGTCATGGAGTACATCGAGGGGCAGACTCTAGACGCGGTGCTCGCCCTCCGCTCGCCGAAGCTGCCGCTCGAGCTGCACCTGCGCGTCCTTTCGGACGTCCTCTCGGGGCTGCACTACTCGCACGAGCTCCGAGGCCACGACCACTCGCCGCTCCAAGTCGTGCACCGTGACGTGTCGCCGCACAACGTGATGATAAGTTACGAAGGCGTAGTCAAGGTGCTGGACTTCGGCATCGCGCAGCTCGCTGGCACCAGCGTCGAAACCGAGACTGGCGTCGTCAAGGGCAAGCTCCGTTACATGCCGCCCGAGCAGGTCGCCGGTGATAAGGTGGACCGGCGCGCAGACGTGTTCGCGGTCGGGGTCATGCTCTGGGAGGCCCTGAGCGGCAACCGACTTTGGAAGGGGATCCCGGACGCAGTGATCATGAAGCGCGTGCTCGCCGGCGCCATCCCGGAGCCGAGCAACGAGCGCGAGCCAATTGCACCCGAGCTCCTCGCTATCTGTCGGCGCGCCCTCGCTCCGCACCGCGACGATCGCTACCGAACCGCGCTGGAGCTGGAGCTTGCGCTCGAGGAGTACCTCGCGACGCGCTCTCATTATGCCTCGGCCCGCGAGCTTTCGCGCTTCATGAACGATAGCTTCGCAAAGCGACGCGAGGAGACTGCCCTCCGCGTCGAGGCCGAGCTCGGGCGGAGCGACGCCCCGCGCTCCTCGCTAACGCGAGGGCTCCGGCGCAGCTCCACGCCGTCACGTACCTGGCTCACGGCCTCGCGCAGCCTACCGTCCGACGCTCCTCGCTCCAAGCTCTGGCTGGTCGCGGTCGGCTTCGTGCTCTTGGGCTTCGCGACCATCGCGTGGGGAGTGCGCTCCAAGCGCCAGCTGCCTCCGCGCGTCCCGGCGGCAGCGCGCACCGTGTCAGTTCGGATTCAAGCGCGTCCCGATTCCGCGACCATCAGCGTGGACGGCTCGACCGTCGGTAACCCTTACGCCGAGTCGCAGCCGTACGACAGGCAGGTGCACGTCGTGCGCATTACCGCGCCAGGCTTCGAACCGGAGGAGACCCGAGTGCGCTTCGACACTGACGTGCGCATCGTGACCGCGCTCGCCCCGCTCGCCCCGCTCGCCCTGCCCGTCCCCGAGCCAAAGCCCAGCGCGGCGCCGGCCATGGTGGTTCGACCGCGCGCGCCGAGCGTGGCGTCGGCCAGCGCGAGCGCGCTGGCCGTGCCGCCGCCGGAGACTACGTGTGACCCACTCTTCTACTACGCGGGTGGGATCAAGAAATTCAAACCGGAGTGCTTGTAAAAGCGGCGCGCGGCGCTCGCCAGGCGCCGCGAATCCTCACGCAGCCTTCGCCTTTTGCACGCGGTGCGCCTGCGACGGCAACGCCTCCAAGGTTGCACCGCGCACGGCCGCGTACAGCTCCGCGTCCACCAGGAGATTGTCCCGGGTCTTGTCGCGCCCTTGACCGATGCTCTTACCGCCAAAGGTGAAGTGCGAGCCGCTCTTCTCGAGGACGCCGCAGCTCTGAGCGGTCTCCACCAAGTCCGCCCCCTGATCGATGCCGGTCCCCCAACGAATGTCGAACTCTGCCTCCGTGAACGGCGGCGCGACCTTGTTCTTGACCACCTTCACCCGCGTGCGGTTGCCGACCAAGCTCTCTCCGAGCTGCACCTTGCCGATGCGCCGCACGTCCAGCCGCACGCTGCAGTAGAATTTCAGGGCGTTGCCGCCGGTAGTGGTCTCCGGATTGCCGAACACGACCCCGATCTTCTGCCGCAGCTGGTTGATGAAGATGAGTGTGGTCTGGGTCTTGTTCGCGATTGCCGTGAGCTTGCGCAGCGCCTGGCTCATGAGCCGCGCTTGCAAGCCCATGTGCGCGTCGCCCATGTCGCCCTCGATCTCCGCCTTGGGGACGAGCGCCGCGACGGAGTCGATGACGATGAGGTCCACGGCTCCGGAGCGGGTGAGCGCTTCCGCGATCTCCAGCGCTTGCTCGCCGCAGTCCGGCTGGGAGACGAGCAGCTTCTTCAAATCGATGCCGATGCCGCGCGCGTAGCGTAAGTCGAAGGCGTGCTCCGCGTCGATGAACGCGGCCACGCCGCCCGCGGCTTGTGTCTCCGCAATGGCATGGAGGGTCAGAGTCGTCTTGCCGCTCGACTCTGGTCCGAAAATTTCCACGATTCGGCCGCGTGGGAAGCCGCCCACGCCCATCGCTTCGTCCAACGCGAGGCTGCCGGTTGGAATGACCTGCACGGGCTCCACCGCGCGCTCGCCGAGGCGCATGATGGCGCCCTGGCCGTAGGTTTTTTCGATACCGGCCACCGCCTCGCGAATGGCTTCTTGTTTGGATGATTTCTTTGCTTCAGTCATGTTGGGTCGACCCTTCTGAAGCGCCCTTCAGCAAGGGCGGTGCCACGTGGGTACCCGGCGCAAAAACACGGCGACCCGCAGGCGCGGCCCCTGGCCGCCGGACGGCGCTGGCGGCCAGGGCGCCAAGACGAGCGCGCTCCCGCGTCGAGACACGCTGCGAACGCGGGGTGGCGGCGCCGCGCGGTTTCTCTGGTGTGTCAGCCGCCGGGGTGGCGAAGAAAATGCCCGACCAAATTCGCTGGCGCGGCGCGTCTCGCGTTAGCTCGTGGGCGCGGGGTGGAACCAGTGCTAGGCAAGTCCCGCTTGGCCCCGCCGGCCCAGGTCGAAACAGAGAGGCTGGAAACCCGGCGCAGATTCTGTATAAGCCGGGTCCCAAAGCTTCACAGACCTCACGAAAGCAAAAGGAACGAAGAAGATGACGATCAAGGTTGGTATCAACGGTTTCGGCCGCATCGGTCGCATGGTGTTCCGCGCTGCCATCGGTCGCGGTGACGTGGAAATCGTCGCCATCAACGATCTCCTCGAGGTCGACTACCTCGCGTACATGCTGAAGTACGACTCCGTGCACGGCCGCTTCAAGGGCGACGTGCAGGTGAAGGACGGCCAGCTCGTCGTCAACGGCAAGACCATCCGTTGCACGGCCGAGACTGACCCGACCAAGCTCAACTGGAGCGCGGTCAACGCGGACAACGTCATCGAGTCCACCGGTATCTTCCTGGACCAGGCGGGTGCGGAGAAGCACCTCGCCGCCGGCGCCAAGAAGGTCGTACTGTCCGCGCCTTCCAAGGACGAGACCCCCATGTTCGTCATGGGTGTGAACGACGACAAGTACGCCGGCCAGGCGATTGTCTCGAACGCCTCGTGCACGACCAACTGTCTCGCTCCGGTCGCCAAGGTGCTGAACGACAGCTTCGGCATCAAGCGCGGTCTGATGACGACCGTGCACGCCGCCACCGCGACGCAGAAGACGGTGGACGGCCCGTCCAAGAAGGATTGGCGCGGCGGCCGCGGCATCCTCGAGAACATCATCCCGTCGTCGACGGGCGCAGCGAAGGCCGTGGGCAAGGTCATTCCGGAGCTCAACGGCAAGCTCACCGGTATGGCGTTCCGCGTGCCGACGAGCGACGTCTCCGTCGTCGACCTCACGGTCGAGCTGGTGAAGGAAGCCTCTTACGACGACATCTGCAAGGCCATGAAGGCGGCGTCGGAAGGCAAGCTCAAGGGTATCCTCGGCTACACGGACGAGAAAGTCGTCTCGACGGACTTCGTGGGCGAGACCTGCACGTCCGTGTTCGACGCCGAAGCCGGCATCCAGCTGGACAAGACCTTCGTGAAGGTCGTCGCCTGGTACGACAACGAGTGGGGCTACTCGAACAAGTGCATCGACTTGGTGAAGCGCATCGCCGGTTGATTCGCACGCGCTACGCCTCGGCGTAGTCGCGGAAACAACGAGGCCTGGCTCTTCGGAGCCGGGCCTCGCTGCTTTTGTCAGAACGCGATGAAGTCGCCTTCCTTCGCGACCCGACTCGTGCCCGAGTAGTCCAGCGTGTCCGGATCGATGTGGAGGTCCATCGTGACGACGATCTCGCCGCGCAGCGTACGAAACAAGTAGACGACGTCGGTGTCACGCCGCGGGCGTTGCCGCTCGAGGGCCTGGCCGCTGAGCACGCTGGGCACGCCGATCGTGAGCATGAGCGCGAAGTTGAGCAGCCGATTCTTCACTCGTCCTGCGAGCTGGTTCGTGAGCTCTCGCAGGAGGTCCCGCGCGCCGAGGGCCGACGCCGGCATGGGAGGCGTGAACAACGAGAAGACCGGATCCGCCCACGACAGAGAGATGCTTCCGCTGGCTTTGGGCGCGGAGAGCGTCACCACGCCGGCCAGGTTGAAGTAAGTCGGATGATGTGGGTTGCCGACGGATGAAGGTAAGGGTGCGACCGCGATACCTCGCGACTGAAACAGCTCCACCGTCGAGCTTTGTACGAGCGCGTCCAACAAGGGCCGCAGAGTGCCGGGCGCTCCCGCGCGCGCGGAGCTCGGTGTCTCTTTGGGAGGATGGCGTGTAGCGGGCAACGTCCTGTGCTCTACTAACTATCACGACCAAATCTGCGGCCAATGAATACCCCCTCAACTTTTGGGGGGCAGCGCCGTATTCCTGGTTGTCCACCTTAGCCACGAGGATGCGGTGAAAAAGGTACTCGTCGTCGATGACTCCGAAACGATTCGCCTGGAAGTCAGCCGGACTCTAGGTCAGGCCGGCTTCACCGTACTCGAAGCGCGCGATGGCGCAGAAGGTCTTGCCACTGCCATTAAAAATCCAGACGTTTCTTTGCTCGTTCTGGACGTAAACATGCCCGTCATGAACGGGCTGGATATGCTGGAGCGTCTACGTCAGAACCCAATCACAGCGGATATTCCGGTCCTGCTCATGACCACGGAGGCGGAAGACCGCCTCATCGAGCGGGCCAAGAAGGCGGGAGCCAAGGGATGGTTCATCAAGCCGGTCAAGCCAGAGATGCTTTTGATGGCCACCAACAAGTTGGCGCGTTGAAAGAGGACATCATGTTCGTCGAACGATCGGAAACGACGCGGGCCATCCAAGCCTTGGCCGGCTCCGCCTGCATAGAGCTGATGCAAGCCTACGGGGTCACGCTGCGCCCCACCAACGGTTGGGCGGAGTCGGACGAGATCATGTTCTCGGGCGTCATGGGGTTCGTGGGGGATTCGGTGCGCGGCACGTGCTTGCTCGCCGCCCCTCAGGGCACCGTGGAAGAAGCGGCGCCGCATGACGCTGGCGCGCGCGACTGGGTCGGGGAGCTGGCCAACCAGCTCGTCGGTCGTTTGAAGGCCAAGCTACTCGCGCGCGGTGCGACCATCGCGCTTAGCACTCCGGTCGTGCTGCGCGGCGTCAAGCTGTCGCCGTTGCCGCGCACGGATGTGGATCCGGTCGTGTTCGAGAGCACGGCCGGCAAGGTGCTGGTCTGGCTAGAGGTCGAAATCGAAACCGATTTCCAGCTCGGCGAAGAACGTCCGCTCGTGGCCTCCGAGGGCGAGCTGCTCGTCTTCTAATCAAATCAGGTCGAACCCGAGGCGCAGCGTGAGCGTCGGCACGTAGCCGTACTTCTGCAGCGCCGTATCCGCTTGGTTCGCGGCCGAAGTCAGGATGGCGTTGTCCGTGGGCGCGCCATCGACCGCGACGATGCGCGTCGAAGAGCCGAACGTGCCCATGCAGCCGAGCGCCACGCCGAGGACGAGCCGGTCTCCAACCTGCCCTTGGTAGCCGATTTCGAGCAGCCAGAGATCGAGCGCGGTGCGGGCCTGGTAGCCGCCGCCGACAGCTTCGAGCTGGGGCACGCCGCTCGATGAGAGGTCCCAGTCCCCGCGCGCGCTCAGGCGCGAGTAGCCGACGTCCGCGTACAGCCCGAGCTTGCGGAGAGGCCGCAAACCGATCTGCACGCGCCAGGTCTTGCCCGAATAGCGGGCGTCCTCCAAGAGCGTGCGGGCGTAAGAGTCACCGCTCGCGTTCGCCGCAATACCCGTCAGGAGGCTCATGTAGCCTCCGGGTACGAATCCATAGCCGAGGGAGGCCCGGAGCCCCTGCGGTGTCTCCACCCCCAGCTGGGCGCCCATGTCCACGGGAGCGTGAGTCACGGCTTCTAGCGACAGCATCCACGCGTCGCGACGGTTCTTGTCCTCAGCGACGGTTGCGTCAGGACGCCTATCGGCCTCACCTCTAGTGCTCCCCGTGTCGTAGCGCACCGGGAGTTGGGCGCTTGCAGGCGCACTATAGGCGACTACGGCGCAGGCAATCCACATGCACGAACCGAGTGAGCTCAGGGGCATGGCGTGGCCTTTCGAGCCGCGGCGGGGCTCGTTGTCGTGAGACCTGGTTCGTGTGGTGCGACGCGCCTCGTCGGCGTTCATACCCTGCGAGCTGCAAGGCGTGTGCTCAGGGCGCGAGCCGCCACCGCGGACGCAAGGTCGCCCGTGGTTGAACTTTTCCACGTCTATCGCCCGGAGCCGTGGGTGTCGCGCCGTCCGGCGGGGCTGTCTCGGTGTCCGCGCCGATGTTCGCGGCCTTGCTGGATGATAGCGGCGGCGCTCGCCGAGTCGTCCGGCAGGGTGATACCGCTGTTCGTGATGCACAGCTCGCGCACGGTGGTCTCGTAGCCGCTGCCGCGCTGCTTCACGATGGAGATGAGGCGCTTCAGCTCCGAGTCCAGGTCCACGTACTCGAGCAGCAAAATGTTGTCGACGAGCGCCGACACGCCCTCGATGCGCACTTCTACCTCCGGCCCGAAGATCTTCTGGGTCTCTTCCGTCAGCACCAGCGTGACTCCCTGCGCCCGCAGCTCGTTGCACAGCGCGGTCAGGAAGCGAACCGTGCGTTCGGTGTGGAACGCGCTCTGGCGTATGCCGTCCAACCCGTCAATCACGAGCCGGCGAACCTTGCGTCGCTGCACGTTCTCCAGCAAACGCTCGGCCAGGGCGTCCAGGCTGTACTTCAGCGGTGGCTGCCACTCCAGCTCGACGAGCCCTTCTTTTACGTGCTGCTCGAATGCGAGCCCCACCTGCGCCGCGGCTTCCACCAACCGGACCGGCGACTCGTAGAAGCCGAAGTAGAGGCAGGCTTCCTGACGGCGCGCACCTGCATCCAAGAAATGCGTCGAGAGGAGCGTCTTGCCGCTGCCAGAGAAGCCGAGCAGCATCGTGGAGCTTCCGCTCAGCAGGCCGCCGCCAAGCATGACGTCCAAATTGTGGACGCCCATGGAGAGGCGCTGGAGCTCCGTGGGCGGAGCTAGCCTCGCGCGCGCGGCGAGCAAGAGCTCCGTTCGGGGCCGTACCGTGATGCCGTTTTCGGAGATCTCGACCTCATGGCCGCCCAGCATGTGGTTCACGCCCCGGCATTTGAGCACTTC
>JAQSWN010000095.1 GCA_029266615.1 Polyangiaceae bacterium
GGGCGACATGGCCGCCCGCCTTTCGCTCAATGACCGCGAGCAAGGCCTTTTCTTCGAGATGCTGACCGGCGATGGCCGGCCTCGGCACGAGCCTGTCGAGCCGGGGCACGTCCGTATTCGCTATCTCGGCCACGCTTGCGTCTTGGTAGAAACAGCGAACCTTTGCATCCTGGTCGACCCGCTCGTTGGCTACCCGGTCGGCGGGCGCGACCCGAAGGTCTTCTCCTGGCACGATCTGCCAGAGCGCATCGACTACGTGCTGCTCACGCACAATCACCAGGATCACGTGATGTTGGAGACGCTGTTGCCACTGCGGCACCGCATCGGCCAAGTAGTCGTCCCGCGCTGTGCGGACGGGACGTTGCTGGATCCGAGCCTCGCCCTGGCGCTTCGCCACATCGGCTTCCAGCGGGTCGTTGAGCTCGGTGAGCTGGCGAGCATTCGCGACGGAGACTGCGAGATCACCGGCGTGCCATTTCTGGGCGAGCACGGCGATCTGAACATCCTGAGCAAGCTTTGCTATCACGTCCGTGTTGGCCACCGGACCATCCTATTCGCCGCGGACTCGGCCGCGCTGGAGCCGCGCGTTTATGAGCACGTGGCCGCGTTCCTCGGCCCCGCCGACGTGTTGTTTCTGGGGATGGAATGCGATGGCGCGCCGCTGTCGTGGCTATACGGCCCGCTCATGGGGCCATCATTGACGCGAGAGATGGACTCCGCGCGCCGACTTTCCGGCTCACGCTGTGAGCAGGCGCTACACCTGCTCGACTCCTTTCGGCCGAAGGAGGTGTACGTCTACGCCATGGGGCAGGAGCCCTGGGTCGAGTTCATCAGCAGCATCAAGTATACGGAGCAATCGCGGCCGATCGTGGAGT
Source organism: Polyangiaceae bacterium (assembly GCA_029266615.1). Lineage (GTDB taxonomy): Bacteria > Myxococcota_A > Polyangia > Polyangiales > Polyangiaceae > PMG-095. Next base: position 876 of record JAQSWN010000095.1, read on the forward strand.
CGAACCAGTTCCTGGTCGAGTGCCAGCAGCGTTCGATTCACGCCGAGCGTTTGTACGCTAGCAAGCAGATCATCCGAGAACTATCTTGACCGGGGATGCGCTCGAAGTCAGCGCGCGCAACGCGAATGAGGGGAGCGACAGAATGACGAGAGATGGCTTCGCAACCGAGCAGGTCGAAGAGGCGCCGATCGCGCGCGAAGACGGGCCCATAACGCAGCCCAAGAGATTGCGGGCAGCGGGCCGTGCGCGCAGCGACTTGATCCCGCGGCAGGTCCTTTTCGGCAATCCCGAGCGCACTAGCGTCGGAATCAGCCCAGATGGGCGGTTTCTGTCCTGGGTCGCGCCCGCAGGGGGCGTCTTGAACGTCTGGGTCGCCGAATCCGACGGCCTGGCTCGCGCCCGGCCGATCACGGTCAGCGATGAGCGGCCGATCACCCAGTATCGCTGGACCTACGACGGGCGACATTTGCTCTACTGGCAAGACAGCGGCGGCGACGAGAACTTTAGACTCTTCAAGGTCGACGTCATCACCGGGCAAGAGCTCGAGCTAGTGAGCGTTCGAGGTTCCCGCATCGAGGTCTACGCGACGTCGGAGCGTCACCCCGACGCGGTGATGGTCGGTAGCAACGAGCGCGATCAGCGTCTTTTCGACGTGTTTCGCGTGAACCTTCGCAGCGGTGAGCGTGCGCTCGTCTTCGAGAACACTCACGGCTTCGTGGAATACGTGTTCGACGCGGACCTTAATCCGCGCCTCGGCCAGCGTATGACCGCGGATGGCTCGGCGGAGTGGCTCCGCTTGGACCCGCTAGTCGTCGGCGAGGGGGAGGTCTTCGAGCACGTACCGGCAGCCGACGTCTTGACCACCGGCTTCTTCGGCTTCGACGCCGCTGGTACCCAGCTCTACGGTTACTCGAGCCATGAGCGCGATACCGCAGCGCTCGTGCAGGTCGATATGGGCACCGGCCGGAGGACGGTGCTCTACGAAGACGCCCGCGTGGATCTGAGCCAAATCGTCGTCCACCCGCGGCTCCGCACCCCACAGGCCGTGCAAGTCAATCACGACCGCCCGCGGCTCGTGGCGATCGACGCGGCCATTCGAGCGGACCTGGAGGCGCTGGCGGACCTCGACCGCGCCGGCGGCGCGCCAGAAATCGTCGCCCGCACGCTCGAGGACGACGTGTGGATCGTTCGCTTCGATTGCGACCGCGCATCGCCCAAATTCTATCGCTGGGCCCGCGTCGAGCGGCGCGGCGAGCTTCTGTTCAGCGCGCAGCCGTCACTCGACCAGCACGTCTTGGCCCGAATGGGCGCGGTATCGCTTCGCGCGCGCGACGGCTTGACGCTGCTCGGCTACCTGAGCCTCCCTCCCGACGCGGACCCGCGCGAAACTGGCAGGCCCGAGACCGCGCTGCCGCTCGTCTTGCTGGTTCACGGCGGCCCCTGGATGCGTGACACCTGGGGCTTTCGTCCTCTTCATCAAACCCTTGCCAATCGTGGCTACGCAGTGCTCTCGATCAACTACCGAGGCTCGACCGGCTTCGGGAAGGACTTCGTCAATCGCGGCAACCGCGAGTGGGGCAAGAAGATGCAGGACGACCTTCTCGACGCGGTCGCGTGGGCGGTTGCTGAGGGCATCGCCCATCCGGAGAAGGTCTGCATCATGGGCGGGAGCTACGGCGGCTACGCCGCGCTCGCAGGTTTGACGCTCACGCCCGACGTCTTTGCTTGCGCCATCGACATCGTCGGCCCTTCCAATATCGTTTCGCTGATGGAGGCTTTGCCACCTTATTGGGCGCCCATGATCGCGCAGTTCCACCACCGCGTGGGCGATCCCCGAACGGAGGCTGGCAAGCAGGCGCTACTGGAAGTGTCGCCGTTGACTCACGTGAGCCGGATTCAGCGCCCGCTGCTGATCGGTCAGGGCGCCAACGACCCCCGCGTCAAGAAGCAGGAGTCGGACCAGATCGTGGCGGCGATGCAAGCCAAAGAAATTCCGGTGAGCTATGTCGTCTTTCCGGATGAAGGGCACGGTTTCGCTCGCAGCGAGAACACCGTGGCTTTCATCGCCGTGGTAGAGGCTTTTCTTTCGGTTCACCTCGGAGGGTGGTTCGAGCCGCTGACGCGCGCGGAGCTGGAGGCGTCGTCCTTGACGGTGGAAGCCGGGCAGGACGAGCTGCCGGGCCTCCCGGATTGACCACGAGGAGCGCGGGAGCGCGGCCTTGCGCGTGCTCTCGCAAGGCTGCTTTTGATGGTGTCGCCACGTGCGAGCCAGTGTAAGTAGGCGCGGTAATGCCGCTGCAGTTGCACAATACCCTCACGAAGCGGAAAGAGCCGTTCGAGCCAGCGCACCCCAAGGTCGTGCGCATCTACACGTGTGGCCTGACGACCTACGCTCCGATGCACATCGGGCACGCGCGCACCTACTGCTTCTGGGATCTGTTCCGCCGCTACCTCGAGTACGGGGGGCGACACGTCGTGAGCGTCATCAACTACACGGACGTGGACGATCGTATCATCGGCCGGGCGCAGGGCTCGGAGGGTCCCGTGGACGTCGCGGAACGCAACATAGCGACGTTCCGGCGCGATTGCCGAAAGCTGCACATCAAGGATTACTCGGCCTACACGCGTGCTACCGACTTCGTTGACGAGCAGCTAGACATGATCGGCCAGCTCGAAAAGAAGGGCCACGCCTACGCGGTTGGCGGCGAAGTCCTCTACCAAGTCGAAACTTTCCCGCATTACGGGCAGCTTTCCGGCAACACCTTGGCTGCGCAGCAAGTAGGCGCCAGCGGTCGCGTCGAGGAGGATGCGTCACGCAAGCGCCACCCCGCCGATTTTGGTCTGTGGAAGCCGGCCAAGCCTGGCGAGCCAAGTTGGCCCACGGGGCGTAGCGACTGGCACGACGGGCGACCGGGCTGGCACATCGAATGCTCGGCCATGAGCACCACGTTGTTCGGACCTCATTTCGATATTCATGGCGGCGGCGTCGACAACCTGTTTCCCCACCACGAAAACGAGATCGCGCAGAGTGAACCGCTCTGCGGGCACCCGTGGGTACGGTACTGGCTCCACCCCGAGCACCTAGACCTCAAGGACGTGAAGATGTCCAAGAGCTTAGGCAACGTGATCGGGATCGAGGAGCTGTTATCTCGGCATTCCCACGACGAGGTGCGCTGGTTCTACGCCGCCCAGCACTACCGCGCGAAGCTTCCGTTCAGCTGGGAGCTGCTGAATCAGTCTTGCCAGGGCTATGCGCGCATCAAGAAGCTCGTCACCATCCTGGCCGACAAGCTGCGGGGCGTGGAAGGAATCGAGTCCTCGCCTGGCTCGTATGCTTCTCAACGTCCGATCGACGAGCAGGTACCGCGCCTTCGCCATCGCTACTTGCACGGCGCTTTCTCGAGGCAGACCTCGGTGTTCCTGGATCGCTTCATCGCGGCCATGGACGACGACCTGAATACCCCGAACGCAGTGGCGGCGATGTTCGACTACGTGAGCGCGCTGTACGCCGGCGGCATCGAGCAAGCGACCGATCTCGGTTCTGCGCTCGCGGTGTACCGCACGCTCTCGCGGCACCTGGCGGTGCTCGGCGTCGAGATCGCGGAGGCCGCTCTGTACCCGGAGTTGATCGGCGACTACGCTTTGCCCGAGGCGACCAACGCGAGCGGCCGTGGCGGTGACGCAGCGTTGGATCGCTTGCTCGCGATGCGGACGGCCGCGCGCGCGAACAAGGACTTTGCGAAGGCAGACGCGATTCGTAACTTGCTCACGGAGGCCGGCGTCGCCCTCGAGGACACCCCCGCCGGACCACGCTGGCGTGTGGGTGAATAGCGGGTAGCAGGCCTGGGGGCGGGCCGAGGAATTCGCGCCGCGGCTGGACAACGCGCGCAGCGTGGCCGGCGGAAGTCCGAAGCTTCTCGAGCGTTCGCGGCGCTCCCCAAAATTCGTGAGCTAGAAACCTCTCCGTTACGTAGGCTCCGCCAGGCTGCTCCGCGCATGCAGTTGGACGCGCTCCAGTCGCTCGCGCTGTCCGTCGCGCAGGCGCGCTCGCCCGACTCCGTGCTCATGCAGATGGTGCAGGGCCTCGGCATGTGGGACGGCGTGGCGCTGGCGCGAGTGTGGCTCTTGCGCGACACCGAGCACGAGCCCCCGTACCTGGAGCTCAAGGCGAGCATCGGTGCCTCCATCGCAGAGCCGAGCCGGCGCTGGAATCGGACCGACGGCGCGCACCAAAAGATCCTGCTCTCGTATGGGAAGGTCGGATACATCGCGTCGAATAATCGCCCGTTGCTCCTCCAGCGTGGGCCGCGGGATTGGCTCGTGCAGCCAGATTGGGCGGATGCGGAGGGAATACAGAGCTTTGCCGGACAGCCCCTGTGCTTCAAGGGGCAGGTGCTCGGGGTCGTGGCGTTCTTCAGCCGGCGTCGGCTCGAGAAGGCGGACCTGGATTGGCTGCGAGTATTCGCGGACCACGCCGCGGTTGCGATCGCCAACGCGCGCGCCTTCGAGGAGATTGCGCGGCTGAAGGAGAGCGCCGAGCGAGAGCGAGACTACCTGCGCGAGGCGGTGCGAAGCGCGCTGCAGCACGGGGACGTCGTCGCAGAGAGCCCGGAGATGAAGCGGGTTTTGGCGCAGGTGCAGGCGGTCGCGCGCACGGACTCCTCCGTGCTGATCTTGGGCGAGAGCGGCGTCGGCAAGGAGCTCATCGCCGCCGCCGTCCACGACCAGAGCGGGCGCCGTGACGGGCCGCTCGTGAAAGTGAACTGTGCCAGCGTCCCGCGCGAGCTCTTTGAAAGCGAGTTCTTTGGTCACGTGCGAGGTGCGTTCAGCGGCGCGGCGCGAGACCGTCAAGGGCGCTTCTTGCTCGCGGACCGCGGCTCGCTCTTCTTGGACGAGGTTGGAGAGATACCGCTGGAGCTCCAGGGCAAGCTGCTGCGGGTCTTGCAAGAGCGCACGTTCGAGGCGGTGGGGGACGACCGGACGCGCGAGGCGGACGTGCGCGTCATTGCGGCCACGAATCGTCCGCTCGACGTAGAAGTGGAGCGCGGACGATTCCGACGAGATTTGTTCTACCGGCTGAACGTGCTGCCCATCGAGGTGCCGCCGCTACGCCAAAGGCGCGCGGACATCGTGCCGATGGCGCGGCGCTTCTTGCGCACCACCGCCCATCGCCTGCACTTGCCGGAGCGGGAGCTGTCGGCCGAGGACGAGCGAGCGCTGCTCGCCTACGACTTCCCCGGCAACGTGCGTGAGCTGCAGAACATCATCGAACGCGCGGTCGTGCTCAGCACTCGCGCGGAGCGAGGCCTGGGGCTCGAGCTGGGTCGAGTCGCAGCGACGGACGCCGTCCCTGCCGCCAGGCGTGAAGAGCTCGACGCTAGCGACGTGATGGGCGAAGACGCGTTCCGTGAGCTCGAGCGGCGCAACGTGCTCAATGCGCTGCGTCGATGCGGCTACCGCATCGCTGGCGAGCGCGGCGCGGCCAAGCTGCTCGGGCTGAGCCCCAGCACGCTCACGTACCGCATGAAGCAGCTCGGCCTCGAACGCCCGCGCTGACGTCGCGGTCACGCTGCAGAAACCCGCGAGCGCCCCCGCTCGGCGAGATTCGTGAGCGGGCTCACCAAGAGTTGCGACTCTCAACTTGTTGAGTGTTTCTCCGCTGTGAACGACCTCGCACTTCGGGCGCGATTGCGGGGTGGCACTCCGAAAGACGCGGATGGCACGGCGCTAGCAATCGTCTCTGGCACGCAGGCAAGGCCGGTTGGGTCCCGCCCGCGCAACACCCTTCGGAGATATCAAGCAATGCCCAAAGTCGAAGCCCCCATGAACAAGTCCGGCGATTTCCTAGTCGACTACGAGGAGAAGGTCTTCGAAGACGTGAAGGCGGGGCCGGGCGAGAAAGCGCTCGTTACTTTTCACACCGTAGCCTTCGAAGGTTCGATAGGCCTCGTGAACCTGCTGCAGGCGGTGCGGCTCCAACGCAAGGGCTTCGAAACGTCGGTGCTGCTGTACGGCCCCGGGGTCACGCTCGGCGTGCAGCGCGGCTTTCCCAAGCTCGGTGACGAGGCGTTTCCGGGGCACTTGAACTTCAACGGGCAGATCAAGAAGTTCATGGCCGAGGGCGGAAAGGTGTACGCCTGCCGCTTCGCGCTGCAGGCGCTCTACGGCCACGGCGAGAAGGCGTTGATCGAGGGCATCACGCCCATCAATCCGCTCGACGTGCTCGACCTCATCCTGCTCCATCGCAAGGACAACGCCTTCATCCTGGACACCTGGACCGTCTAGCGATGTCGCGCAAAGTACGCGCCGCCGCGGTGCAGCTGAGCCCCGTGCTGTTCAGCCGAGAAGGCACGACCAGCAAGGTGTGCGACAAGATTGCCGAAGCGGCGGCGCAGGGCGCGGAGCTCGTCGTCTTCCCGGAAACGGTGCTGCCTTACTACCCGTATTTTTCCTTCATCAAGGCGCCCGCGCTCATCGGGGCGGAGCACCTGCTGCTTTTGGAGCAGGCCGTCACCGTACCAGGGCCGAGCACGGAAGCCATCTCTCAGGCGGCGCGAAAGGCCGGAGCGGTGGTGTCCATCGGCGTGAACGAACGAGACCACGGCACGCTGTACAACACGCAGTTGTTGTTCGACGCGGACGGGCGGCTCGCGCAAGCGCGCCGCAAGATCACGCCCACGTACCACGAGCGCATGATTTGGGGCCAGGGCGACGGCTCTGGCCTGTGCGCCGTCGATACGCGGGTGGGGCGCGTCGGGTCGCTCGCCTGCTGGGAGCACTACAACCCGCTTGCCCGCTACGCGCTCATGGCCGACCACGAAGAGATTCACGTCGCCATGTTCCCAGGCTCACTCGTAGGCGATATCTTTCGGGAGCAAATCGAGGTCACGATCCGGCACCATGCGCTGGAGTCGGGCTGCTTCGTGGTCAACTCCACGGGTTACTTGACCGAGGAGCAGGTCACGCAAGTGGCGGGGGATACCAAGCTCGAGAAGGCGCTCCGCGGCGGGTGCTTCACCGCCATCGTCTCGCCGGAGGGCGCCCTGCTCGCCCCGCCCCTCACGGAAGGAGAAGGGATGGTCATCGCGGATCTCGACCTCGCGCTCATCGCCAAGCGCAAGCGCATGATGGACAGCGTGGGTCACTACAGCCGGCCGGAGCTGCTCTCCGTGCTCATTGACCGGCGCGCGCAGCCTCACATTCACGACAAAGCCCAGAATTTGCCCGCCAAAGGAGCGAGCCATGAACCGCTCTCTGCCGATCCTGACCGCCGCCGCGAAGACGAAACGCCGCCCGCCTACTCCTGAGCTCCTCTCCGAGCTGCAAGCCTTCGGGGTGCGCTGGGAGGACGCGCGGGGGCCCGGCCTGAGCCGCAGCGGCGGCGCCGGACCCACCGACCACAAAGCCATCACGCTCGATCACCAGACGGTGATGGTCCCGATCTTGACGCACGCTTCCGCGCTCTCTCCCTATACCGCGCGCGTGAACGCCTACGGCGGAGGCGCGACTTTACTCCGCGGCAACGAGCCCATCGCGGACATCGCGTTCCCGAAGCAGCCGCGGTTCTACACGTTGAAGACCGCGGATGGTATTCCGTACTGGAAGATCGCGACGCTGCACGCGGCGGACGTGCTGGCGACGACCGTCCTCCAAACCTGCACTCGCTACGGAAACCGCGAGACGGCTTGCCAGTTCTGCGCCATCGGAAAATCGCTTTCGGCCAAGTCGACCATCCCCGAAAAGACTCCCGCCCAGCTGGCAGAAGTGGCGCGGGCAGCCGCGGAGCTGGACGGCGTGAAGCACGTCGTGCTCACCACCGGCACGCCACGCACGGCCGATCGCGGCGCCGCGGTGCTGGCCGAGAGCGCGCGCGCGATCAAGGCCGCTTCGGGTTTGCCGATCCAAGCTCAATGCGAGCCGCCCGAAGACTTTGGCTGGTTCTCACGGCTCGAGGAGGCGGGGGTGGACAGTCTCGGGCTCCACTTGGAAGCGGTGACCGAGCGAGTCCGGCGCCGCATCATGCCGGGAAAAGCGGAGGTGCCGGTTAGCGTGTACTTCGAAGCGTTCAACGAGGCGGTGCGAGTGTTTGGGCGGGGCCAAGTGTCGACTTACATCCTGGCCGGGCTCGGCGACACGCGGGAAGAGATCTTGGACATGTGCGAGCGGCTGGTCAGAGCCGGCGTGTATCCGTTCGTCGTGCCGTTCGTGCCAATCTCCGGCACGGCGCTGGAGGACGAGCCGCCCCCGGACCCTTTGTTCCTTCGCGACACGCTGGACGGCGTCGCCGCTATCCTCGCCGAGCACGACATGAGCAGCGCGGACGTCAAAGCCGGGTGTGGCCGCTGTGGTGCGTGCTCCACTCTCAAAGCGCGGGAGGCCGCCCGTGCTTGACCTCGTGAACCCTTGGGGACGCCCAGTGCGGCCGAGCTTGAGCGCTCAGGTCGTGGCGCAGATCGCCACCGAGCCGTGGCAAGTGGCTGGATATCGCTCCCTACGCCGCGCGATCTTCGCGGAAGAGCAAGGGCTCTTCGAAGGCTCGGACTTCGACGAGCACGACGACGACGCCCTCCCGATCGTGGCCCAGAGCCAGATTGCCGGCATGGCCGACGACGTCGTGGGGGTCGTGCGGATTTTCCGAAGCGAACCGGGCACTTGGTATGGCGGGCGCCTCGGAGTTCGTAAGGAATATCGAAGGTTTGGGGCCATTGGCAGCGCGCTCATCGCGACCGCCGTTTCGAGCGCGCACGGTTTCGGATGCCAGCGCTTTCTGGCGACGGTCCAGCTCGCGAACGTTCGCTACTTCGAGCGACACCACTTCCGAGCTCTGCGAGTGGTCGAGGTGCGTGGCCTGCCCCATCAGCTCATGCAGGCCGACCTAGCTTGCTACCCGCCGCGCGTCGAAGGCGAATGGCTCGTGCACGCGAGGGTCGCGTGAAGCTCGCACCGGGAGCGCTCGCTGGCCTTGCCGAGGAGCTGCGCGGGCGCGCGGAGCTCGGCATGAAGCGCGACATTCAGCTGCCGTCGCGTGTGTTCGCCGCGGCCCTGGAGAGCGCTTGGTTCCCCGGAGGCGAGCCAATTCTGAACGGGGACGACACTGCTGCCTTGCCGGACGGAGACGGCGGCTACACCCTATTGGCCGCGGAGGGCATGCGGCCCGAGCTGGTGGCCGCGGATCCGTGGTTCGCTGGATTTTGCTCGGTCATGGTCAACCTGAGTGACGTCGCGGCAATGGGCGGCCGTCCGTGGGCGGTCGTGGACGCGCTGTTCATGGGCAGCGGCGAGAACGAACGGGTTCTGGAAGGCATGAAGGCGGCGAGTGACCTGTTCGGCGTGCCGGTCGTGGGTGGTCATACCGCCCGCGTGAGCGGTCCGACGCTGCTCTCCGTAGCCGTGCTCGGGCGCGCAAAGCGGCTGATTTCCAGCTACGCCGCGAAAGCCGGACACACTTTGCTCATGGCCGTGGATCTGCGCGGAAGCTTCCGCCTCGGGGGCGCTTTCAACGCGGCCACGACCGCGTCGTCGCAGCAGCTGCGTGCGTCCCTCGCGGTTCTGCCGGAGCTCGCGGAGGCGGAGCTGGTCAGCGCCGGAAAGGATATCAGCATGGCGGGCACTTGCGGCTCGATCGCGATGCTGCTCGAGACGTCCGGCGTGGGTGCGCGCTTGGATCTGGAGCGAGTTCCGGCTCCACATGAAGTCGAGCCGCTGCGCTGGCTGACGGCGTTTCCGAGCTACGGGTTCGTGCTCACGGCCGAGCCCCGCGCGGTGTCACGCATCTGCGCACGCTTCGACGCGGTCGGGGTCACCTGCGCGGCGGTCGGCGTGATTGACGACTCCAAACGGCTCTTGTTGGAGCACGCAGACGAAGCGGCGTTATACCTGGACCTGAGCGAGCGACCGCTCACCGGCTTCGGAGTCGGCGCGTGACCTCCATCGGTCTGTTCACGTACTCGACGAAACCTCGGGGCAGCGTCGTACACGCCTGCTGCCTAGCGGAAGCGCTCACGGCTCGGGGCCACGACGTCACCCTGTATGCGCTATCCAAAGCCGGTGATCGGCTCTTCCGAGAGCTGTCGTGCCCGGTGCGTTACCTCGACGCAGCGCCCGCTCCGAGCGAGCCGGATGCGCTGATTGCACAAAGGATTCAGGAGGTTGCGGAAGGTGTCGCTCGGCTTCGGCCCCAGCACGACATCTACCACGCCGAGGATTGCTTGGTCGCGAGCGGCTTGCTGTCGCGCCGGGCCGAGCGGGCGCGGTCGCCCCTCGTGCGCACGTTGCACCACTTCGAGCATTTCGAGAGCGCGTTCCTGCAAGCGTGCCAGCGGCGCTCCATTTTGGAGGCGGACGCGGCCCTGTGCGTGAGCCGCGTGAGCCAACGCGACGTGCAGAGAGAGCTGTCGCGCCAGTGCCCCATCATCGGCAATGGCGTGGATTTCGAACGGTTCGCCGGAAACGCGGAGCTGCGGGCGTGGGCGCGCGGGCGCTTCGAAGTTTGCGAAGGAGAGCTCGTCGTGCTCAGCGTCGGAGGTGTGGAGCCGCGCAAGAACTCGCTCCGTGCCCTCGAGGCGATGCTGCCCATCCTGAGTCAGCATCGGACCGCACACTGGCTCGTCGCGGGTGGCTCCAGCATTTGGGAGCACGACTCCTACCGGCGCGACTTCCGAGAGCGCGTAGCGAGCCTTGCGCCGAGCGTTCGCTCGCGCGTCGTGGAGCTCGGGGCGGTGACCGAGCAGGAGCTCCTGGGGCTCTACCAAATCAGCCAAATTCTGCTGTGTCCTTCCCTCCAAGAGGGCTTTGGGCTCTGCGTCCTGGAAGCCCTGGCGGCGGGCGCGGCCGTAGTAGTCTCTGACCGCGAGCCGTTCACGGAGTATCTAGATGAGCAGAGCGCGACTTTTGCCAATCCGGAGTCCGTGGCTAGCATCTCCGTCGCCGTCGACCGCTTGTGGAACGACAGCGAACGCCGCGCCGAGCTGATCCGAAACGGTGCGGCGCGAGCCCGCGCATTCTCCTGGGACAACGTCGCCCGTGAGCACGAACGCCTTTATCGGCGCTTGCTAGAGCGAGCTGTCCCCCCTTCCGCGAACATTTACGAGGATACGGCCCATGCCTGAGATGCATTTTCGAGTGAAATGGCCGAGTGGCAAAGTCGATGACTGCTACTCGCCGAGCTACGTGATCGAAGACTACTTAGACGAAGGTAAAAGCTACACCGTCGAGGAGTTCCTGCGCCGGGCGCGCACGGCGCTCACCATCGCTTCGGAGCGGGTGCTGGCCAAGTACGGCTTCGAGTGCAGCTCCGCGCTGGACCAGCTTCGCGCCATCGAAGAAACAGGCTCGAATTTGGCTTCGGAGCAGCGCGGCGGCAAAGTCGCAGTGCTCTCCTTCACCCGGCACGGGCCGCGCGACGCGCGGGCGAAGCTGGCGGAGCACTTCACCGTCGTCGTCGTGGGCGCGGGGCAAGCCGGACTTTCCATGAGCTACCTGCTGAAACAGCGCGGGGTCTCCCACGTGGTGCTCGAGGGTAAGCGCATCGCCAGCGCCTGGCGCGACGAGCGCTGGGACTCTTTCTGCTTGGTCACGCCGAACTGGCAGTGCCGGTTACCTGGTCACACTTATCAAGGTGACGATCCGAAGGGCTTCATGGGCCGGGACGAGATTGTCGCGTACGTCGAGAGCTACGCGCGCCGCTTCCAGCTGCCCGTGCGCGAGGGCGTTTGGGTGAAAGCGGTCCGGCGGTCGTCTGCGGGACGCGGCTTCCAAATCGAGACCTCCGCGGGCGCGTTGACCGCCGATCAGGTCGTGGTCGCTACCGGCGGCTATCACCGTCCTCGGATGCCGCGCTACGCGGACCAAATCGCTCTCGAGCAGCTGCACTCATCGGCGTACCGCAACTCCGCGCAGCTCCCTCCGGGGGAGGTGTTGGTGGTGGGAACCGGTCAATCCGGCTGCCAAATTGCGGAGGACCTGCATTTGTTGGGGCGCAAGGTGCACCTCGCGGTCGGCAGCGCTCCGCGTTGCGCTCGCCGCTATCGGGGAAAAGACGTCGTCGAGTGGCTGGAAGAGATGGGCCACTACGACATTCCCATCGACAAGCAGAGCAACCCTGACGACTTGCGTGAGCGCGCCAACCACTACGTCACGGGGCGGTCAGGGGGGCACGACCTGGACCTGCGACGCTTCGCGCTCGAGGGCATGAAGCTGTACGGCCCCGCCATCGCTCTCGAAGGCGGCAAGCTGCGCTTCGCTCCAAAATTGAAGCAGCACCTGGACCACGCGGACGACGTGTATCGCAGCATCAACCGAGGAATCGACAAGTACATCGCGGACCGCGGACTGTCGGCGCCGGAAGAGGCAGAGTACCGCGCGGTTTGGGAGCCAAGCGAGGAGCCGGCCGAGCTCGAGCTCGCTTCGAGCGGTATCACCAGCGTCGTTTGGGCTACGGGCTTCCACACTGACTTCAGCTGGGTGGAAGCGCCGGTGTTCGACGAGCGGGGCAAAGTCGTTCATCATCGCGGTGTCACGAAGGAGCCCGGGTTGTTCTTCCTCGGCTTGCCATGGCTGCACACCTGGGGTTCGGGCCGATTTTCGGGGGTGAAGGCCGACGCGGAGCACCTCCTGCGGGAGATGTTCGACGCCGAGCTGGACTCCGTCGCCGCCGCGGGCGTGGTGGTCGCTGCGATCTGAGACGCGCGGTGTAAGCTCGCCGCGTGCAGCTGCGTCGCGCTTCCTTGTTGCCGGTTGGCGTGATGGCGATGGCCTGCGCGGGCGCCGAGGTCACCAAGGCTACCCGGAGCGAGGTGTCCGCCAGCCGGCTGCCTGCGAGCAACGTGCTCCGCGCCGACTACATCGGCTCGTCTGCTTGCGCGGGGTGCCACGCTTCTATTCACGAGGCGTGGCAGCGCTCGCCGATGCACCGCATGACGCGCGCCTTGGCAGGGACGGACATATCCGCGCCGTTCGACGGTCGCGAGTTGACGCTCGGCGCCGACATCGCCCGGCTGGAGCTGCGCGATGGGCGGCGCTTCGTCGCGCTCTCGCGGGCGGGGGAGAGCTCGCTCTATCGGGTCACGAAGGTCATCGGTGGGCGTTACCGGGAAGACTTCGTGGGCGAGCTCGTGCGCACGGATGCTCCTTTCAGCGCCGCCCTCGAAGAGCAGCGCGTGCTGCCCGTCTCCTACTTGCGGTTCGACGGCACGCTTCGGTACAAAGGCTACTCGGTGATGGTGCCGGAGCGGCATGGGCTCGAGCCGGGCTTGGTCTGGCAACGCGCGTGCGTCCTGTGTCACAACACGGCGCCTCAGCTGGTGGGGCTTTACGACGAGCTCTACGGCGCAGGCTCTCCCTCTTATCAAGGCTCGGCCAGCAACGAGCTACCGGAAACCAAGGCGTTTCGCTACGTCGTGGACGACGCGGCCGCGCTTCGGCAGGAGCTTGGGAAGGAGCTCGCGGTCATGGGCGCGCGGGGCCGCTTACCGGAAAGCGCCACCCAAGCCTTGGAGGTGGCGATCTCGAACACCCGAGAGCGCTTGGACGAATCGCATTTGCTGGAGCTGGGCGTCGGCTGCGAAAGCTGTCACGGCGGCGCGCGGGCGCACGCCGAAGCTCCCCATCGCTTCGACACCACCTTCGCGCTGCAGAGCTCGTTCATGCACGTGGAGACCGCTTCCGGTAGAGCTCCGAGTGACGCGGAGGACGTCAATCGGGCCTGTGCCAGGTGCCACACGGTGCTCTTTTCCCAGTACCCATTCACTTGGGAAGGGGGAGAGCGCCGCACCGACCCTGGCGGCAGCACGACCAATTCGGGCGAGGCGCGTGACTTCTTACTCGGCGCCTGTGCGAGCGCCATGAAGTGCAGCACCTGCCACGATCCGCACGGGGAAGACTCGAAGGCGCGGCTCGAAGAGCTCGGCACCGTGCGAGGCAATTCGGTGTGCACGACTTGTCACGGAAAGCTCGCTCGCCCCGACGCGCTTGCGCAGCACTCGCACCACCGCGCGGGCGGCGTTGGCAGCGCTTGCTTGAGCTGCCACATGCCGAAGAAGAACATGGGCTTGGCCTACGACTTCACGCGCTATCATCGCATCGGGTCCCCGAACGACGAAGCGCGGGTGCTCGGTGATCGCCCGCTGGACTGCGCGCTTTGCCACGCAGACCGCAACGTCGACCAAATCGTGAGCACGATGGAGAAATGGTGGGGCAAGCGCTACGACCGCGCTCGGCTGCGCCGTCTCTACGGGCAAGATCTGCGAGTCAACCCGGTGCGCATCACGCTCATCGGCGGCAAGCCGCACGAGCAGGCGCTGGCGGCTTCCATCGCCGCCGCGCAGAAAGTGCCCGACACCGTCGACGCGACGGTCGCCCTGCTCGGCAGCGAGTACCCGCTCGTTCGTTACTTCGCGCGGCACAGCTTGGAGCAGCGCACGGGCGCGCCGCTACCGCTGGACATGAGCTCGCCGGGGCCCCAGCTACTGGAAGCGGCGCGGGCGCACCTTCGTGCGCCGCGCTGATGCTCAGGCCGGCGCGTGCCGGTCGATCCAGGTTTTGTGGATGTCGGGAATGTCGTCGAGCAGCTTCTTCGTTACCGCGTCTTGCGGGCGACCCGTGATGTCCTCCGGCGACGCCTGCTCCACGATACGACCTTCATGCATGATGAAGATGCGGTTCGAGACGTAGCTCGCGAGGTGCACGTCGTGCGTAATGAACACGATCGTCATGTCCAGCTGCTCTTTGAGCTTCATCAGGTAGTCGAGGATGTTCGCGCGACTACACGCGTCGACCATGCTCGTCGGCTCGTCCGCCACGAGGACGCGCGGGCGGAGGATGAAGATGCGCGCCAGCAGCATGCGCTGCATCTGTCCACCCGAGAGCTCGAACGGGTACTTACCGTCCAGCTCGCGCGGCTTGATGTTCACGTTCAGCAGCGCCTGGTCCACCCGCTCGTCGATCTCTTTTTCGCTCGGCTTCTGCTCGAAGAGGTTGAAGGCGCTCCGCAGCTGCGAGCGGATCGTGAAGAATTGGTTGAAGCAGGAGAACGGATCTTGAAAGACCGCCTGTACCTGCCGCCAATGCTGACGCGGGTCGCTCACGCTCTCGATCGGCCTACCGTCGTAGAGCAGACTCCCGCTGGTCGGTTTCTCGAGCCGAAGCAGCATCTTCGCCAGCACGGTCTTGCCGCAGCCGGATTGACCGACGACGGAGACGATCTCCTTGTCGAAAATCTTGAAGGAGACGTCGTTGACGGCAAGCTTCTGCTTTTTGCCGTGCCCGTAGACGCGGGTGAGCCCACTCGCCTCGAACTTGATGTTCTCACTCGGCATACTGACACCTCACTTCGCGCTCTTTGACGATGCGGATGATCTGCTCGTTCTGCTTGCAGTCCGGTCGGGCCTCCGGGCACCGCTCGGCGAAGCGGCAGCCGGTGATGCGGTAAGCAAGGTTCGGCGGCGCGCCTTCGATGGCGACCGGCTTTTCCGCTTTGTGCCCCGGCTCGGCGCTGAGCATCGACCCCATCAGCGCGCGGGTGTACGGCTGGCGCGAGTCGAAGATGACTTGCTCGGTGGTGCCGAGCTCCACGAACTCTCCTGCGTACATGACCGCGATGCGCGCCGAGACGTGACGCAGGAGGGGCAGCTCGTGCGTGATGAACAGCATGCTGCCGATGATGCCTTGGTCCATCAGGTCGAATAGCAGGCGAATCACGGACTTTTGCGTGCTGACGTCCAGCGCGGAGGTCGGCTCGTCCGCGATCACCACGCGCGGGTTCATCAGCGTGGAGATGCCGATGACGACGCGCTGCTTCATGCCCGCCGGTAGCTGGATGGGGTACGAATTGAGCACCAGGTTGGCGTCGAGCCCAATCTTCTCGAACCGTTGCCGCAGAAGGCCCTGGATCTCCTTCTTGTCGGCCTTGTCGTCGTGGCTCAGGATCATGTCCGTCGCCAGGTCCTTCACCTTGCGGGTCGGGTTCAACGAGTTGAGCGCACCCTGAGGGATCATCGACACCAGCTTGCCGAGCACGTCCTTGCGGTTGCGCTCGACGTCCATGCCGATGATGCTCTTACCCTCGACCTTCACGTCACCCGAGGTGAGGTGAAGGGGCGGGATGTACAGGCCCATGCAGGCGCTTACGAGCGTGGTCTTACCGCAGCCGGACTCCCCGGCGATGCCGAGGATTTCGCCTTCTTTGAGGCTGAACGAGACGCCGTCCACCGCTTGGACTTTGGCGCCGAAGCGCGTCAGGTAATGCGCGCGCAGGTTCTCGACTTCGAAAATCGGGGTAGACATGGTCACTTGCGGAGCCGGGGGTTGAAGACGCCTTCCAGGCTGGTGTTGAGCACGTAGAGCGCGAGCACCACCGCGGTGATGAGGGCCATCGCCGGCATGAAGGCCCACCACGCGCCGTCGGTCAGCGCTTCGTTGTTCTTGGCTTCGTTCAGGATTTTCCCGAGCGAGATGGTGTCGTACGGCCCCAGGCCGAGCAGGCTGATGCTGGCCTCCGCCAAGATGCCGGTCGCGGTCTGGATGATGAACACCATGAAGATGTAGCTGAGCAGGTACGGCAGGATGTGGAAGCCCACGATGCCGGCGGTGCGGTAGCCGTTGATGCGCGCGAGCGCGACGTGATCCCGAGCACGAATGCTGGATGCTTGGGCGCGCACCGCGCGAGCGCTCCACGTCCACGTCGTCCCCCCGATGAGCAGCGCGATGAGCGTCAAGCTTCGGCCCTCCTCCATGCTGGAGCTGATCAGAATGAGCACGATCAGGCTGGGGATGACGAGGAACAGGTTGGTGAGCACCGTGAGCACGTCGTCGATGAGGCCGCCCTTGTAGCCGCCGTACACCCCGATGATCGTGCCCACCGTGGTGGCGAGGAGACCGGCGACGAGGCCCACGTAGAGCGAGCTCCGCAGGCCTTGAATCAGCAGCGACACCATGTCCAAGCCTAGGTGATCCGTGCCCAGCCACGCTTTGGACGACGGCTCGGTGAAGGCGAGGCCGAGGCGCGTCTTCGTGTCCACGTTGTAGACGACGGGGCCGAGGATCGCGAGCAGGAGGGTCGCGATGAGCAGCACGGAGCCGAACACGAAGGACGGCTGCTTGAGCAGGTTTTTGAACAGCTTCAAGACTACTTGCCTCCTTGCACGGCGCGAATACGCGGATCCAAAAGACTGATGAGGACGTCCGCGCTGAAGTTGGCGATCAGCACCGTGGTCGTCACGAGCAGACAGCAGCCGGTGATGACCGGGTAGTCGTTGCCTTGAATGGCGGTCAAGATCGTCATCCCCAAGCCGGGGTAGCTGAAGATGATCTCGGCGATGAGGGCGCCGCCGACCATCGTTCCGAGCGAGACGGCCAAGCCCGTGAGCTGCGGCAGCATCGCGTTTCGGAACATGTAGAAGAGGATTTGGTTCTCTCGAACCCCGAGGAGCTTGGCGTACTTCACGTAGTCCGTGCCAAGCTCGTAGATGCACATCGACCGCATGCCGATGGCTTGTCCGCCGACGACGAGCAAGAAGACGGAGAGGAACGGCAGCAGGTAGTAGTACGCGGCGCTCCGGAAGAACTCCCAGCTGAGCCCCGGCGTGAGGCCCTCGTCGTAGCCACCCAAGGCTGGGAACCACTCCAGCCGAATGCCGAACACGTAAACGAGCAGGAGGCCGAAGCAGAAGGCGGGGACGGCGCTCATCAGCAAGGCGATCGGGTAGAAGACCTTGTCGAAGATCCCGCGTTTGTAGGCGGCGAGCGCGCCCAGAATGTTACCGATCAACCAGCCCACGATGATGGTGGGCAGCTGCAAGGCGAAGGTCCACGGGAGCGCCGTCGCGATAATCTCGCTCACGCGCTTGGGGTGCTGCAGGATGGAGCCGCCGAGGTCTCCTTGCAGGCTCATTCCGAGGTAGCTCGCGAACTGCGACCCGAGCGAGGTGCGGAGGGGCTTGCCGTCCGCTGAGCGCAGGACGTTGCCTTGCGGGTCCACCTGCACCAAGCCGAATTCTTTGAGGTACTGCTCTTCTTTGGCCTTGGCGCTCTTGGTGTCCAGCCCGGCCGAGGCTTTTGCCATCATCGCGTCGACCGGGTTGGCCTTGCCCATGCGCGGTAGGAAGAAGTTGATCGTGACGGCCACCAAGAAGGTGAGAAAGTACCAACCGGCGCGTCCGAGGATGTGCTTGAGGGCGGGGTGATTCTTCAACATCGTCGGGCTCGTTACTTCTGCGCCACGGGCTTGAGCGACCACAGCATGCGCGTGCCCAGGCGCTCACCCGGAATTTGCTGCGGCAGGTAGGGGTTCTTGGCGGTGGCGTAGTTGCTCCAGTGCCGCGTCGAGTACTGGTAGAACTGATCGGGGCGGTACATCAGCGGGATGGTGGGCTGCTGCTGCATGAAGATGACGTTCAGCTCTCGGTACGCTTTGACGAGCTCTTGCTCGTCTTTGATCGTCGGAATCGTGGTGAGCAGCTGGTCGATCCGCGCGATGTAGCCGGGGCCGGTGGGGTCGTTGAAACGCCCCATGTTTTTGTAGATTTTCTCGCCCTCGGGCGCGAAATCTTGAGTCGTCATGATCGTCTCGAAGCGCGACCAGGGCTTGGACGGGCTCGGCGGCGACGCGGGCGTGTTCATGATCAAATCGAACTCGCCCTTGAACAGGTCGTTCCAGAAGATGTTCGCGTCGATGAAGCGCTCACGGGCGTCGATGCCGGCTTCGCGCATGCCGCGCACCGCGATGCGCACGATGGACTCCCAGTCGCTCCAGCCGGTCGGCGACTTGACGTAAACGGTGGGCACGCGCTGGCCGTTCTTGTCGCGCGTCTCGACGAGGTCGCCCTGGTCGTTGAAGGTCGACTTGTAGCCGGCCTCGGCCAGGATTTGCTTGGCCCGATTCGGGTCGTAGCTGGCGCCGTACTGCTTGGCGTCTTCGGCCGAGAAGAACTTGGACTCCAAACCGAACGGCAGAATGATGCCTCCCTGCAGCGGCTCGCTGTAGCCGGAAGCGGCCAGCTCCCGGATGTCCGTGTAGTTCACGGCGAAGGCCATCGCCCGGCGGTAATTCACGTCCACCAGCGGTCCGTGCTTCACGTTGATGAACAACATGGGGATCGCCGAAGCCGCGAAGTAGGGCGCCGCGTCGAACCACGCCCCCACGCCCTTCTCCGCTTTGCGCCAAATGCGCGGCACGAAGGTGCTGGACATGTCCAGGCGGCCTTGCTGAAGCGCGATGCTGAAGTGGTCGTTGCTCTTGTAAATGGGGTGAACCACGTACTTGGGCGCGGGTAGCTTACCGTCGAATAGGGCCTTGTTGCCCCAATAGTCCGGCCGGCGCTCCGTCACGATCTTCTCGCTGTTGTACTGCTTGAGCTGGTACGGCCCGCTGATAACGGGCGCTTGGTCGAACTTGAGGTTCGACGCGGTGTCCAGCCCTTGCTTTTGGATCAGCGGCTCGAAGACGTGGCGCGGGATGATGCGCACGTCTTGCAGCGCGTCCAAGACGACGAGCGGGTTGGCTCTGCCCTCCGCCAGCATGAACGCGAGGCGGCGGGGGTAGTCTTTCGCGTCCGTCGGCTTGTCTTCTAGCGTTTGTCCGGCCGCGTCCAGCAAGCGGACCTCGCTGATGTACTGCCAGACGGGCGCCATCGGCAGGCTCTTGTTTTTTTCGCCGAGGCCGAAGGAAAACTTCACGTCCCAGCCGGTGACGGGCCTGCCGTCGCTCCAGCGCGCGGCCGGGTTGAGCGTGACCTCCACGCGATCGTCCAGCCGCTCGAAAGACTCCGCGAGCAGCGGCTCCATCTTCCCCGTGAGAGGGTTGTACAAGAGCAGAGTCTCGTACATGAGGTTGATGGTGTTGACCGGCCAAGCGGGGCTGCTCTGGAGCGGGTTGAACGACGTCGGCTCCCCCCACTGCCGCCCGGCCACGTAGAGCGTTTCAGCGCGCGGCAAGCCGCTCGACCCTTCGTCGCTCTGGTGCCTGCAGCCGACGGCCCCGCTTGCCAGCGCTGCAGTCAGCAACAGGGCCGCGGGGAGCTTCGTAGAGAGTTCTCGGATCCTCATGGTGTCAATCGACAGAGTCGTGTCACGGGCCTGCTACCTCGCCTGGATACCGACCGGAACCAGTTCCACACGCAGAGGGTGCTCGTGGCGCCGGCCGGCCGCGGAGCGCGCGGGAAGGTAACGTGCAGGCGGCCGAATAAAAAGCACAATTCTGCGGAAAAGGGGGTGGCTCCGACGTAAATTTCTCGCCCGCTAGGTGTCGCCAGCGCGCGATGCTGATCTATCAATGCCAGAGGTCTTGCCAATCCTGGGGGCGTTTGCCTGCGGCCGGGCGGGTCAATCCTTGGAAACCATGCGGTAGAGCCGGCTTTGGCCTTCGTCGGCCTGATTTTTCACGTCCGTTTGGCAGCGGCCGAAGGTCATGGCGTAGACGTACCCGTCGGAGTGCTGCCTGAACGACGACGCGTTGTTCAGATGGCCAAGGTGGGCGTCCACCGTCGGCGTTCCCTCGTCGTCCACACGGGCGTGGCGCACGAAACCAGCGCAATAGTCTCCGAATAGCACGCTGCCGGCGAGCTGCCCATCGTACCGATCCGGCTCGTGCGGTCGCACCTCCGGCCCGACCCAAGCGACTCGGCCGATGGTCGTCTCGATCTCTTCGTCGTCCGCCACGTAGTCGGGCGCGGAGCCGTGCTCCCAGCTGAAGGTTGGAGGGGTCGTCTGTTCGCAGTCCGAGCAAGGCCCTTCTCGCTCCGGCCAACCAAAGTCTTGAAGGGGAGCTCGCGCGACGTTGACCTCTTCGAACTCGTCGCTCCCCACGTCCGCGATCCAGTAGCGGCCCTGCGAGTCCAGCGTGCCACGGAACGGCGAGCGAAGCCCCAGCGCATAGACCGACGGATCCGCTTCGGGGTCTAAAGCCAAGGGGCCGTCGCTCGCGGGCTCGAAGCCGCCGAGGCCCGGGTCACGAAAGGGGACGATGCGCAGCAGCTTGCCGAGCGGGCTCTTCAGGTCCCCCGCGGGCGCGCCCAACGACTTGTCACCGAACAGCGCCCACATCACGCCCCCTGGCTCGAAACCAATCGAGCCCACGTTGTGCCACGGGCGCTTGGCCGAAGGAGAGCCGACGCTCAGCACGCTGACCTCGCTGCCCGGCACGACCTCGAGCGAGTCGTCCACATCCACCCGAATGATGTCGCTGTGGGTGTCGCTCACGCACGCCGCGACGTACAGGTAGCGGCCCTCTGCAAAATCTGGCTCGAACGCGAGTGAGATCGCTCCGCAGTCCAGCTCGTCGTGTACGCCCACGAGCTGAGTCTCCGAAATGAGCGTCGCGCGTTGCGAGTCGAGACGGTACCGCATCAGCCGACCAGATTTGTCGAGGGCCAGGAAGTCTCGGTCGTCGCCGGGGTAGAACGCGAAGTCGGTCACGAAGGCAGGCTCGCCATCGAGTGCGAGCTCCTCGAACTCCACCTGGAAGTCTCCTGGTTCATCCCCGTCTTGGGATTCGGCTCCGCCGCTGGTCGCGTCGAGTATTGCGGCTGCGCCGGCCCTCGTCGCCGGGAAGTCTTCTGCCGAAACGCCGCCCGTTCCTCCTTCTGCACCTGAGCTGCCGGACGGGGTTTGGTCCTTCGAACAGGCGGTGAACGCAAAAGCGGCGCACACGCACGCTGCGCCCAGCCCGAAGAGGCGCTTCATGGATCGTTAGACTCCGCGAGCGCGACGATGAAGTCCCGCACGAGGGCGATACCGCGTTCGTCCCGGCGGGCAACGCCGAGCGGTGGCATGTCCTTCACGTCCAATGCGCCGCCGCGCAAGCCTTGAAAAAGCACGCTCCGTTCCGGCTGCCCCGGTACGACGCGCAGGCCGTCCGCCGTCGCGCTGCTCTCGGTCGGATGATTGACGATGTTATCCAGCCGGCGGCGGGTCCAGCGCTGACGCGAGGCTCTCGAGCGAGCCCGACGCCGCGAGCTGCAGCTCGCTCAGGCCGAGCACGAAGCTCGCGGACGACTCGTGGCACTGGCGGCACTCCAGGCGGCTCGGAATGGAGTGCAGGACCAGGTCGCCTTCTTCATCCAAGACCTCTCGCGTCTCCGCGCGTCGCAGCTCCAAAAGCTCCGCCTCTTTACCGTCTTCGTCCCAGCCGTAGGCGCTATATTCCCAGCCATCTTTCCCGAGCCGCAGCAAGCGAGTCTCGACCGGGACGGCACGGTCCGGGCTGTGCGGCGTGCGAAACGAGAATGTCTTGCTGAGGAGGGTGCCGACTGGAAACAGGTACGCTTCCGGATCTCTCGCGTCCACGCTGGTGCCTGGTGGCAAGCTCAGCGCGCGGTGCTTCTCTCCGCCATCACTCCACAGCTCGTACGCGGGCCTGTAGGCGCGGGGGAGCGACGAGAGCCGCGCCTTGGCATCCGGACGATGCAGCCCCAGCTCCGAGAGGCGGGAGGGCAGCTCTCGATCGGGATCTTCGAGATACTCGATCAGGGGAGTGGGGAGCTCGGCCACCGGCGCCGGGCTCTCTGAAGAGGCGCCGCAACCCGCGACGATTAGGCAGACTGCTAAGCGAAGCACACCCCAGGCATAGCGAGCGGGGCGGCGGTTGCAAACCAGTTCAGGGGCACAGCATGAATTTGAAGTCGTTCCCGCTGTCCGCGCACCAGGCTTCTTGTTTCGTCGGGTTACACTGGATGTTCGCGTACATTTGGGCCTTGGTGCCCGTGTAGACGTACGTCGCGGTGCCGACGCTGAAGCAGTCCCCCGTCTTCCAATTGATGACGGTGTTGTCTACCCAGGGCTTCGTGGTGGCGCAGGCGCAGAGCGCGCCGCCTCCACCGGCACCCGCCGCACCGCCGCCCGCGCCGCCGGCGCCGCCCGCCGAGGTCCCCCCGGCACCGCCCGCGGTCGACCCGCCGCTGCTGCCGCCGGCCTTTCCGCCCGCGCCACCGCCGCTGCTGCCGGCCTTCCCGCCGCTGGCGGTTCCGCCGAACGCGCCCGAGCTGGTGCCGCCGTTGGCGCTAGTTCCCGCCGTCGGCACCACGCCGGTCCCGGCGCTGCTGCCGCCCTCCGCGCTGGTTCCACCCTCCGCGCTCGTGCCGCCAATGCCCTCGTTCGGGGTGCCGTCCGGCTCTGTGCCTACGGCGCACGCCGTTGGCAGGGCAACGACCAGCAGACACTTGCAAACCTTGTGCTTCCAGCCAGCATTGCGCACGTGTGACATCGTTGCCTCGCGGTTCCCAAGCGATAGCGCACGAGCGCCACGTGTGCAACCGGTTCCACATGCGACATGCGAAAGTCGCTCAACAAAATGAAGCGCTCACGCGCTGCGTCGTGAACGCGCCCTAGCGCGGCTCGCCGAGCGCTTCGTCCAGAAGCCCGAGCTTCTTCTGCCAGTACGCTTTCATCTGGTCGGCGGCGGTGCGCGACTCGATTTGTTGGTGCTCGACCGCGACCTCGGTCTTGCCCGCCTTCTCGCTGAACGAGACGGCCACCTGGCTGTTACCTTTGCCCCACCGCGCGCGGAGCGCCTTGCCCGGGGTCGCGCTCTTGACGACGAAGCGGTCGTCGGCGAGCCAGCGAGCTCGCTCGCTCGCGTCGTTCCACAGCTTGAAGACGCGCGAGATGGGCGCCCTCAGCGTGCAGGTTTCCGAGATCTGAAAGCCGTCGGCCAGAGCAGGCTTGTCACTCTTAGCGCGCAGGCTCTCGTAGCCGACTGCGATCATTTGCTGCCACCACGGTCCGATGCCGTGCTTCTGCGCCAAGATCGCGATGATGCCGCGCTGGTCCAGCGTCGCGGCGCCGGCCGAGTCCAGCACCTCGAACCAGTCGTCCCACGTCTTGCCCGTACGGCGAGCAACTGCGTCCGTGCTGACTCCGGCCGCCTCCTTGATGCTCTTGCGGGCCAGCTTCTTGACCCCCGCGGGCGCCGACTCGGTGAGCTTGGAGGCGGGGGCCGCTTTCCCCGCCCCGCCCGCTTTGCTCGGCGCGCGAGGCTTCGCGCTCGCAGGGGGTGCCGCGTTTCCATCCCGCGCCAGAAGAGGAGTGGGGGCTGGCGCCGACTTGGCGCCGCGAGGCTTTCCATTCACGGCCGCGGGTGCGGGCTTGGCCGGCGCGGGCTTGACCGGCACGGGCTTGGGCGCCGCCTTCGCGGTCGACCTCGAGGCAACGGGACTGGCCTTCCCGGTGCGGGCAACGGACTTCGCCTCCGTCGTGGACGATCGAAGAGATTGGGCGGGAGCGCTAGCCGTCGCCTTTTTGCTCTTCAACACCACGCTCGACGGCCGCGGCTCGGCCTTGGCCTTCTTGGACTTGAGAGCTTCCGGGCGGGAGAGGGTCGCTTTCACGTCGTTCCGCCGATGATACATGCCGAAACTTCGCCGGCGACAAGCCCCAGTTGGGGTACGGGCCGGAAGAAGCGCCGGTTTTTGTCCCTGGGAACCGGTTTAAGCCTAGCCGGCCTGCGGGACGGCAGGGAAGACCTGCTCGCTTAGAGCGTGTCCCACCCGAACCGCTCCAGCTCGAAGGCGTGGTCGGCCAGCGACTTGATCGCCTCGTCCTCGTTGTCGTCGATCTCGGCCATGGTCGTCTTGATGCGGCGCCGCGCTTGCCCGGCGAACGTGGTCAGGATGTCCCGCTCCGGCTTAGCGGCTTCCTCGCCCTTGCTGCGGATCGCGCTGTCCACGCGCGACATGACGCACGCGAGCACGAACAGGTCGAT
Source organism: Polyangiaceae bacterium (assembly GCA_029266615.1). Classification (GTDB taxonomy): domain Bacteria; phylum Myxococcota_A; class Polyangia; order Polyangiales; family Polyangiaceae; genus PMG-095. The sequence continues at coordinate 25,567 of JAQSWN010000095.1, forward strand.
CATGATGTCCGCCAAGCGCTTGGTCGCGAACTGCTTTTCGATGATCTGCTTGCCATGCTTGCGCAAGACGCGATCCGTCGCGGTCGCGAGGTCCCGAGTGTGCTCTTCGAACTGGGCCGCGAAGGGGGTGAGGGACACGTGCAGCTTGCTGAACGAGGTGCCCTCGCGCTTGATGCCGGTGGCGAGCGCGGCGCGTCGCAGCGCCGCTTCGGAGATGACGCCGAAGCCTTTGATCGGATCGTTGAAGACGCCTTTGAGGCTGCCCGCGAGCTCCCGAAGCTCCTGGCCGACGTCGTTCATGCCCGTGAGCGCGATGAACAGTCGGAGGACGTCGTTCGTGCCCTCGAAGATGCGGTTGATGCGGCTGTCGCGCATCGCTCGCTCGTATGGGTACTCGCACATGTAGCCGTTGCCGGCTGCGATTTGGAGGCCCTCGTCTACGGTGCGCCACATACACTCGCTCGCGAAGACTTTGCTGATGGCGGCTTCCACCTGGTACTCGCTGAAGCCGCGGTCCGTGAAGCTTGCCACCATGCTGACGACTGCTTCCGTGGCGTAGCAGTCCACCACCATTTGGCCGACTTTCTGCTTCATCAGCCCGAATTCGCTGATCGGCTTGCCGAACTGCACGCGGCCTTTGGCCTGCTGCGTTGCCAGCGCGATCACGCGCTTCATGCCGCCGACGCAGCCGCCGCCGAGGCCGGTGCGCCCGGAGTTCAAGATGTTCATCGCCACCTTGAAGCCTTTGCCTTCCTCACCGAGGAGGTTCTTCGCCGGCACGCGCACGTTGTCCAACGTGACGGTCGTCGTGGAGCTGGCGCGAATACCCATCTTCAGCTCGTGCGGTCCGTTGCTGACGCCCTCCATGTCGCGCGTGACGATGAAGGCGGACAGCTTGCCGCGCTCGTCCACGCCGCCAGTCTTGGCAAAGACGGTGAAGAAGTCCGCGATGCCGCCGTTCGTGATCCAGATCTTGCTGCCGTTCAGCACCCAGTCCTCGCCGTCTTTGACGGCGGTGGTCTTGATTGACGCGGCGTCCGAGCCGGACCCTGGCTCCGTCAGACAGAAAGCCGCGATCATCTCCCCCGTGGCGAGCTTGCCGTAGTACTGCGCCTTCTGCTCGTCAGTACCGAACAGCAGCAGGCCGCGCATACCGATCGAGCTGTGCGCGCCGATGGTGACCGCGACCGACGCGTCGTACTTGCCGACCTCTTGCAGGGCGCGGGAGTAGGCGCCAGCGCCGAAGCCGAGCCCGCCGTCCGACTCCGGAATCACCAGGCCGAACAGGCCGAACTCTTTCAGCTCCGCGATGAATTCCGGGGGGAGCTCGGCTTTTTCGTCCCAACTGCGGAACTCCTTCTCGTGGGAGCCCATGAGCTGGCCGACCGAGCTCACGACGGTTTGCAGGGTCTCTCGCTCCGACTCCGAGAGGGTGGGGAAGGGCAGGATCACCTCTTCTTCGATCTGGCCCATGCACAGCGAGCGCATGAAGCTCACGTTTTTCTTCTCCACAGCTGCCTCCTTCGACGGTTTCGGAACGATGTACACTATGAAAGCCACGCCGCGGTGCGGCAAGTCCTCGATAGCTGAATGGATTCGCGGGTACCCATGCTCCCCCTGCTTGCTCCTCCCCACACCAAACCACACCTCTCCGTCGCGAAGCTCACGCGCTTTTACTACGTGGCGTGCCTCTCCGAAGAGCTCGCCCGGGCGCCGCTCGCGCGCGTCGTCTGCGGCGTACCCATCGTGCTGTTTCGCTCGCAGGGTCGCGCGGCGGCGCTGATCGATCGCTGCCCGCACCGAAACGTGCCGCTCTCGCTCGGCCGGGTCCTCGCGGATGGGCGACTCGAGTGTGCGTACCACGGCTGGCAGTTCGGCTGCGATGGTGTCTGCGAGAAGATCCCGGGTCTCGTTGGGGACGGCGCGCGCGAGCGACGTGCGGAGTCGCTCGCCGTGCTCGAGCAGGACGGCTTGGTTTGGGTATGTCCGGAGCCGGGCGTCACCCCGGAGGCGCCGGCGTTTCGGCCGCCGAGCTTGGACGAGTCTTACACGCGCATCGTGCGGGTCGTGGAAGCCGAAGGCACGCTGCACGCGACCCTGGAAAACGCGCTGGACGTGCCGCACACCGCGTTCCTCCATCGCGGCTTGTTTCGCGGCGGCAAGAAGAACCAGATTCGCGCCGTCGTTCGTCGCTCACCCGATCGCGTGGAGACGGAGTACTTGGGGGAGCCGCGGCCGAGCGGGATCGCGGGGCGGATCCTCTCGCCGGGCAGCGGTACCATCGAGCATTGGGACCGCTTCATTTTGCCGTCGGTCGCGCAGGTCGAATACAAGCTCGGGCAGAACACGCATTTCTTGGTTACGGCCTTGTGCACACCCGTGACTGACTTTCACACCCGCCTCTATGGGGTCGCGTCTTTCAAGACACCGTTCCCGAAGCAAGCGGTGCGCGCCGTGCTGGAGCCCATCGCGCTCAGAATTTTCGGTCAAGACGCGGTCATGCTCAAGGCGCAGAGCGACAACGTGCGCCGCTTCGGTGGCGAGCGCTTCCAATCCACGGAGCTCGACTTCATGGGGCCGCAAATCTGGCGCCTGTTGAAGCAGGCCGAGTCCGGCTCCGTCGGCGAGCACGTCGTCGAGCGTGAAGTGACGTTCTGGGCCTGACGCCCCCCACTTTCGCCAAATCCTGGGTGTAATCGTGACGTTGGCTAGGCCGAACAGGCTCGGGGGTGGGGTGCGCGAGGGGGAAGCCCACTTCCGTCATCACGTGCCGCGGTCAAAAGCGCTATGAGGGCGCACCCCCGATGCTGCTGCCCGCCGTAAATGCGACTCTGAACTCGATCGCCGGGCTGCTGCTGGTGCTCGGCTTCGTCTTCATCAAGCAGAAGAAGGTCGCGCAGCACCGCGCCTGCATGCTGGCGGCGCTCGGCGTCTCCGTCCTCTTCCTGATTTGCTACACCATCCACCACCTCCAGGTGGGCTCGGTGCGGTACGACGGGCCCCCCGCGCTTCGTCCCCTGTACTACTCAATTCTCATCCCGCACGTGCCGCTCGCCGCGGCCGTGGTGCCGCTAGCGCTCATAACCGCCTCGCGCGGGCTGAAGGGCCACGTCGACAAGCACAAGGCGATCGCGCGGATTACCTTGCCGATCTGGCTATTCGTCTCCGTCAGCGGCGTGGCCGTCTACTGGATGCTCTACCAAATGTAGGCGTCGGTGCGCGGCCTCACCGGGCGCACGATCGGGTGAAACATTTCCCGCGCGCGGCCGTTGATCCCTCTGTGAGGCTCAATCGCCGCCTCCAGAAGTTTTCTCGGCTCTTTTCCGTAGGGCTCATGGCAGGCTTCGCCCTCTTGATGGGCCACGGAGCGGAGCCCACGGCCGCGGGAGGGCCGGCCGCGTCCCCCCGCGCTATGGCTGAAGCCTGGGCTTTGGCGGACAGCGCGCGCACCGGTCCCGACAGTCGGCAGCCGGCGGTCGCCCTGGGCAAGTTGCGAAAGGCCTACGCGCTGAGCTCCGACCCGTCCCTCCTGCTGGAAGTCGGGCGGTTAGAGCGGGAAGTCGGGAACCTGGCTCGCGCCACGTACGCCTTCGAGCAGTTTTTTGCCACCGGCGCGGAGCGCGTTCCCGAGCCGCGCCGAGTCGTCGCGCTGCGGCAGCTCCAGGCGGCGTCGGCTGGCACCGCACGGTTGAACGTGCAGACCAACGTGCTGGGCGCCTCCGTGGAGCTGGAGCCAGAGCGCGGCGTAGCCACGGCATCGGGCTTCGGCATCGGCATTCTGTTGGACGCCGGAGAGCGCCGCTTGAGCCTCAGCAAGCCCGGCTACGAGACACGCAGTCTGGTGCTGGAGCTGGAGCCCGGAGAGGTGCACACGCTTCGCGTCGACCTAGAGAAGGCGGCGGGTGGGCGCAGTGAAAAGAGCGGCTCCACCAAGCCCCGCTGGACGCTGCTGAATGCGACGACGCGCGGCGCCGTTTCGCTGTAAACCTCGGGCATGACCGAAGAGCTCCACGCGCGTTTCGACGCGCCCACTTTGGACGCACGCCTTCGCTGGCACCATGAGCCGGCTCGTCATCGAGTGGACGCCGCACGGGGGCGGCTCGTGCTGGAGCCGGACGCCGCGACGGACTTTTGGCAACGCACCCACTACGGCTTTCGCGTCGACAACGGCCACGTGCTCTACCTTCCGGCGCGGGGCAACTTCGTGCTCACCACTGCCGTCACGTGCTTTCCGGCGCACCAATACGACCAAGCGGGGCTCATGCTGCGCGCCTCGCCGGATTGTTGGCTCAAGACGTCCGTGGAGTTCGAGCCGGACGAAGCGCACAGCCGCCTCGGCGCGGTCGTAACGAACGGTGGTTACTCGGATTGGTCGACGCAGCCGATCTCCAAGCACGAGAGCACCTTCTGGTTCCGGATCCGCGCCGAAGCGACGGCGGTCGTGGTCGACTCTTCGCTCGACGGTGAGCGTTGGACGCAGATTCGAATGGCGCACCTCACGGAGCGCACGGCGGACACCGAGCTTTCTTGTGGGCTCTACGCGTGCAGCCCGAAAGAGGCGGGTTTTCGCGCCGAGTTCCACGGCTTGGATTTCGAGCCCCAGCCTTAGCTCACGGCGCGGCCGAGAACAGCAGCCGCCACAGCGCCACGCCGACCAGGATTGGCATCAGCGCGAGCGCGATCGCGACACCGATGGCGCCCACGACGACCAGCTTGTCACCCCAGGTTGCCGGCTTCGTCGGATCGCCGCGGTGCCGCTCGATGAGGGCCAGGTTTTTGTCGTTGGCTTTGAACGCAAAGTCGAACACGTCCCCAACGAGCGGCACCGCGCCGAGCAAAGCGTCGAGGCCGATGTTCAGCAGCATGCGGAAGAGCACGAATTTCGGCACGCGTTCGCGGTAGGCCACGCCGAGGAGCGTGAGCGCGAGCACTCCCGTGACCGCGTCCCCGAGCTCCGGCAAGAGCACGCCTAAAATCGGATCCAGACCGATGCGAATGTCCGTGCCCGGAATGACGAAGGCGCTGTCCAGCAGCCGCGTGAGCTGACGGGTCCAGTTTGGCACCGTGGTGAGCGTCGGCTTCGGAGTCTTGCTCATTTTTCCGTGTCCAGGATGAGCGTGATGGGGCCGTCGTTCGTCAACGAGACGGCCATGTGGGTGCGGAAGCGGCCCGTCTCCACCGAGACCCCCAAGGCGCGGCAGGCGCTGCAGAAGCCCTCGAAAAGCGCCTCCGCGCGCACGGGCTCCATCGCGCCGCCGAAGCTCGGCCGCCGGCCACGGCTGGTGTCCCCGTACAGGGTGAACTGCGAGACGGCCAGGAGCCCTCCGCCGACTTCCAGCAAGCTCTGGTTCATCTTGCCGGCTTCGTCCTCGAAGATGCGAAGGTTCACGACTTTCTCCGCCAGCGCCGTAGCGTCCGCATCCCGGTCGGCGCTGCCGACGCCGACCAGCACGCACAAGCCCGCGGCTATTTTGCCGGTCAGCTCGCCCTCGGAGACCACCTGAGCGCTCGTCACCCGCTGCACGACGGCTCGCATCACTCGCTCGCTTGGTTCTTGGCGGAGATACCGCGGAGCTTGCTCGCAGGGCTGAACACGTACTCGGCGCTGGCCAGGGTGGCTTCCGCCTTCTGGTGCCGCATCTGCTTGCACGCGGCGGTCCAGCTCGTCGTTTCGTAGCTGGTGGAGGAGCTGAGCTTGCGGCCGCGCTTGGAGCGCTTCACCACCTTGTTGGCTTGAACCGAAACCTCGCAGCTCTCGTGAATCACGATGAGGTCCGGCTGAGCCTTGAACGTTTGGCCTAACAGCGCGACGACCGACGCCTTGCTGCGCTCCACGCCGTCCAGCTTCACCTTCTCGTCGAGCACGTCCGCCAGGGCGGCCGTGTCGTGCTGATTGAGGGCACTTTCCAGCTTCTTGAGCACGTTTGCGGTGGAGGACATGAACTTCGACTGCAAGTTTTTGCTCGCCATGCCGATGCTCCGCTCGCAGCACAAGCCAATGTCTTGCGCGCTGCCGCTCGTCACCACCTTGCGGTCCGTGCAAGCGCCGCCGCCACGCTCCACGACGCCCCCCGCTTCCACGCTGTCGGTCAACGAGCGATCTTTGGCGACCTCGGGGTGGGCGGCGCATGCTAGCTGCCACTGCGCCTCCGTGCAGAGGCTGAGCCCGATCTCGCCGCAAGCGCGGAACGCGCGATCCAAGCTGGGCGCCGCGTCCGGCCGGCGTACGACCCGAAACCCTTCCAGCCAAAGGTCGCTCTCCAAGGTGCCGGCGGCGACTTGCCGGAACTGAGTGCCGGGCCACGGAGTGCCGACTGCCACGACTGGTGCCGGCGGCGTCGGCAATGTGGCGGCTCCGCTCGCGGTCGCTTGCGGGAGCAGGGGCGGCGCGGGTGGCGTCACGATCTGCGGCGCTTGGGAGCTGTCCACCGCGGGCATGGCGCCCAGGGGAGCCCCGCTCGAAGGCTCTGGCCCGACTGGCCCCGGTGGCTTTTGGCTGAAGTACATGGCCGCGGCGGTAGCTCCGCCCGCCGCCAGCAACGCGACGCCCAAAAAGCTCACCAAGCGGCTGCGCTTCGGAGGCGTCGTGAAGCGTGTGTCGGCGCGGATACCTTGCGAAGAGCTGAGCTCGGTGGGCGCGCTCGCCAAGTCACGCAGGGGCTGGTAGGTGGGGGGCGCGCTGCGATCGGGGCTCGATGCCGAGAAACCGCCGCTCATGGAGAAGGGCGCGGCGGCCAGTCCCGAGTCGCCGCTGATTTCGCGCGTCGGCCGCGAGTCGTCGACTTTGGGCGGACGCAGGCTGAGCCGCTCCGGCTCGCTCTTGGAGGCGCCGATGAGCGCCTCCCAAAACGCCTGCGCGTTCGGGTAACGCTCGCGAGGGTCGACGGACAGGGCCGTCGCGAGCACGGCTTCGACCGCGTCACCCGGATCGAAGCCGCGGCCACGCAGCGTGGGGCGGATGAGCTTGTCGGAAGCGGCGACGAAGAGTTGCGCGGCGTCCGTGCCGTCCAGCGCGGGCGAGCCGAGCACGACTTCCACGAAGACGAGCGCGAGCGCGAACACGTCCGTCCAGGGTCCGGTCGCGCCGAAGCGTCGGCTGAACTGCTCCGGCGCGCCGTAGCGCGCCGTAAAGGCTTGCACGGTGCCGCCCGTCTCCTCGAAGGCGCGCGTCACGCTGTCGGACTCGGCGAGCACCTTGGCGATGCCGAAATCCAGCACCTTGATGGTGCGTTTACCGGCGACCTCCACCAAGAACATGTTCGCGGGCTTGATGTCGCGGTGAGCGATGCCCATGCCGTGCGCGACGCCGAGCGCTCGCACCGCGCCGTCCAGCAGCTCCAGCGCTTCCCCGACGCTGCGGCCGCCGAGGTCCTTTTGACGCCGCTGCAGTAGTTCCTTGTCGAGCGGGGTGCCCTCCAGCCACTCGAGCACGAGGTAGGGCGTCCAGATTTTGCTGGGCGAGACCACCGCCCCGACGTCCAGCGCTTGAACGACCCCCGTCGTCGCGCGCGACAACTGAAGGAGCAGCCGCCCTTCCGCGACCAAGCTGTCCCGGAAGCGATCGCGGTCGCCGCCTTGCAGCTCCTTCGGCAGCTTCAGGCACTTGAGCGCCACCTTTTCTTCGAACCCGAGATGGTGCGCGCGGTACACGATGCCGAAGCCCCCGTGCCCGACCACTTCATCGACACGGTACTTGCCGTCGACGGTGGCGCCGACCCACCCGAAGGGGTCGTCTTCCGAGGGCGTGCTCATCGAAGCCTGAGCAAAACACATTGTTGACGGAGGGGCCAACGCCGACCATGTTCAGGCGGGTCCATGGCCACCCTCGTCTTCGTCGCAAATCGCTTCGGCGCAGAAAAGCGCATCGAGGTACCCGAGGGGGGCGAGGTCGTGGACATCTGCGATCATTACTTCGCCCCCATCCCCTTTTCGTGCCGCTCGGCGAGCTGCGGGACGTGCCAGGTGGAAGTCTTGGAGGGTGAGGACCTTCTGGAACCGCCGAACGAGGAAGAAGCGGATCTGATCCCCCTGCTCGGGGGCAAAGGCCGGCTCGCCTGCCAAGCGCGCGTGCGCCCGAACGTGCAGGGCGTCATCAAGCTGAAGAGCGTCCTCGCTCCTTGACCTAGCGCCCGTTCGTGGGGAGTGCGCGGCCGAGCCGCAGGCTCACTTGGGAGCCATGGAGAGGTCGCAGGCGACACCATAGTGGTCGGAGGCCCAAACCGTTCCGGCACTGCCCTCCGCCGTTTCGGTGAAGGCCAGCCGCACGTTGCTGGGTTCGCCGCGCATCTCTCGGTCCGGCCCGCGCACGAAGATGTAGTCGATGCGTCGGTTGGGCTCGCCGTTCTTGCGTGCGTAGTCGTTGTCCCGCGCGAAGGTGTGGCCGGCGCTCCCCGGCTCGGCGTAGTTCCACACGTCCGCGAAGTACACGGAGCGGTTGTCGAGCACGTGCTCGCCGCGCAAAAAGCGGATCTCGTCCGCGCTGGGCGCGGCGTTGAGGTCGCCCATCAAGATCGGCGGCAAGTAGTCCGACTCCACCGGCGCGAGCACCATGATGCGCTCTGCCGCGTACACCACTTGCTTCAGGCGAACGATGCCGTGGTGAAGCTTCCAGTTGAGGTGCGTCACGAACACGGGCAGCCGCCCCCACGGCGTCTCTAGGACGGCGTAAAGGAGCGAACGCGTCTCGCCGCTGTCCACGCCAGGCAACCGAAAGGTGCGGCTGTCCAAGATGTTGTAGCGAGTGAGCAGCGCGTTGCCGAACTTCAGCCCGCCGGAGTAATCCGCGGCCGCCCCGTACGCGATGTTGTAGCCGAGGCCCTCCGCGATCTCGGTTGCCTGGCAGTTGTCCGGCGCGGGCACGGGGGGATTCTGCTCGTCCGGAATGAAGCGAAGCACTTCCTGCAAGCCGAGCACGTCTGGCGACAGCGCTCGTAGTTGCTTGCGGATCAACGGCAGGCGCTCTGCCCAGGGCCCCGCCTTGTTCCAGATGTTGAGAGTGCTGACCGAGAGCTTGTCCAAGGCTTACGTCTCCGGAACGTGCGAGCGTACGTGAATCAGACGGCGGCGGTAAAGGCGCTAAGTTTCCCGAGCCGTTGTGCGCTCCCTTCCGCGCCTTGCGTGCGTCCTTGCGTCCTTGGCGTGCGTCCTTGCGTCCTTGAATTTGCCGGCAGCTAGACTACTGTCCGCGCCGAATGCTCATTGGAGTGGATTTCGGCGGCACGGCCGTCAAGGCCGGGCTCGTGGATGGTGGGGAGGTCGTGCGCAGCACGTCCACTGCGACGCGTCTCGACCGCGGACCTACGGAGATTCTGGACGCCATCGCGAGCACCGTGCTCACGCTCACGCCGAAGCCGGAGGCGGTCGGTGTCGCCATCCCTGGCGAGGTGAACTCGGAGGGGCGCTGCTGGCGGCTCGCCAACGTCCCCGGCTTCGAGGACGTCTCGATCGGTGAGGAGCTCTCCAAGCGGCTCTCGTGCCCGATCGCCGTCGAGAATGACGCGACGACCGCCGCGCTCGGGGAGCAGCTGTACGGCCACGGCCGCCAGCACCCGAGCTTTCTGATGGTGACGCTCGGGACCGGCGTCGGGGGCGGGCTCGTGATTGGCCAGCAGCTTTACCCCGGCTCCAACGGCTTCGCCGCGGAGATCGGCCACAACAACGTGGACTCCTCGCCCGGGGCGCCACTCTGCGCCTGCGGTCAGCGCGGCTGCATCGAAGCGTTCGCCGGCACCAAGGCGCTGCTCCGCCGCTTCGCAGAGCTCGGCGGCAACGCGACCGAGGTCTTGCCGATTTCACTGAGCGCCCGGCGCGGTGAGGAGGCTGGCAAAAAGACGTTCGAGATGATGGGCCGCGCGCTCGGCAAAGGGTTGGCCGTCATCCAAAACGTTCTGGACTTGAACGCCATCGTTTTCTCCGGTGGCATCTCCGCGTCGTTCGATTTGATCGAAGAGCATATCCGCGCTGGGTTACGCGAAAACGTTTTCGGTAAACCGCCGGGCGAGGTGCCACTCTTGGTGAGCGAGCTCGGCGAACGCGCGGGTGTGATCGGCGCCGCGCACCTCACGACCCTGTAGAGGAAGCATGAAAGCCGTCGTTTTCGAGCAGAGCGGCGGACCCGAGGTGCTGCGGCTCGCGGACGTGCCCGCCCCGACCCCGGGCGAGTATGAGCTGCTGATTGACGTGCACGCGACCGCGCTCAATCGGGCGGATCTGCTGCAGCGCCGTGGGCTTTACCCGCCGCCACGGGGCGCGAGCGAAGTCCTCGGGTTGGAGTGCAGCGGGGTGGTGGCCGAGGTGGGGGCTCGCGTCACGCGATTCGCGGTCGGCGACCGAGTCATGGCGCTGCTCGCGGGAGGCGGCTACGCAGAGCGCGTCGTCGTACACGAAGCCATCGCCCTACCGGTGCCGGAGCGGCTCTCATTCGAGCAAGCCGCCGCGGTCCCCGAAGCGTTCCTCACCGCGAGCGAGGCGATTTTGGCGGAAGCGGAGCTACGGGCTGGGCAGACCCTGCTCGTCACCGCGGCCGCGAGCGGAGTCGGGAGCGCGGCCGTGCAGATCGCGAAGCTGCGAGGCGCGTTCGTCGTCGGCTCCGTGAGCGCAGCGAAGCTTCCCTTTGTCAGCGCGCTCGGTGCAGACCTCGCGCTGGATCGCGCTCGACCGGATTTCGTGGAGGCGCTACGCGCCGGGACCCACGAGCGCGGCGCCGACGCGATCTTGGACTTCGTCGGCGGCAGCGCGTTGCCGCGCCACCAGAGCTGCCTCGCGGAGCGCGGCCGCTTGATCGCGATCGGCCTGCTCGGCGGCGCGAAGGGCGAGCTGGACTTGGGACGGCTCCTCATGAAGAGGCAGCAGCTGCGCGGCTTGGTCATGCGGACGCGCAGCACGTCCGAAAAGATCGAGTTGGTGGAGCGCTTCCGGCGCGAGCTGCTCCCCGCGTTGGACGACGGCCGCCTGGCGCCCCAGCTAGATCGAATCTTCCCGGTTTCGGACGTCGCCGCGGCTCACGAGCGGATGGAGCAAAATCAGGGCTCGGGCAAGATCGTGCTACGTGTGAAGGAGTGACGCTCTTTCGACGCGTGTGGGATGCGCTCAAGGTAGAGCTCAAAGTCGCGCTCAAAACCTTCGGGGTCGCCTGGTCGCTGCTCACGCTGGCGATCTTGGCGCTCACTCTCGTGAGCGAGACGCGGGGAGCTCGCGACGCGGTGGGAGTCTTGACGATCGGCGTCGTCATTTGCGCCGTGTATGCGTTTTGGCCGGCGGTGGCCGTGGCGGCCTGCCGCAGTGTGTACCGAATCCTCGGTATTGGCGCCTACGTCGGGGCGTTCTTGAGTGTGCTCGGCATCCTGGCGAGCTTGGTACTGTTTCGTAACGTCCTGTTCTCGCTGTTGCTGGAGATCTTCGAGCAACTTCAGTTCTCCGGCCCTTGTGGCGGGCACGTGCCGGCGTTAGCGCTGTTCTGCTTGGCCGCAGCGGTGCTCGGGTCGCCCGGTAGCTGGTGGGCGCTCATCAAGCTCTTCTTGGCCGTCAGCGGTGCGTTTCTGCTCGGCTCCTTGCCAGGCGTGCTGCTCTGGTTGGTGCTGATCGCGCGGAGAGTGGCGAGGCTAGCGTCCTCTGCAGTTTCGCGTTAAAAGCTGGCAAACTCCTATGAAGCACACGGTGTCCCACGATCTCGGGCAAGAGCGCGCTAAGAAGGTGACTGAGTCCGCGCTCAGCACGTATTCGGAGAAGTTCGCCAAGTACAGTCCGAAGACGACTTGGACGAGCCCCACCAAGGCGCAAATCTCGTTCAGCGTGAAGGGCATGAACCTGAACGGCGCGGTCGAGGTGAAGGACAAGAGCATCGACCTGGAGCTGGACGTGCCGTTCCTGCTCAAGCCGTTCCAGGGCCAAGCCCTCTCCGTCATCGAAGGCGAGATCAAAGAGTGGCTCGCCAAAGAGAAGGCGAACGGCTGAGTCAACCGAGTAGGTCGACAGCGGCCTCGCACGGCAAGGCGCTCGCTACGCCCACCCGCTCGAGCGCCGCTGCGGCTTGCAGCACGCACGCTTCGTCCCAAGCGTCGCCGATGAGCTGAAGCCCCACGGGCATGCCGTCGCGATCGCTGCCAACGGGCGCGGAGATCGCCGGGAGCCCGGTCAGATTCGCTAAGAAAGCGTAACGGCACATGCCGTCGAGCAATGGCGGATCGAGAAAGCCGCCCCGCAGCTCGGCGTCCGTGATCTGCGGCGCCGGCAGCGCGGTGCTCGGCATCGCCAACAAGTCCACGTCGCGGAGGGCCGCCGCCACGTCCCTTCGTAAACCTTGCCGCAGGCGTTGCCCGTCCACGTAGTCGTCGGGCCGGAACGTCTCGAGGCCCGACAGCACGAGTTGCACGTCGGCCCCCATCGCGCTGAGGTGACGCGCGCTCAGGTCCTTCATGGCCGCGAAGGCTTCGATGCCCAGCGTCAAGTAGCCGATCGCGGCGGCGTGCGAAGCGCTCGGGATGCGCACCGGGACCAATGTCGCGCCCGCTTTTTCCAGCTCGGCGAGCGCCGCGCGGCACACACGCCCGAGCTCGGGGGCCGCGGCGGCCCACTCGGCTTCGTCCACGCCGATCCGCAAGCCGCGTACGCCGCGCCTTCGCGCGTCCAGCAGCTCGCCCGGTCGGAGTGGCGGAGCCAGCCCCGAGATGGGGTCGTCCGGGTGCGCGCCGCTGCCGACCTCCACGAAGGTGGCAAGCTCCGCGGTGGTGGTCGCAAGCGGGCCGATGTGCACGACGCTGGTCGCACCCGGGCCCCCCATCGCCACGTCGAACCCCATGCCTACCGCCGGAATGCGCCCGAACGTCGGCTTGAGCCCGAAGACGCCGCACAAGCTCGCGGGAATGCGGATCGAGCCGCCGCCATCACAGCCGAGCGATACGGGCGTGACTCCCGTCGCGACCGCCACGGCGCTGCCAGTCGAGCTTCCGCCGGCGAGGCGGCTGCGATCGTGGGGATTGCGGGGCATGCGCCGGTGCGGGTTGCTGCCGAGCGGCGACAGCCCGAGCTCGGTCATCGCCGTTTGCCCGAGCACGATGGCGCCCGCGGCGCGCAGGCGTGCGACGACGGGCGCGTCTGCGACGCTCGGATCGTGCGGCACGAAGCTGGTCCCGAGCCTCGCGCGGAAGCCCCGCTGGTGCACCTCTTCCTTGATCGCGATGGGCACGCCGTCCAGCAAGCCGAGGGGCGCACCGCTTCGGAAGCGCTCCGCGCTTTGCTTCGCGGCCGCGAGCGCGCTCTCGTCGTCGTAGCCCGTGAGCGGCCCGAGCGTAGGCGACTGATTGGCGAGTTTTCGCGCGGCTGCGAGCGCGCGCTGCGTGACGCTCAGCGGGTCGTGCGAGCCGGCGCGGTACGCTGCGTGCAGCGCGGCCGCCGAGCGCGGTAATCCGAGGTGGGACGGCTCGGATAGATGCTCGCTCGGTCGCGAGTGCTCGGCTCGCGCGCGGTGCGGCGCGGAGGTCAGCGGCAGACCCGCGCGCGCCTCGGCCGGCAAAGCCCGTGCGCGATCGATCCCCAAATCGGCACGTAAGAGTTGCGTGAGCGGCCCGCGCGCCGGGGTATGGCGCACCGCCGTGACGAGCGCGCCGAGCGCGCGGCCTGAAATTCTTCCTTTGGGCAGCTTCAGCTGATCGATCAGGGCCAACGCCCCGCGGTTTGTGGCGAGCTTTTGGCCGGCTGTAAAGAGCAATCGCTCGCATGAGTGGGGCCGCGGAAACGCTAAGGAAATGCGACGTGCGCTGCAGTCCACATGGAATAGGAGGCAGCCGTTGCAACCCGAGACGCCGTTCGTTAAAAGTCCCAACGTGTCGAATTCTGCGAAGTACAACATCCCCGTCGATGAGTTGCAGCTGGACTCCGAGGCGCTGAAGGAAGCGTTCGTCAACCACGTCCAGCACACGCAGGGTAAGCACCCGAGCGCAGCGACGCGGCTGGATCACTTCATCAGCGCGGCTCGCACCGCGCGCGACCGCATGTTCGACCGCTGGACCCGCACCTGGTCGCGGCGCGAGCGCCAGCAGCCCAAGATCGTGAACTACCTCTCGATGGAGTTCCTCATCGGGCGCCTGCTGGAGGACGGCCTCGTGAACCTCGGCGTGCTGGAGGAGATGCGCACGGGCCTGGCCACCCTCGGCATCGACTTGAACCAGGTGCTCGAGCAGGAGCCGGACGCCGGCCTCGGTAACGGCGGACTGGGTCGCCTCGCGGCGTGCTTCTTGGACTCCATGGCGACGCTCGGCATCGCCGGCATGGGCTACGGCCTCCGCTACGACTACGGCATCTTCCGGCAGGACATCGTGGGGGGGGTGCAGCAAGAGTCGCCGGACCAATGGCTGCGCTTCGGTAACCCGTGGGAGATCGCGCGGCCCGAGCGCACGTACGCGGTGCGGTTCGGCGGGCGCGTCATTCAGTACACGGGCAGCACCGGCCGTCTCGTGCACGAGTGGATCGACACCGACAGCGTCAACGCGATGGCGTACGACATTCCGATCCCCGGCTACAAAAACAACGTGGTGAACACGCTGCGCTTGTGGTCCGCCAAAGCGACGAACGACTTCGACATCTCGTACTTCAACCGCGGGGACTACCTGAAGGCGGTCGCGGAGAAGAGCGCGACCGAGAACATCACGCGCGTCCTTTATCCGAACGACCAGCAACCGGCAGGCAAAGAGCTGCGGCTGAAGCAGGAGTACTTCCTCGTCTCGGCCACCCTGCAGGACGTCATCAATCGGCACCTGCGCTACCACTCGGACCTCTACAACCTGCACGAGCAGGCCGTCTTCCAGATGAACGACACGCACCCAGCCCTCGCGGTTGCGGAGCTGATGCGCATCTTGATGGACGTCCACGCCATGCCGTGGGACCACGCGTTTTCGCTCACCAAGCGCTGCTGCGCTTACACCAACCACACCATTTTGCCGGAAGCGCTCGAGCGCTGGCCCGTGTGGTTGATGGAGCGCGTGCTCCCGCGGCACCTACAGATCATTTACGACATCAACTCCCAGCACCTCGCCGAGGTGAAGAAGGCGTTCCCGGGGGACGACGAGCGCCTTCGTCGGATGTCGCTCGTGGAAGAAGGCGCGGAGAAGCGCATCAACATGGCCAACTTGGCCATCGTCGGCGGCAGCAAGGTCAACGGCGTCTCCGCCCTCCACTCGCAGCTGCTCAAGCAGTTCTTGTTCTCGGACTTCTGCGACATGGAGCCGAGCAAGTTCATCAACCAGACCAACGGCGTCACGCCGCGCCGCTGGATGCTGAAGTGCAACCCCAAGCTTGCCACGCTCATCACCAATCGCATCGGCCCCGGCTGGGAAGTGGACTTGGATCAGCTGGAGCGGCTAGTGCCGTTCGCCAACGATCCGGAGTTTCAGGCCGAGTGGCGCGCGATAAAGCAGCACAACAAGGAGCGCCTCGCCAACGCGCTACGTCGTGACCTGCGCATCGAGCTGGATCCGACGCACCTCATTCACTCGCAGGTGAAGCGCATCCACGAGTACAAGCGCCAGCTGCTGAACATCCTCCACGTCGTGTCGCTGTACCAGCAGTACCGGCAGAAACCGCCTTACGACGTCACCCCCCGCACCTTCCTTTTCGCCGGGAAGGCCGCGCCAGGTTACGACATGGCCAAGCGCATCATCGCGCTCGCCAACGCCGTCGGCCAGACCATCAACAACGACGTCGCGGTGCGCCAGCACTTACGCGTCATCTTCGTGCCGAACTACAGCGTGTCGATGGCGGAGCTCATCGTCCCCGCTACGGACGTGTCCGAGCAGATCTCTACTGCGGGCACGGAAGCGTCCGGCACTGGCAACATGAAGTTTTCGATGAACGGCGCGCTGACCATCGGCACGTTGGACGGCGCGAACGTAGAGATTCGCGAAGCCGTTGGCGAGGCGAACTTCTTCCTGTTCGGCCTCCGCACGGAGCAGGTGCAAGCGTCGCGCGAAGCCGGCTACGACCCGATGCAGCTGTACTACGCAGAGCCGGTGCTGCGCGCCGCGCTGGACGCGGTTTCGAGCGGCGCTTTCTCGCCGGACGACACGAACCGCTTCAAGCCGCTCATCGACTCGCTGCTATACGGTGGCGACACGTACATGGTGCTGGCGGACTTCCTCAGCTACGTCCACTGTCAGCGGAGCGTGGAGGCCGCGTATCACGACCAAGTGGCGTGGACCCGCAAGTCGATCCTGAACGTCGCGCACATGGGGCGCTTCTCGAGCGACCGCACGATCTTGGGCTACGCCCGGGATATCTGGGGCGTCTACGTGCCGCCGATCGGCGGCCCGCGCACCAGCATCGTGCCTCCGAATTCTGTCCGCTAGGCGGACAGAATTCGGGTTTTGTTTGTATTGCCATAGGGCTCGCCCGCGGCGTCCGGCGTCCGTTTCCACCTGAGGTGGGGAGGGCGCCGGTCTCGCCGGGTTTGTACACTCCGGTCTTCTGGTGCCGATCGTGATCTGATCGTGCCAAGGTCGGGTGACTGCGTTCCAGCTCGCGCGCAGGCGCGCTCGCGATCGCTGTTTAGGATCCGTGGCGCGTGACGGAGTCGGGAGGAGTGACGTCGATGCGCGTGGTGGCGTCCGTTTTTACTTGAGGGTTAGCGGGCGCCGACCTCGCCGCTCGTCGGCGCGATGCGTTCGAGGTGTTCGGCGCGAAATTAAAGAAGAAGGGTGTTCGAGACTCGGCACGATGTGGCGCTTCGGACGAAATTTGCTCAATGATTTCAGGCTCGCGACCGGAAATCACGACTTGGTCGCAGGGGTGACAATGCAAGGGCGCGCTTCTGGAGATGGTCACGGATGCGACTGACCGGCTTCCAGGCGCGGTGGTCTCGAAATCGTTGGCGGAAATTGGGTTACTTCTGCGACTGCGAGCCGAGTCTGCAGAGGTGCCTCTTTTCGAAGCGAACCTTCCGTCCGAGGGTGGCGTCGCTGGCGACTGACACCGCCGCTGCCGAGCTTCTTGCCGGGCGGTTGGGCCATGCGAGATGAGCGAGAGCGGTGCGCGTGGTTCGTCGCAGCTGAAAGGCGTCCGGCGCCGCGCTGCAACGCAAGGGCGCCCTCTGTCGTGGGGCGGTCTAGTTCCATCTGGACCATGTGGAGGTGAAAGTCGCGCCGCGGCCGCCGCTGTTCGGCGGTGATTGGAGTTCCATGTGGCGCTGAAGTCTCCGCAGGACGGGCGTTCACCGATGCTGGCGTCCGTTTCCAGTTGAGGTGAGCGGGCGCGGTCTGTCCCGTGCCGTCGCGTTTAGGAGCGGGGGGGAGGCGGGGGGTAGCGCGATGAGGCCGCGGGCGGCGAGCCAGGCTTCGCAGGCTTTTGGCCACTGGCGTCCCGCTTCGTGCTCTGAGCTCATGCCGAGGCCGTGCGGCCCCGTTTCATAGACGTGCAGCTCGTGGGGCACGCCAGCGCGCTGCAGGGCTGCCGTGTAGGCGAGCGAGTTCTGAACGGGTACGCTTGCGTCGTCTTTGGTGTGCCAAAGGAAGGTGGGCGGCGTGCGAGCGGTGACGCGCGTCTCCATCGACAGGGCGGTGACGAGCGCGGGATCCGGATCGAGGCCGAGCAAAGCGCGGCGTGAGCCTTCGTGCGCATGCGGCGGCTCGAACGTGATGACCGGATAGGAGAGGATCGCGAAATCCGGGCGCTCGTCCTCGCCCTCGAAGAGGCAAGAAGCGCATGCCGCCAAGTGGCCGCCGGCAGAGAAGCCGAGCACGCCGATTCGGCTCGCCGGGATGCCGAGCTCCGGAGACTGCGCGCGCACGAGCCGAATGGCGCTCTGCACGTCGGCGAGCGGCGCGGGGTGCCCCCAATCAGCCAGGCGATAGCGCAGAACGAAGGCGTGCACGCCGCGCTCGTTGAGCCACGCCGCGACTCGAGTGCCCTCTTTCTCGAGCGACAGATGCGTGTAGCCGCCGCCCGGACAGACCACGACTGCGGCGCTCGCCGCTCCGCGAGCCGGAAAGGACATGAGCGAAGGGTCGTGACGACGCGCCGTGACGCTCAAGCCGGCCGCAAGCAACCCGGCCACCACCAACCGCGCGACGGCGTGGGCGCCTTCTGGAGAGAGGTGGGTGTTGTCTTCCGGGGCAAAGAGGCGCTCGCTCGCGCTCGGTCCGTAGCGCTCCAAGAGGCGCGCGGTCTCGATGGTCATGTCGATGAGGGGCGTGCCGGTTTCATGCGCGACGGCCCGCGTCGCTTCGGGGTAGTCGCCGTGCGTTTGCTGCACGCGGTCAGCCTCGAAGCGTCGCCGCGCGATGGAGGTGAGCAGCACCGGCACGCCCCCGTGCTCGCGCACCTCTGTGACGTAGCGCCGCAAGTTGTCACGGAAGCTGGTGGCCGCGTCGGTGTGACGAGCGGGGTCGTCTTTTGGGTCGTTGTGACCGAACTGGATCAGCACCCAGTCGCCTGCTGCGACTCGCTCGAGCAGCGCCCCCCAGTGTCCCTCGTCGCGGAAACTCCTCGAGCTCCGGCCGGATTTCGCAGCGTCATGGACGCGCACGCCAGTCAGCTCCGATTCGAGCACGGCGCCCCAACCGACGCGGCCGTCGGTCGCGGGGAACTCTGCCGCGGTAGAATCCCCCGCGACGTGGAGCGCGAGAGGCCTGCTGGCGCGCGTGTTCCGCGGCCGCAGCGCGCTCGGCGCGGAGGCCGGAGCATTCAGACGCGCCGAACAGCCCAATTCGCCGAGCAAAAGCAAGCCCAAGGCGGAGACGTGCCGGCGTTGCACCCCGCATGATGCGCGTACATTGCAAAATCGATCACGGGCGTTGCGCCGCGCCGCACCTGGGGGGAAGATTCCGGCCTAAAACCAACACGAGGAATTCAGGATGTCAGAGCTCGAATCACTGAAGCAGTTCACCACCGTCGTCGCGGACACGGGCGACATCGGCGCGATCGCTCAGTACAAGCCGCAAGACGCGACTACCAACCCTTCGCTGCTGTTCAAGGCCGCGCAGCAAAAGGAGTACAAGCACCTCGTCGACGAGGCGATCAGCTACTCCAAGAAGGCGAGCGCGGGCAGCGCGCAAACTGAGCTGTTCATGGATAAGCTGGCCGTCAACTTCGGCATCGAGATCTTGAAGATCATCCCGGGCCGCGTCTCCACCGAGGTGGACGCGAGCTATTCCTTCGATCGGGACGGCAGCATCGCCAAGGCGCGTGAGCTCATCAAGTTGTACGAGGACGCGGGCATCGCCCGGGAGCGAATCCTCATCAAGCTGGGCAGCACCTGGGAAGGCATCAAGGCCGCGGAGCAGCTCGAAAAAGAGGGGATTCACTGTAACCTCACGCTCCTCTTCAGCTTCGCTCAAGCCGTCGCGTGCGCAGAAGCGAAGGTGACGCTCATCTCCCCGTTCGTCGGTCGCATTTACGACTGGTACAAGAAGTCCACCGGGCAAGAGCCGGCCATCGACGCGGATCCGGGCGTCGCCAGCGTCAAGCGCATCTACGAGTACTACAAGAAGTACGACTACAAGACCCAGGTCATGGGCGCGAGCTTCCGGAAAGTGGAGCAAATCATCGAGCTCGCCGGCTCGGACCTGCTTACGATTAGCCCGGACCTGCTCGCCCAGCTGCAAAAGCGCGAAGGCACGCTCGAGCGCAAGCTAAACGTGGACGCGGCCAAGTCCAAGGACATCCCCCGCATCACCCTGGACGAAAAGACCTACCGTTTCGAGCACAACCAAGACCAAATGGCGGTAGAGAAGCTGAGCGAAGGCATCCGCTCGTTCTACGCGGACGCTCGGAAGCTCGAGAAGTACGCGCAAGCGGAGATGGCAAAAGCCTCCGCCGCGTAACGCCTGAGCAGCTCCACGCGAGCGCTGACGGCGCGTTTCTTCGGAGACGCGCCGTTTCTGTTTTTGGGGTCGCCACGAGCGCGGCAAAGCTACGGCTCGTGGCCGGGGAGGGCGCCGCGCTGGGGGGCTGATGGTCGTTACTTGGACCAACTGCGCCGCCGCGCGCGCGCTTCGGCGCTCCACGCCGCGCGGGTTTGCACACGGTAGCGGCGCGAAACCCAGTGAAGCAGGACGACCAACGCGATCGCGGCGAAGCCGGCGGCGTTGTCGTCTACGTTAAGGCCGAGGGCCAGCGCCGCGTACAACAGCGTGCCGGCGAAGGCGGCGAGGGCCGTGAGCTCGCCCGGGCGAAACACGACCGGGGTGCGGTGGAGGAGCACGCTGCGGAGCACGCCGCCGCCCACCGCGTTGACGACCCCGACCAGCATCGCACCCGGCACGCTGATGGACGCCGCCAGCGCCAGGCGCATGCCGACCATGGCGAACGCGCCGAGGCCGAGAGCGTCCGCAAACCCGGCCAGCCGCGTGAGCGCTTTCGGCACGCGCCCGTGCACGGATTCACCGACGCGCCACGTGAAGAGCGACGCGACGAGCGTGAGCACCACGTACGTGGGCGTGCGCACGAGCATGGGCGGCCCCGCCTGGAGGAACAGCGCGTCCCGCAGCAGTCCGCCACCGCAGGAGGAGACCAGGGCGATCGCAAAGATGCCGGTCAGGTCGTAGCCGCGGCGCGCGGCCAGGACGGCTCCGGTTGCGGCCCAGAGCAAGGTCGCGACCCAGTCGAAGTAGCGGAAGGCAACGCCGGCGGCGCGCCATAACTGCTCTACGTCTGCTTCGGGCCAGCTCAAGGCTCGCGGAACATGCGCGCGCTTTCGTCGAGCCGCAAGGCGCTCGGCGACCGTTACAGCGGCGAGGCGCGCGCAGCCGCTACAGCGAAGCCGCCCCGCACCGTTTCCTCGACCCTGTGACTCGCGCGCGCGGTGGGGGGCGCGCGGGGTCGCGGGGCTTTGAGCTGGGGACGCTCTTCGGACTTGGGGACGCGCCCTGCTACGAGGTGGCGCCCTCAGCAGAAGCCGACGAACAACGGTTGAGGGACGCCGGGCGTGTTGCCGAGAGGCTCCACGCGAAGGCCATGGTCTTCGACGGAGAAGCAGGTGACGGACGCGGCGTCGAGGTTGCCGACGAGAAGACGGTCGCCGCGGCGGTTGACCGAGAAGTGGCGTGGGATTTTGCCGGTAGAGATGCGATCGTGGAGGGCGAGCGCGCCTTGGTCGTCGACGGCGAAGATGGCCAGGCTGTCGTCGCCACGATTGGAGGCGTAGAGGGCGCGGCCGGAAGGGTGCAGCTCGAGGTGCGCGGCGGTGTTCGGAGCGCGACCGGCAGCGTTGCCGAGGGTGGAGACGAGGCCGACCAGCTCGAGCTTTCCGACCTGGTCCCACGCGAACATGCCGACCTCGCTGGTGTGCTCGAAGGTGACGTAGACGACGCGACCGCTCGCGTCGAAGGTGAGGTGACGTGGACCCGTGCCGAGAGGAGCGGCGGCGGTGCCGACGCGCTCCAGCGCGCCGGTGGCTACGTCCAGGCCGTAGACCGCGACGTAGTCCGAGCCGAGGCACGGGATGAGGACGTGCCGGTTGTCGGGTGAGGTGACGATAGAGTGCGGATTTCGGCCGGCGTGGTGCGTGGCGAGTGGGCCGCCGTTAGCGCCAGCGCGAAACACGGCGACGGTGCCGGCTTGGTAATTGGCGACGAGCCCGAGCTCACCGCTGCGATCGAAGGAGACGTACGCGGGGCCGGCGCCGCCGGAGGTGCTGGGCACGCCGAGGCTCGGCTCCGCGCCGAGCTGAGTGACGGAATAGAGCAAGCCGCCGAGCTCGTCCACCGCGAGCACCCGCGCGCCGGACACGGCGAGGAACGAGGGGCAACCGCCGAGGCGGAGCTGCGATTGAGCGCGGAGCGAGCCGACCTCCGTCAGCTCGAACCACAAGAGCTGACCACTTCCAGAGCCGACGATGACGCGATCCGGGGACAACGCCGCGCGCGGCTCGAGCGCGGCGTGGAGCTCTTGCATTCCTTCAGGGTAGGGCCAATCTCCGCCCACGGTACGGCGGGTTCGGCTCCCTCGCGTGTTCAATTTCGGATCGGCAAAACCGCTTCCACCCGCGACATTTCATTGATTTCGAGGTTCTGCACGAGCGGCGTGAGACTCGGCCCGTCCGCGGGAGTTTGGGTTTTGCCCAGCGCGCGGAGGAAGTACGGAGGGACGGCGCGGAACAGCA
>JAQSWN010000330.1 GCA_029266615.1 Polyangiaceae bacterium
GGCGACACGCCGGCCGCGATGAGCGCGGTGGCAGCGTCGTTGATGAGCGCCGTGTAGTCCTCTTCGGTGATGCCCAGCCCCGTGTGGACCTTCTTCATCGACTTGCACTCGACGCCTTCGCTGTCGGCGGCGTAGGCGACGGCGCAACCGGCCGCGTTCTGCACGAACAAGCTCAAGCATTGCGCCAAATGCTCGAGGTCCCGAGCGGCGGTGGCGGTGGGGGCCAGCAAATGCGCGAACTGCTGTCCGATACACGGGTCCGTTGCCACGTTGAGCAGCACGGAAGCTTGGCGCCCATCCTTCTCGAACTTGTAAGCGTTGAAGGGGTCGTCATCGTCGGTCTCCCCATCGCCGCGAACGACCGCGTCGATGCCGGCCGGGCCGCCCAAGTCCGTACAAGTCTCCGAGTCGGTAGCGCCGGGGGTGCCGCCTTCGCCTCCGGACGTCGGGCTGGAGCCACCTTTGCCTCCCGAGCCGCCGGAGCCGGCTTCGCCACCGGCATTGCCGGTGCCGGCGGTGCCGGCGGGGGCGTCGTCATCGTCGTCGCCACAGGCGACCGCGCAGCCCAAAGCGGCTGCAAACAAAAGACCAAAAGATGCACTTGAAGCGAGTCTCATGAAGTTTCCTCCTAAACTCGGCACGAAGCCGTGCCGAAGCGCCTTCTCCGTCAAGGCGCGCTCCGATTCCGTACAGGGTACGGCCCGAGCGTGCAGCCTGGATCATTCTCGGGTGACGATTGTCAGGATTGCTGCAGCACCACCCGTAGCTCCGCGAGCGCCCGCGCGACGCGCGACTTCACGGTGCCGACCGCAAGCTGCTCGTGCGCCGCAATCTCTGCCGAAGAAAGCCCTTCGAAATAGCCGAGCTCGAGCAAGCGCCGCAGCTCCGGCGCCAAGTTAGACAACGCTCGTCTGATCGTGAGCGTGTCGGTCGGCGCAGTCGCCGCCGGCAAATCGAGCTCCAAGCGATCGGGAGGCGCGCTGCGGGCGCGATTGAGCGAGCGCAGCCGGTCGAGGCCGCGCGACCGAGCCCGCATCACCAGCCAGGCGCGCACCGTGCCGCGCCCGGGATCGTAGTCCGCTGCGTGCTCCCACACCTCCAAGAAGACCTCGTGCAGCACATCCTCCGCCTCCTCTTCATCTCGCAGCAGACGCCGCAAAACGCCGAGCAAAAGGGCGGCGTGCCGATCGTAAAGCGCGCCCAAGGCAAGGTTTTGCCCACGCGCGATTAAGGAAATAAGCTCCATATCGAGCATTCCGAAGCGCGCACCCAGCGCGTCCGGTAACGGGTACGCTACACCCCTAGCATCGGATCGGTGTGAGACGGATAGTCCCGAGTCGATGATCCGAATCTCGGGTTGAGGCGTACTGCAGGGAGCTCACCTGGCGTCGGGGGAGAACCCTCCGATTCGACCCCCGGCGTCAGGCTCCATCGCTCGGTTCTCAGCGTGAAGTGAGCGCGATGGCTCCGAGAACGAGCCCGATGACCAACAGCAGCCCGAACGCCGCCAACCGCGCCATGCGCCGTGGACGCAAAAGCGCGCTCAGCTCCGCCTCGCTGATGTCGACCGGAGTCATGGCCCTCAGCGGCGCAGGCGCAGGCGCGGGCGCGGTGGGTCGCGGTGGTGGCGCGATCGCGACCGCGCCGAGCGCCTCCGCGGCAGCGCGAGGTAGCATTAGAAGAGTCTGCTCGTCTTGAAACGCGTCGGCAGTGGGGGCCGAGCGCCGCTGCGGATCATTTCCTGCCGCCAGTTCCTCCAACAACTCCGGAGGCACGGAAAACTGCACCGTTAGCTCATCGGCTTCTGGGAATCTGCGCGCGGGCTTGGGCTCGTGTATCGGCATGCGTAGCAGCAAGTCCGTGCGGGACGACGGCTCGGGCGAAGGCCGCGCGACACGCACTCTTTTACTTATCACGCGATAGCGGCGCGGCCCGCGCTCATTACAAGATTCACGAAACGTACAAATATTGGCTGCGATTCGTCCGGTCAGTCTCTACCTACGGGCCAACGGCCCGCCGCGCGGTGTAGGGAGGTGTCGGCGATGCCCGGGGCCGAGGGGCGCTTTGGTGAAACGGTAGCAGCCCCCGCGAGCTCAACAGCCTGGCGTCGTCCAGACGTCGATGCGCTGAATCTCGCCGCTACGCAAGAACAGCGCTGAAGAAGCTTCCGCGGTCAGGGTGTCGCCCGAGTGCTCTTCGACGCCGCTCGTCTTGGTGAGCTCGATGTGGAGCTTGTCCGAGAGGTGAAAGACGATCGGTACCTGGCAGTACGTGAAGCCTAGCGTCCCCTCGGTGAGCGGCACCTTGAGCTCGGCACCGTTCAAACCGTACGTGCAGAGCTCGGCGGGCTCGCGCAAAAACTCGGACGCGCGGAGCAAGAGCGGCCGGAAGCTGATGCGCCCGCCATGAACGGTGACGCCGAGCTCGGCGAAACGGGTCAGCACCTCCTCTTTCACCTGGCCGGTCATGCCGGGTTGGCGCGCGCCCGATCCCATCGGGGTATGAGAGTACGGATCTAGCGGAAAAGCCCCGTAAACGGCCGGCGTTTTATTGAAGCCGCCCAAGCCGCGCCGCACCGTGTAGTACCGCTGCGTGAGCTTGCCGACGAGCTCGTTCGGGGCGCCTTGCTCCACGGCGGCGAATGCACGCTCACAGGTGGCGAGTAAGAGCTTGGCGACCATATGCCAGTAGATGCTGCCCAGACCCTCATAGGCGAACATCGTACCGCTGCGACCGGTGAAGCTGTGATGGTCGAAGGTAGCCTCGTAGGCGTCGAGAGCGGCTGGGATTTCGTGCGTGGCGACGCCGAGCGCGGCGAGCGCGTGCTCCAGCCGCTCGGCGCTGGCGAAGCTCTCGTGAAAGCGCACGACCCCCTGCGCGTCGCGGAAGATGACGCGACTCTCGCCCTCCTCGAGGAGCCGTTGCAAGAGGGGAGACCTCGCGAGCGCGGCCTCGCTCACGCTGTTCTTCTCCAGAAACCGCGGCAAACGTCGATCTGGATACAGCGTGTAGCTCTCTTGGTCGGCGCGGTACATGCGGCTCTGCGCGAGCGCCTCCAGCATGCCCACGGCTTCGCTGGGTTGCATGGCGCGCGTGCTGAGCGCCGCTACTTGCCCTTCCAGCATTTCGTACAGGTATTCGACGCGAGCTCCGCCGTCTGGGTCGAAGGCGAGCAAGTTGTAGGCGTGGTAAAGGCCGTCCGCGCGCTTGTTGGCGGCGATCGTGTGGAGCACCCAGCGGCGCGCCAAGTTGGCGAGGTCGAGCAGCTGCCCGCCCGTGAGCTTCTTCTTCCCGGGCAGCCCGGACTCGTAGAGCTTTCCGCGAAATTCCGAGGCGGCGCCGCCCAGCTCGTCCATGACCTGTCGTCGCGACTTGTCGTCGATGGTCGGCTTATGGAGCAATCCTTGGTGCCTCTCGAGCGCGGCCAGAGTGCGCTCCAGCCAGTCTGCGACGTCCGCGCTGAAGGTCAGCTCGCGAGCTTGCAGCGGCGCGATCAGCTCCACCAGGACCGCCAGGTAGCGCTCCAGGTAGTAGGTCGTCACCATCGAGAGGCCGTAACCGACGAGCGCGTTGTTCGCGTCGTTCCACTCGGGGCGGCCGGTGTTGAGCCACAGCCCGCCGCCTGGCACGAAGTTGCCGAGCTTGGCCAATGCGGTGACCCAGAGCTTCTCGATGAGTGACGCGCGCGTTAGCCCCAAAGGGCTGCGGAGCAGCTTGCCGTCCGAGCCATGCTCGGCGACGAGCGCCGCGATGTGCTTCTGCTTCTCGTGATCGAACTCGATGGTATCCCGCACGTTTTCGACGATTTGGGCATACGGGCGGATGCGGTAAGGCACGTTCGCGTACGTGAAGAGCTCCCGTTCGAGGAGCGCGCGCAGTCTCTCGGGGTGGTGACTGCGGGAAAGCTCGATCAGCTTGCACAGGTAAATGACCTGATGGTCGCCCCAATAGCCGATAGCGGCCCAAGGATGGTCCGGCTCCGGCACCTCCCAATCGATGCCGTCCTGAGTAATGCGGTAAGGGTTGTACCCGTCGGCCGTGGACGCGTTCACGAACTTGACGATGATGCTCTCGACGAAGTCCGGGTAGGGGACGCTGAGCGCTTCCCAGTTCTGGAAGATGTCGCGCCAGTTGCCCTGAAAGCCGAGCAAGCTGTTGCCTTGCTGGTCGCGTACGCGGATTTCGAAGCGATTCCACGGGCGGCTCGGATCCCCGTGGCGACGGCTGAACGTGAGCGGAAGGTATTCGTAGGCCAGCCGAGTGAGGTCCGCGTCTCGTTGCGGCTCGACGAGCGCCGAGAGCTCACCGCGAGAGAGGGACTCCGGTAGCTCGTTCAAGAGCTTCTGGAACTTGGCGAAGGTCGCGTGACTCCACGTTTGGACGAAGCGTGCGAAGTCCTTCCCGGTTATCGCGTAGCCTTGCGCGTAGACCCCACCGCGCAGATCGTTGAAGAGCACGTTGGCGAGGTGGTGCGCGCACGTCAGCCGATCCGCCGTGACCTGAAAGCCGTCCGTGGCAGCGAGGATGCGACGCAAGCTCTGCGTGCCTCGCTCCACGTCTTCCAACACTGCAGCGAGAAGCTCCGCAGGCCTTTCGAGCTGCGCCGCGAGCTCGCTCACTTGGCGCTGCGACTTCGCTACGTCTAAAACCAAGAGCCAGCTCACCTTTTCGCCCGGCTTCAGCGCAAGCGTGCTCTCCAGGAGGTAGGCGCCTCGCTTGCCGCGCACCTCCGTCTGCGCCTCGACCTGCTCCCCGTGCTGAAAGCGGCGGTTCTGTTCGGCGGAGAGCAGTATCTTCGCGTTCGGAAGGCCGTGGCTCCACACCACCGCCGCGTGGAGCGACTCGCGCGGCTCTGCGCGGTCGATGACCTGCGCCGTGAGCGTGTAGAGAGCGAGGGAGGTGCCGGTGACGACCTCGTTTTTCTTGTACGCGTCGAGCAGAGAGCTGAATCCGAGCTGCATCTGCTCGTCGATGTCGGCCGCGAGCAGGTTCTGCATGCCGTCCAGGAGCCGCACCGTTGCGTTCGAGGTCCCGGTGTTCTCCACCGTGCACTCGCGTACGAAGCCGTGCTTGGCGCTCGTCTTCCATTCGTAGGAGAAGCGCACGCCCAGGTCGTGGTTTTGCTCCTCGAAGCGGAGCTTGTTGCCAAGGACGCTCTTTTCCAGGCTGCGGGTGACGTCGTAAACGAAATCCGAGGCGTCGCTGAACGGCCGCCACAGCTGTCGCTGACCGCGGCGTTCCACGATGAGCGCCGTGTGCGGCCCCGAGACGTCGACGCCCTCCAGCAGCTTGTCTTCCGTCGTGTAGGGGAAGAGCGCCAGCTTGCTGCTCTGGCGACCCGCGGTGAGGGCGCCGTTGCTTCCCACGAACAGCCAATGATCGGAGTCGCTCACGACCGTCGTCAAAAACGGCGCCAGCGCTTCGGCGTGCTCGATGCGGTAGTAGGTCTCCGTACCTCGCTCGACCAGCCGACCATCGACCGTCGGCTCACGCTTCGGGATGGGGTGCGTACCGAGAAAAACGCCGTCCTGGCTCATGATTTCCGTGGGTGTCCGGAAGGCTCGGCCTCGATCTAGAAAAGCCGAGCCCCGTTCCCGGCAGCGCGACGACAAACGCCACCACTTTCAGCGATTTGCCACGGCTTCGTCGCGGCGGCCCTCCAGGGTGAGCTCGGCCAGGCGGTCTTCCAGCGCCACCCGACGGGTGAGACGCTCGCCTTCGATGCCGGCCGAATCCAGCGTGGCTTTTTGAAGCTTTTCCGAGATTTCGGCCATCTTCTTCGCCAGGTTGCGCGAAAGCTCCGCTGCCTGCGGCACCTTGCGAAGGCTGACGAGCTGCTCGTTCAGCTCGCCCACGCGACCTCGGTACATGTCGACTTGGGTCGACAGCGTGGTGAGCCGCTCGTCCAGAGCGGCCAGCTCGCGGTGCATCGTGAGCACCTGACCGAGCTTTTGACGCAGCTCGTCGGGCAGCTCTTTGGCGGCCTTCAAGTACAGGCCCATCTCGGCGACGCCCGCGGCGGAGCGCACGTCCACCGTCTTTCGGACGGGCGTGGCCTCTTCAATCGTGAGGCTGAGCGCGCCTCCCGCCGGAATCGTCACCGGGAATAGGTACGCGCCGCGTAGCTTCTCGAAGCCGCTCTTCGGCGCGACGAGCTCGTGACCCGCGGCCGGTAGGTGGCGCACGTAGGTCAGGGCGGGCGTGGTGCCACGGTTGATCAACGTGAGCTTCGTGACCTTGAGGGCGCGGGCTTCCGCCGTAACGACGCCGCGTTG
>JAQSWN010000096.1 GCA_029266615.1 Polyangiaceae bacterium
GGTTGCCCGAACCGTCGATGCCCGCCCGCCTTGCACGATCAGAACGACTCTTACGGCACGAAGAAGACCGTCTCCAGCATCGGCATCATCGGCGGGGCGCTGCTGGCCGGAGCCGGTGCCGTGCTGCTCTTCACGGCGCCGAGCCGCACCACGCAAGGTCGCGATCTCGAGCTGCGCGGCTACGTCAACGCTTCCGGTGCCGGCTTGTGGGGGGCGTTTTGAAGCGCCGTTCATCCCTCTGGCCCTGGTGCTTGCCCCTGGTGCTCCTCGGTGGCTGCCTCTTGCCGAAGTTCGACAACGTCCCCGCGTCGGCGGAAGCCGAAGGCGGGGCGGATAACGGAGGCGGTGCCCCGAGTCCCGAGGCGGGTGCAGGTGGGCAGGGCGCGGCTACGACCGTGGGCGGCGCGGGTGCGGGCAACGAGCCCACGCCGCAAACGCCCGAGCCCGTGGACGACGCTTTCGTCGTGGAGCAAGGCAAGGAGCTGAAGCTGACGGCGGCGGGCGGCGTGCTTGCCAATGACCGAGGCGCCGCCCTGCGCGTCACGAGCTTCCAAGCCGTGGACCAAGGTCGACCGACGGCGTACGAAGCGGCGCTGGAGATCGCCGAAGACGGCTCGCTCACTTTCACCCCTCAGGCGGACTATTTCGGTCGCTACGACGTGGACTATACGGTGGAGGCGGAAGGATCGGAAACGGCCTCCGCGCGCGTGACGTTCGTCGTGCAGCCCGTAGCCGTCAGCCTGGACGCAGTCCAAGAAGGCGTGGGGGGCGTCGTGCTCACCGGGAGCACGGGCGACGAGCTGGGCGTCAGCCTCGCAGCCGTTGGTGACGTCAACGCGGACGGCTTCGATGACTTCGTGGTCGGCGCCCCCGGCGCAGGCGGCGGCGCGGGGGCGGTGTACGTCGTTTTCGGTAGGAGCGGCTTCGGCTCGTTGGCGCTCGGCTCGCTCGCGGCTTCCAGCCAGGAAGCGCGTTTCGCCGTGCTGACTGGCACCGGTACGGAGCGAGTGGGCGAATACGTGGCCGCGGCTGGCCGCTACGATTCGGATCAGGTGCCGGATATTTTGATCGGCTCGCCGCGCGGTGGCCAGCGACCGGACGACGGCGCGCTCTACCTCGCCTTCGGTGGCAGCGCGCTCAAGACGACGACCGCTCTCGGCAACATGCCCCAGGGGCGCGGGCTGGTGATCGACGGCGAGCCGTTCGTTGGCCAACGGCTGGGCACGCTCGTGGCCGCCGCGGGCGACTACGACGGTAACGAGAAGACGGATCTGCTCACCGGCTTCAAGGAGCTCGGCGACGCCGTCTGGGGCATCGGCCTACTCTTGGACCTCACCGTCTCCGATACCACCGTCGACCAAGTCTCTCATCAGACCGTGACCGACACGACGTTCGTGTTGCCGCTGTCGCTCTGCTTCGCGGGAGACGTCACCGGGGACGGCAAGGACGACATCTTGGCGTCGTCGCAGCAGTCCATCGCGCTCTTGCCCGGCGACGGGGCGGGTGCGCTCGTGAGTGACTTGCAGGCCGTATCGACGGACGGCTCGTTGAACGGGTTCCGCTTGGATCGGCCGGCCAACTCCAGCCTCGGGGCGCCGGTCGCGCCGGCGGGCGACGTGAACGGAGACGGCAAAGCGGATCTCGTTTACTGCGAAGCGGACGTAGGTTGCCCGGTCTTGTTCGGCGACATCGCGGTGGGCCGCACGTTGGACGACGCAGATTGGCGCGTCACGGGCTTCGAAGCGACGCTGGCGCTTCCGTTCGTGGCGCCCGGCTCCGACCTCAACCAGGACGATTTCTCGGATCTGCTGTTCGCGGATGAAGCCGCCGCGTACGTCGTGTTCGGGCGCGACGCCGGCTTCGGTGCGGTGGACGTTGGAAGCCTGGGCAGCGACGGCTTCTCGCTCACGGCGCCGTCCGGCGGCCGCATCGGCGCGATCACGACGATTGGAGACGTCAATGGAGACGGGTACGGCGACTTCGCGGCGTCGGATCCCAGCGCCGCTGGTGGCGACGGCCGCGTGTACGTCGTGTTCGGCGGCCCCTTCGCGGCCGAGCAGCGCTAGCCGCCGAGCTTGCCGAATCCTTCTATGTCCACGCCGCCCTCGAGCGAGGCGGCGAACAAAAGCTCGCCGTCTGGCAAGGCCGTGTACGCATGCGAAGAGCCTTCGCGGAGCTCGTGCCAATCGCCGGCCGTGTACACGCGCCCGCTCGGCTCGTCCGTGTAGCCACCCGCGAGCACCAAGACCCGTTCGCTCCCGAGGTGGCGATGCGTCGGAAAGCGCGCGCCGGGGGCCATCCGCACCAAACCGTTGTCCGCATGCGCGACGCGCGGCCCGCCTTGCAGGTGGAAGAACTGCACGCCCGGGATCGGCGCCGCTACCCAGTCCCGATCGATTTCGGCCCGCTCGAAGAGTGAAGCGAGGTCCAAGTCCCCCAAATCGAAGAGCGCGGTAAGCTTACCGAAGAGCGGCGCGAAGCGCAGCCGTGGGCGCTGCGCGTTACCGAGCAACTTTTGTCGGAGCAGCTGGGGGGGATCTTTCCCAGCAGGGACCAAGTCTGCCAGCGCCTCGAGAAGCTCCTTCTTCATCCGAGCTCCGCCATGGGATCGGAAAGCGCGCTGCGGAGAGCCGCGAGCGCCGCTGCGACGCGTGACTTCACGGTGCCGAGCGGTACGCCCACGCGCTCGGCGATCTCGCTCGAGGACAGACCTTCGAAGTAGCCGAGCAGCAGCACCTCTCGCTGCTCGGGGGACAGCAAGACCAGCACCGCTCGCACGCGCGCTTGGTCGACGCCGGCGGTCGTGTCGCGGCTGGGGTCGCTCAGCTGTGAAAGCCAGTCGTCGGAGAGACCGCTCGCTTGCTTGGAGACGCGTGCCGACTTCTGCACGTCCAAGGAGCGGCTGCGTGTGCGCAAGAGGAGCCAGGCTTTCACGGTGCCACGCGTGGCGTCATAGTCGGCCGAGTGGCGCCACGTCTCCAAGAACACGTCGTGGATGATGTCCTCCGCCTCGGCGCCGCGGCCCACGATGCGCTGCGCCAGAGCCAGCATCGTGCCGGCATAGCGATCGTAGAGCTCCGCGAGGGCGGCGCTATCGCCGCGCGCCATGGCGTGGACGACCTCGACGTCTTGGAGCGAGCTCAGCGAGGGCGGGGAGGCCAAGCGGGAATGCACGCTATCAAGCCCTCCCGGGTTTCGCCAGGCCTCCCCCTGCGCTATGCCACCGCGCCGCCGTGCCTCGCCAGAATTTGCCAGAAGAAATCGAAATCGAGCTCGGGCTCGACGAGGCGACGGATTCCGACGCCCTCCGCCAAAAGATCGGCAAGAAGCTGGGCGTCGCGCCGGGCAAGCTGCCCGAGCCAAGCGTCTTGCGGCGCTCCATCGACGCGCGGCGCGGGTCCGTGCACTTTCATTTCATCATCGGGCTGGGGGTAGCGTCGGAGCCGCTCGGCGGCGCTCCCCCACGCGAAGCGAGCGTCGCGGGGCCCCCCGTCGTCGTCGTCGGGGACGGACCCGCGGGGCTGTTTTGCGCGTACGAGCTGGCGCGCCACGCCATCCCCGTCGTCGTGCTGGATCGCGGCAAGCTCGTGCAACCGCGGCGTCACGACCTCAAGGGGCTACACCAGCGCGGAGAGGTGGATGCGGATAGCAACTACTGCTTCGGCGAAGGCGGCGCCGGTACTTACAGCGATGGCAAGCTGTACACGCGCGCGCACAAGCGCGGCAGCGTGCGCGACGTCATCGAGCTGCTCGCGCTGCACGGCGCGCCGGAGACGATCCTCGTGGACGCACGGCCGCACATCGGGTCCAACCGGTTGCCCAAAGTCGTCACCGCGCTCCGCGAAAAGCTAGAAAGCGTCGGGGTGCGTTTCGAATTCGGGGCCCGCGTCGTCGGCCTCCTGCAGCAGCCGGGCCGTGTCACCGGGGTGCGCCTCGCGGATGGGCGCGAGCTGGAAGCGCGCGCGGTCGTGCTCGCCACCGGCCACTCGGCGCGCGACGTGTTCACGTTCTTGGCGAAGGCCGGCGTGCGGCTGGAAGCAAAGGCGTTCGCGCTCGGCGTGCGCATCGAGCACCCGCAGCCGCTCATCAACCGCATTCAGTACGGCCGCTTCGCGGATCATCCGAAGCTGCCGAATGCGTCCTATCGCGTGGCGGAGACGGTCGAAGGGCGCGGCGTGTTCTCGTTCTGTATGTGTCCGGGAGGCTGGGTGGTGCCGGCGTCGACCGAGCCGGGCGAGCTGGTCGTCAACGGCATGAGCCTGTCCCGACGAGACTCTCCGTACGCCAACTCGGGGCTCGTCGTCGGTATCGAGGCCGCCGACGTGGAGCAGGCGGGCTTCTCCGGCGTGCTGGGCGGCATCGAGCTGCAGCGCCGCATCGAGCAGGCAGCGTTCGCGGCGAGCAGCGGGGCTTTGTCGGCGCCCGCGACGCGCGTCACGGACTTTTTGGCGGGCAGGCCCTCCAGCACCGTCCCGGAGACCAGCTACATCCCGGGCCTCACCCCGACGGACATCGCTCCCATCCTCGACTCGGCGGGGTTGAAGCTTGCGGCCAGAATTCGTCAGGCCTTGGGCGCCTTCGACAAAAAACTTCGGGGATACCGGAGCGAGGAGGCCGTGCTCATCGGGGTGGAATCGCGCACCAGCTCTCCGGTTCGGGTCCCGCGTGACCCCGAAACCCTGGAAGCGCCCGGATTCGCTGGTCTCTACCCGACCGGGGAAGGCGCTGGGTATGCCGGCGGCATCGTGAGCGCCGCGTTGGACGGCCAGCGCGTTGCCCGCGCAATCGCCGGCGTCGGCAGCTGATCGTGACTCCTCCGTGACACAACTCGGCGTCGTCGCCGGGCCGGGCCCAACTGTACCGGTCAGGCGGTGCCCTTTCGGAGCCTTGAACTGGGTCACAGGCCGGCGTACGTAGGCGACGTGGACAGCTACACGCCCGAATCCGATCGCGATCCCCAAGAAACTCAGGAGTGGATCGACTCGCTCGACTCCGTCGTAGAGGCGGAGGGGCGCGAACGCGCGCAGTTCATCCTCAACCGCGTGCTGCAGACGGCGCGCGCGCGTGGGCTGGATCCTGTGCTGCCCGTCAGCACGGACTACGTGAACACCATCCGTCCGGAAGAGGAACCGGAGTTCCCCGGCGACGAAGCGATGGAAGAGCGCATCCGCCGCATCATCCGCTGGAACGCCGCGGTCATGGTGCACAAGGCGAACAAGCAGTTCGACGGCTTGGGCGGCCACATCTCCACGTACGCCTCCAGCGCCACGCTGTACGAGGTGGGCTTCAACCACTTCTTCCGCGGCAAAGACGGCGACGGCGCGGGCGACCAAATCTACTACCAGGGCCACGCGTCGCCCGGCATCTACGCGCGCTCGTTCCTCGAAGGGCGCCTCAGCCCGGAGCAGATGGAGCGCTTCCGGCGCGAGGTGGAGCGCGGCAAAGGTCTCTCTTCGTACCCGCACCCGCGCCTGATGCCGGACTATTGGGAGTTCCCCACGGTCAGCATGGGCCTCGGCCCCATCGGCTCCATTTACCAGGCTCGCTTCAACCGGTATCTCCACAATCGCGGCCTCGCCGACACCTCCAACTCGCGCGTTTGGTGCTTCATCGGCGATGGCGAGTCGGACGAGCCGGAGACGCTGGGCGCGCTCAGCATCGCCGCGCGGGAGCAGCTGGACAACCTCACGTTCGTTCTCAACTGCAACTTGCAGCGGCTGGACGGCCCCGTTCG
Organism: Polyangiaceae bacterium; assembly: GCA_029266615.1. GTDB lineage: Bacteria > Myxococcota_A > Polyangia > Polyangiales > Polyangiaceae > PMG-095. Next base: position 5,735 of record JAQSWN010000096.1, read on the forward strand.
CGGCAACGGGAAGATCGTGCAGGACCTCGAAGGCGTGTTCCGCGGAGCGGGCTGGAACGTCGTCAAGGTCGTCTGGGCCGAGAACTGGGACAAGCTCTTCGCGCGGGACGTGGAAGGCGTGCTGCGCCGTCACCTCAACACGGTGGTGGACGGTCAGTGGCAGCGCCTCACCACCGCTTCGGGCGACGTGGTGCGCGAGCAATTCTTCGCGCTGGACCCGCGCATGCTGGAGCTCATCAAGGACATGACCGACGAAGAAGTCGGTCGTCTCCAGCGCGGCGGTCACTCGAGCCGCAAGGTGTTCGCCGCTTACCAGCGCGCCGTCTCCAGTCACGACGGTCGTCCGACGGTCGTGCTCGCCCACACCGTCAAGGGTTGGATGCTGGGTGAGGGGTTCGAAGGCTCGAACGTTACCCATCAGAAGAAGAAGATGGACCAGAACGAGCTCAAGGCGTTCCGGGACGTCCTGGAGCTGCCGGTCAGCGACGAACAGCTGGAAAAGCTGCCCCCATTCTACCACCCCGGCATGAAGAGCCCCGAGGTGGAGTACGTGCTGGAGCGCCGCCGCGCGCTCGGCGGCTTCCTCCCCAAGCGTCGCACCCAGGTGGACGTCAAAGTCGAAATCCCCGGGGGCGAGGTGTTCGACGAATTCTTCAAGGGCATGGCCAAGGGCGAGGCTTCGACCACGATGGTCTTCTCCCGCCTGCTCGCCAAGCTCCTGCGCGACAAGAAGATCGGCAAACGCATCGTGCCGATCGTGCCGGACGAAGCCCGTACCTTCGGTATGGACGCGCTGTTCAGCCAGGTCGGCATCTATGCGCCGAAGGGCCAGCTCTACACCCCGATCGACAAGGGTAAGCTGCTCTACTACCGCGAAGCGCAAGACGGCCAGGTGCTCGAAGAGGGCATCACCGAGGCCGGCTCCATGGCGTCCTTCATCGCTGCCGCTTCGTCGTACGCGACGCACGGCCAGCCGATGATCCCGTTTTACATCTTCTATTCGATGTTCGGGTTCCAGCGCACCGGCGACCAGTTCTGGGCCGCTGGCGATCAGATGGCGCGCGGCTTCATCCTCGGCGCGACCGCCGGCCGCACCACCCTCAACGGTGAAGGCCTGCAGCACGAAGACGGCCACAGCCACCACATCGCGATGACGGTGCCGAACTGCATCGCCTACGACGTCTCCTTCGCGTACGAGCTCGCCGCCGTCATCGAAGACGGTTTGCACCGGATGTACGAGAAGAACGAGGCGATCTACTACTACATCACGCTGCAAAACGAAGATTACCCGATGCCGCCGATGCCGGAAGGGGCGAAGGAAGGCATCCTCAAGGGTATCTACAAGTTCAAGTCTGCAGAGGAAAAGCTAGGCAAGCATGTCCAGCTCCTCGGCTCCTCTTGCATCATGATGCAGGTGCTCCGAGCGCAGGAAATGTTGAAAGAGTTCGGCGTCTCCGCGGACGTCTGGGGCGTCACCAGCTACCAGCAGCTCCGCAACGAAGCCTCCGCCTGCGAGCGCCACAACCGCCTCCACCCGGAAGCGCCTGCGCAAATTCCGTACATCACCCAGGTGCTGTCCGCTGCGGCCGGCCCCTTCATCGCCGCCAGCGATTACATCAAGCACACGCCGGACGCGGTCGCGCGCTTCATCCCGGGTACCTTCGTGCCGCTCGGCACGGACGGCTTCGGCATGAGCGACACGCGCGAAGCCCTCCGCCGCCACTTCGAGGTGGACGCAGAAAACGTCGTCCTCGGCGCCCTCCACGGCCTGCGCCTGGACGGCAAGATGAGCGCGGCTGAAGTCGCGGCCGCCATCAAGAAGCTCGGCATCGACCCCGACAAGCTCGACCCGATGAAGGTCTGAGCCGCTCTCGAAGATCCCGAAGGGTGGGGCGGACGACCTTGGTCCCGCCCCGGCACGAACGCTCTCCCGGCACGGGTTTCTGTCGGGAGCGCGAGATTGACTGGAAGATCGGAAGTCGTGCGAGGGTGCCGGCTTTGAACCCGCTGCCAGCCGCGGACTGCTAACTGCTAGCTTTCTCCGCCATGTCTTGGTTTTCCAAGTTGGTGGGGCGAGGTGAGAAGGCGGAGGCGCTGCCGAGCGATCCAATCGACGCGTTCTGGAAGTGGTGGGAGCGGGCGTCGGTTCGGCTTGCGGCGGGGTACGACCGAGGGGAACAACCGAACGAAGCGCTCGTGCAGGAGATCTCGGAGCGGGTCAACGCCATCCACGAAGGGCTCGCTTGGGAGACGGGGCGAGGGAAGAGCAGTCAGCATCACTTTGCGCTCACGGCCGAAGGGGACGCAGCGCTGCGGGTGACGACGCAGCGCTGGCTCGCCCGGGCGCCCAAAGCTTCCAAAAGCTGGGAGTACTACGCGGCCCGCCAGGGCAGCGGCGGGGACACGCGCCGCACGCTGACCATCGACGGGCGTGAGTTCGACTACGCGGACTTTCGAATCGGCTTGGACGTAGACGAGTCGCACGCGCTGGTGCACGTCGCCGTCTACCATCCCCAATTCGCGCAACTGAGCGAAGGCGAGCGGGCGCAGCCGCTGTTCTTGTTTTTGGACGACGTGCTCGGCGAAGACGCGGTCACGTCTTGGGTCGGCTCGGTGGATAGCGCGGGAGAGCTGCCGGACGGGGCGGGGACGGCGGGTGAGCTGGTTGAGGCGGTGCGCAAGCTCCGCGTGGATTGGGACGATCAGACGGTGAGCTTGCTCGAGGGAAAGCGTGACGACGCGCCCGTGATCGCGATGATGCGCCTGAAGCTGAAGCGCCTGGACTACTTACTGCACGACCACCACCTCAAGCTTTTGCTCGACTTGCGGCAGCCCCGTGAGGACGGCCTCTGCTTTGGTGACGAAAACGAGGAGCTAGGAGCCTTCGAGGAGGGCCTGCTGGAAGAGCTCGGCCACCGCGCCGTGTGGATTGGCCACGAAACAGTCAGCGGCCAGCGCATCATCCATTTTCACGCTGACGGCAGCCCCGCTCTCCAAGACGCGATCCAGCGTTACACCGACGCCCATGGCGACTGGGAGAGCGAGCTCACCGTCGCGTACGATCCGGGCTGGGAAGTCCTCAAGCGCTACTGAACGCGATCCTCCGCTGCGAGCGCCCGCGTGGCGTAGCCGCGGGCCTGGGCGAGCCGGTCCCGTTCGAGCGTGGCGCGTGATAGCTTTCACCCGTCGTGTCGCAGCTCCGTCGCCCTTGGTATTTGAGCCTCGTCGCCGTGCTGGCCTCGTGCTCGCGTGCACCGACCGACGACGCACCCGCGACCCGGTTGCCGGGGCTTGCCGTCGGCACGGCGTGGGATTGGAACGGTGTGATCGGCACGGGGCAGAGCTTGGCCGTCGGCGTTCAGGGCGGCGTGCGCACGAGCGAGCCGTCGTATCGCAACCTGAAGCTCGACTTGGGTAACCGCGTCTTTCCGGCGTTGGATGCGTCGAGCGGTCGGCTTTCGGTCGTGCCGCTGCGGGAGCCCATTCGGCATGTTGCTCGGGACTATCCGGGGCCCTACCCGCGCAACATCTACGGAGAGACGCCGCACACGGCCATGGCGACCCAAATTACCGAGACTGCGCGGCGCGCCACCGCAGGCAAGGGGGACTACGTAACGGTGCACAGCGTCGTCGGCGAATCCGGGCAGGCGCTGAAGATCATTGGCAAGGGCGCGACGCCGACGAACGAGACCGGACACGCCTACCGTGCGTCGCTCTTCGAGGTGACGGCGATCGCGCGGCTGGCCCGAGAAGCCAAGCGGACCTTCGGCGTGTCGGCGATCGTGCTGACTCACGGCGAGACGGACGCTACGAATCCCAGCTACGCGCGAGGCTTGCTCCAGCTATGGCGCGACTATGCCGCGGATTTGCCCCGCATCACCGGCCAAACCGCGCCCATCGCGCTCTTCGTCTCGCAGCAGGCGTCGAGCCCGATGGAGGCGGGGTCGGTAGCGGCTTCCGCGCTCCAGGTGCTCGAAGCCGCCGCGCAAGAACCAAGGGGCATCGTATGCACGGGGCCGCGCTACCAGTACGAGTACGATGACGACGCGGTCCATCTACGAGGGGTGGGCTACGTGCGGCTCGGTGAAAAGTATGGGCAGGCATACTACGAGCGAGTGGTGCGGGGCGGCGAGTTTCGCGCGCTGTCGCCCCTCTCCGTGGAGGGTGCGCCCGGGGTCGTGAAGGTCCGCTTCCATGTGCCGGTACGGCCCTTGGCGTGGGACGAGCGGCTTCCGGCTCCCCACGCGAGCGGGGTCGTTGCTTGGCGGGAGGGGCGCGGCTTCGAGCTTTCGTCCGGCGATCGCGCGGTGCGCATCGAGTCTGTCACGATCGAAGGCGACGACGTCGTCGTTCGGCACGGAGAGCCTGATTCTTCTCCGCTCACCGTGCGCTATGCAGCGACCGCCATGGCGGCGCCACGTCCCGGCGGCACGCGCCGTTGGGGGCAGCTGCGTGACTCCGATCCGTTCATTGGCGCGCAGAGCCGTACCCCGCAGCCGAACTACGCGGTGACGTTCGAGCTGCCGGTGCGGCGATAACCGCTCCCGCCGTGCCGCTCGAGTCGTGGATTACCAGAGCGCCTTCACGAGCCGCGCGTGGACGGATGGCAGCGCCAGCTGCTGAACCTCGCGCGGCGTGAAGAACGTCACGGCGCCTTGCTTGGGGTTGCTCAGCGTGTGAGCGACGACGCTGAGGGTGATGCGGAAGCGGGTGATGGTGTGGCGCGCTTCGCGAAGCACCTCACCGCTTTTGCTTTTGAGCCCCAGCTCGGCGAGCGCACGTGCGGAGCCGGCCGTCGCGCTCTCGGTGGCGGAGAGCTCCGCAAAAGGCAACACCCACAAACCTGCCCAGCGTGGCGCGTCCGCCGGCAGTTGCCGCAGCAGCACCGCTTCGCCTCGGCGAACGTACGCGGCCGCGGTTCGAAGCTCCGTGGGCGCCTTGCGCTTGGCCAGCTCCGGCAGCGCTCGCTCGATGCCGAGCGAAAGCCCTCGGCAGTGTTTGGCCACGGGGCACTCCGGGCAACGTGGTGACGTCGGCGTGCACACGGTCGCCCCGAGCTCCATCAAGCTTTGGTTGAACGCGGACGGCTTGTCCGTGGGAACGAGCTCGCGCGCCAGCTGCCAAAGGCGACCCTTGAGCGGCGCTTTGGCGGGGTCACCGCGCAGCGCGAAGACGCGGCACAGCACACGCACCACGTTCCCGTCGACCAGCGGCTCTGGGAGGCCAAAGGCGATGCTGGCGATCGCTCCGGCCGAATAGGGGCCGATGCCGGGCAGGGCGAGGAGCGCTTCCGGGCTGCGCGGCAGCTCTCCACCGTGGCGCTCCAGCACGGCCCGCGCTCCGGAAAGGAGCCGACGTGCGCGCGAGTAGTACCCGAGCCCCTGCCAGGCGTGGAGGACGTCCGCGTCGTCGGCGGTCGCGAGCGCAGTCAGGGTGGGGAAGCGCTGCATCCACCGCTCGTAATAGCCGAGGACGGTTTTGACCTGCGTTTGCTGCAGCATCACCTCGCTCACCCAAATGGCATAGGGGTCGCGCGTTTTGCGCCAAGGGAGGTCTCGCTTCCGGCCTTCGTACCAAGTGGTCAGAAGCTCGGCGAGCGTCGCGGGCGTTGCCGGCGCCGCGAGCTCGAAGTCTGCGCCCGCGCCCGCGCGGCTTGCCCCTCTAAATGCGGATTCGACCGGCGCTTCGCCAAGGGCTTGTTTTGTCTGCAGTTTTCGTGACAGACTCAGAGCTTACCCGATTTTTGGCGATGCCCGCGCCTCTCAGCGTCTCTCTCGACTCGATTCGCACCGATGGGTGGTTCGAGCGCATTGGTGAGGGCATTGGTAGCTTCCAAGCCCTCTGCGACATCGTCGGGCCGCGCTTCTTCGCCTTCGCGATGATCACGGGCGCGCGCATCACGTCGCTCACGGTGGACCGGCGGAACCCCGACAACACCTTGGTGGACTTCGTCGTCGGCCCGGAGGGAGCGGAGGCGGCCGAGGTGGACGCGCAGAAGCTCTCCTTGGCGGATTTCCGGAAGCGGCTGGTCTCCGCGTTGATCACGGAGGAGCCGATCGCGGAGCCTCCCAAGCGCGTCACGGATCTGGAAGCCGTTCAGCTCCACGTCGGCGTGCGTTACCTGCTGCTGGCCCCCCTCTACGGCTACGCGCTACGCGAGCTCACGGTGGAGCCGGAAGGCTCGCGCATCCGCCTGTTGCACGACGGCATCGAGGAGACGTACCTGCTCAGCGCGTTCCGCGCCCGTATGCGCGCGCACGTACGTGAGGAGCTAGAGCGCGTGACGCGGCCCCAAGCGCGCGGCGCCATCGAGCTTTCGCGAGTCGCGGAAGCGGAGCAAGCCGCCGAACGCGGTGATCACGTGCGTATTTTGGAGCTGCTCGGCGCGTGGCCGGCGCCGCTCGCCATCTTCTTGCGGACTCCCGAAGGGCAGATGCTCAACGTGGAGACGCGGGGGCTGATTGCCCGGGCGCTTGGCCTCCTCGGCAGCGCTTGCATCGTTTTAGGCGAGATCGGCAAGGGCGAGGAAGTGCTGCGGCTCGGCGTGCAATACGCGGGGGATGGCCCCGCCGCTTCGGACATCTACTTCCGCCTCGGCGCCGCCATGTTGACGGACGGCCGCGCGGGCGAAGCAATCGGACCCCTGCGTCGCGCCGCTAATCTTGGCGCCCCCGGCGACAAAGTGTGGCCGCTGCTCGCACAAGCCTTGGCGTCGCGCGGTCGCTTCATGGCCGCCTATGCCGCGACAATCGAGGCGCGCTCCGCTGGCGCCACCGCCGACGCGGTCGCGCACGTGACCGGCACGGTGCGCGAGGCGCTGGGACCCGCATTCGTGAAGTTCGAGCAGCAGACCGCGCGTTCTTAGTCACGCGCGATGGTCACGAGCGACGCGGAGCCGACGTTGTTGTTCTCGTCGTACTCGGGCACCTGTCTTCCGGATCCGCGATGAGCGCCAGACGGTACTGTCCCGGTAGCCGTAGGTTGGCCATGCAGCAGAGCTCGTCCGTCGTTTTGTAGGTGCCGAGCGACGCGAGCGAGCCGGTGCCGCCCGCGCGGGCGGCGCCCCGCCCCTCGTCGCGCCCGACCCCGCTGCGCCCGTATCGGTCGGACGGCTCGAGCCGCCGCCATTCGATAGGTCCTTGTTGAATTATCAACGGATAATTGCTGTTATGTTGGAAATAGAACGTGACGCCGTCGGCAAGTGGTGGCGGCACATCCGTCGGCGGCCTGGTGGCCGACCTAGGCAGCGCGCCGATGACCCCTCCAACCTTTGAAAATTGCTCGAGGTTTGCGACGTGACATGACGTTTGCCCTGCTCACATTGACAGGCCTGCTGGCACGGCACTACAACGCCCGCCGGACCCCGTGATTTCCGCGATTTGCGCGGCAATGGCGGGCCAGAAGAACAAGCGATGCTCGAGCTCTACGCCCCGATGTTCATCATGTTCGCCATCGTCGCGGTCATCTGCACCGTGATGTTCGCTGGCGGGCATTTCGTCGGCCCCAAAAACCCGACGCCTGAAAAGCAGATGCCGTTCGAGTGCGGCAACGACACCCCCGGCGCTCGCGACGTGAAGATGAACGTGAAGTTCTACCTCACCGCGATCCTGTTCGTCGTCTTCGATGTCGAGGTCGTGTTCATGTACCCGTGGGCGACGCTCTTCAAGGGCCTCGGGTGGACCGGCTTCTTGAGCATGTTCTCTTTCATCACGGCGCTCATCGTCGCGCTCGCCTACTGCTGGAAAAAAGGAGCCCTCGAATGGGAGAGCTGAAAGGTACCGCGACCTCGATCCTCGAGCCCGGTCAGCAATCTGGATTTGCGACCACGAAGTTCGAGTCTTTGCTCGCATGGGCGCAGAAGTACTCGCTGTTCATGAATCCATTCGTGACCGCGTGCTGCGGCATGGAGTTCATGGCCGTCTCCAGCCCGCGTTACGACTTTTCGCGCTTCGGCTCGGAGGCGCCGCGCTTCTCGCCGCGCCAGAGCGACTTGCTTTGGGTGGTGGGTACCATCGTGCAGCGCCAAGCCCCGATTCTGAAGCGCATCTACGAGCAGATGGCGGAGCCGAAATGGGTGCTCGCATTCGGGACCTGCGCGTCGTCGGGCGGGTTCTACGACAACTACGCGTGCGTCGCCGGAATCGACAAGATCATCCCTTGCGACGTCTACGTGCCCGGCTGTCCGCCGCGCCCGGAAGCAGTGCTGGACGGCCTGATGCTGCTCCAGGACAAGATTCAACGTGGCGACCGCACGCCGGGCATCGTCAAGCCGCGCATCGATCCGGTGCAGGCGCCGGACACCGCGCTCGTCCAACTGCGTCGCTCGCGAACCTCGGCGGTTTGATACATGAGCAAAGCGCTACTGGAGCTGGTGAAGCAGTCCTTCCCCGACGCCGTGCTGGAGAGCCATTCTCAGCTCGGTGACGACACGCTCGTGCTCGCGCCCGGCAAGTGGAAGGAAGTTGCGCGCTTCCTCCGCGACGACCCGCGCGCGGACATGAGCATGCTGACGGATCTCACGGCGGTGGACTTCCCGGATCGGGAGCCACGCTTCGAGGTCGTCGCGCACTTCTACTCGTTGAACCGCGGTCACCGCCTGCGCCTCAAGGCGCGCGTGGGGGACCGTGACGGCGAGACGGTCGAGCTGGATACGCTCACGGACCTGTGGGGGGCCGCGAACTGGCTCGAGCGCGAGTGCTTCGACATGTTCGGCGTGACCTTCCTCGGCCACCCGGATCTGCGCCGAATCTTGCTCTACCCGGAGTTCGAAGGGTACCCGCTGCGCAAGGATTACCCGGCCGAGAAGATTCAGCCGCTGCTCCAATATCGCGACGTGCCGAACATCGAGAAGGTCGCGCCGTTCGGTGTGGACGAAGGCATGGCCTTCGGACGGCAAACGCACAAGTTCGGGATTGTCGGGGAAGACGACGACCTCCCCGTGCGCCCCAAGGTCATCACCCCCGCGGACAACTGAGCCATGGAACCACTCGATCAAGATCTAGAAGAGTCCGAGCTCGAGCTACCGACGGAGCCGATGCTGCTCAACGTCGGTCCGGCTCATCCGGCCATGCACGGCACCGTGCGCATCGTGATGGAGCTCTCGGGCGAAATCATCGAGCGTTGCGACGTGCAAGTCGGCTACTTGCACCGCGGCTTCGAGAAGATGTGCGAGCGCGGGACGTGGACGCAAGTCTTCCCGTACGTGGACCGCTGTAACTACGTCTCGCCCATGCTCAACAACGTGGGCTTCGCGCTGGCGGGCGAGAAGATGCTCGGCATCACCGTGCCGGAGCGCTGCCAGTGGTACCGCATGATCTTGGGCGAGCTCGCCCGAGTGTCCGACCACCTCACGTGCGACGGCGCGATGGCCATGGAGCTTGGCGCCTTTACGCCGTTCCTGTGGATGATCAAGTGCCGCGAAATGATCTGGGAGATCATGGAGGAAGAGACCGGCGCGCGCATGACGCACAGCTTCGGTCGCATTGGCGGCATGGCCGCCCCTCCGACGGACAGCTTCAAGGAGCACGTCCGCGCCGTCATTCAGCACGTCATGAGCGTGTTGGACGAAGTGGAGCGGCTGCTGCTCGGCAATCGTATCTTCCTCGACCGGCTCGAGAACGTCGGCGTCATGAGCGCCGACGACGCGATCTCCCTCGGGTGGACGGGGCCATGCCTGCGCGCTTCCGGAGTGCCGTACGACGTCCGCAAGGCGCACCCGTACCTCAAGTACGCGGAAGTCGACTTCGACGTGCCGGTGGGCAGCACGGGCGACTCGTTCGACCGCTTCATGGTCCGCATCGGGGAGATTCGTCAGAGCGTGCGCATCATCGAGCAGTCTCTGGAGCGCATGCCGGACTCGGGCGCCGTGAACGTGGACGACCCGCGCATCATCTTGCCGCCCAAGAGCGAGGTGTACACCACGATCGAAGGCACGATTCAGCACTTCAAGATCGTGATGGAGGGCCTCAAGCTGCCGGCCGGCGAGGTGTACTCGTACACCGAGGCGGGCAACGGCGAGCTCGGCTTTTACCTCGTGAGCGACGGAAGCGGCACCCCTCACCGCGTGCGTATCCGTCCCCCCTGTTTCCTCGTCACCGCCGGTCTCGAGCGCGTGATCACCGGACAAATGATGGCCGACGTCGTGCCGAGCTTCGGCTCGCTCAACATGATCGGTGGAGAGTGCGACCGCTGAGGTTTCTAGAGCGACATGCCCAGCTTCAAACTTGACGATAAAGACATTCCCTTCGAGGCGGGTGACACGATCATCCGCGCTGCTCACCGCGTGGGCGTGGACGTGCCGCACTATTGCTGGCACCCCGGCCTGAGCGTCGCTGCCAACTGCCGCATGTGTCTGGTGGAGATCATGCCTCCGCCCGGCCGCCCCGCGATGATGCTGGACGTGCTGGCGTGGGACGACCTGCACCAGACGTACGTGCCGCAGAAGAAGCCGAAGCTGCAGCCCGCCTGTCAGCAAGCGGCCGCGGACGGCATGGTCGTGAAGAGCCAAAGCAGCGAGCACGCCGTGAAGGCCCGTTCCGCGGTTCAAGAGCTCTTGCTCTTGAATCACCCCGTGGATTGCCCGATCTGCGATCAAGCCGGCGAGTGCCGCCTGCAAGACTATTGGCTCGAGCACCAAGCCTCCAAGAAGCGCATGCGCGACGAGCCGGTGCACAAGCCCAAGGGCGTCGTGTTCGGTCCGACCATCGTGTACGACGCGGAGCGCTGCATCATGTGCACCCGTTGCGTGCGCGTCTCCGCGGAGCTCGCGAAGGATCCGGTGCTCAGCATGCGAGAGCGCGGCAACCTGAACGAGATCACGGTCGCCCCCGGGCGCCAGCTCGACCACAACTACACGCTGATGACCGAGTACGTGTGCCCGGTCGGCGCGCTCACCTCGAGCGACTTCCGATTCAAGGCGCGGGTTTGGTTCCTCCGTTCGGCCCGCACTACCTGCGTGGGCTGCGCGACTGGTTGCAGCTCCTTCACGGATTTCGATCCGCGCAATCAGCACGTCTACCGGTACCGCCCGCGCGAGAACGCAGCCGTCAACAAGTACTGGATGTGCGACGAAGGCATGCTGGACTACCAGCGTATCCACCAGAATCGCGTGCTCGAGCCGCGTTACAAGGGCGAGGGCGTTTCGGACGCGGCCGCCCTCGGTAAGGCCGCGGACATCCTCAAGGGCGCCTCGCCGCAGAAGACGGCCATCTTGCTCAGCGCGCAGCACTCGAACGAAGACAACCTAGCCCTGCTGGATCTCGGCAAGGCCATCGGAGCTCTGCAAATCTATTATACCGGCCGCCCGCCGGGTCCGAGCGACGACATCCTCATGTCCGAGGACAGGAATCCGAACCGCGCTGGCGTGCTGGCGCTTTCGGGCGGCAAGGCCAAGCCGCTCGCGGACTTGGTGACCGCGCTCAAGGACGGCAAGATTGGCGTCTTGCTGGCGCTGGGCTCCGCGATCGAAAACCCGAGCCAAGCCTCGGCATTGCCGGGCGGCGCTCAGGTCGTCGCGCTCTCCACGCACGAAGGCCCGATCGCCGCCGCGGCGGCGGTGGTGCTTCCGGCCAGCAGCTGGGCGGAGGCGGACGGCACGTTCGTCAACCGCACCGGCATGTATCAAGAAAGCGACCGCGTGATCGCGCCCCAAGGTCGGTCTCGTCCTGCGTTCCGCTGGGTGCAGGAGCTGGCCAAGGTGCTCGCCGTCAACCTGCCTTGGAAGAAGGCCGCGGAGCTGAGAACCGCGAGCCAGAGCACCGGCGCCGCCGCGCCGTCCCCCTCGGCACCCCCGCCGGGAGGCGAGTGAAATGAACGACGTTGCCATTTTCGCCATCAAGTTCGTGGCCATCGGCTTTGCCGTGGCCATGTTCGCCATGAACCTAGCCGTCGTGCTCACCTGGGTGGATCGCCGGCAAGGCTCCATGATCCAGGATCGCGTTGGGCCGAACCGCGCCGTGGCGTGGATTCCGACGCCCATCGCGATGGGCCTGGCGCTCGGTCCGGCGTTGCTGCTGGCCGCGGGCGTCCTCGGTTACGTGCACACGCACGACGTTCAGGGCCCGGAGTTGGAGCAGCGCGGGCTGCTCTTCAGCCAGCTCGCGGTGCTGCTCCTTTGGCTCACGGGCGCTGTCATCGCCACTCAGGTGAAGGCGCGCGGTCCAAAGTCCGCGTTCGACTTGTGGATTCAATCGCTGGGCGAGCCCCGTTACTTCTTCTTCGGCGGCCTCGTCGCGCACGTGCTGCTGTTCTTCGCCTCGCTCGCGCTGCGCGGCTCCGCCGCCGGCCAAACCTTCGTGACCGTCACGTCCACGGCCGGTCCGGCGCTCTTCGCCTTCGCCGCGCTCGCGGGCGCCGGCTACGCCGTTTACAGCATCCGCAACGAGAAGCGCATCGGCCTCCGTCTCGCCGGCTTGCTGCACCCCGCGGCGGACGGCCTCAAGACGCTGTTCAAGGAAGATTTCGTCCCGCCGAACGCGGACAAGTTCCTGTTCAACCTTGCGCCGTTCATCTCGTTTTTCCCGGCGCTCGTCGTGCTTGCCTGCGTGCCCTTCGCGGACACGCTGTGCTTCGCCACGGTGGACGGGAAGATTCAGCTGAGCCAGCTGGCGTCGTCGGTGCCGCGCGTGGGCGTGTGCACGGAAGGGGCCCTGAAGATTCAGGCCGTCGACCTCAACGTCGGCCTGCTCTACTTCTTCGCCATCGGCGGCACCGGCATCGTCGGCGCGGCTTTGGCCGGCTGGGCTAGCGACAACAAATACAGCTTGCTGGGCGGCCTTCGCGCCGCGGGGCAGATGGTGTCTTACGAGGTCACGATGGGCCTGACGCTCATCGGCATGATCATGGTCTACGGCACCCTGCAGGTAGACAAGATGATCCTGTGGCAGCAGGAGAACACCTGGGGCATCTTCGCGCAGCCGCTCGCCTTCGTGCTGTTCTTCGCGGCCGCGGTCGCGGAGTCCAAGCGCATCCCGTTCGATATCCCCGAGGGTGAGAGCGAGATCGTCGCCGGCTACTTCACGGAGTACGCGGGCATGAAGTTCGCCATGTTCTTCTTCGCGGAGTACATCGCAGTGGTCACCGCTAGCGCGTTGATGGCGGCGGTGTTCCTTGGGGGTTGGAGCCTGCCGTTCGTGTTCCGCGACGGCATTCACGTCACCGTCGGTGGCAGCGAGCTGTTCAGCGCCGCCCTGCCGCACGGCGGGGTGGTCGCGCTGGGCGCGCTGGGCTTCATTTTGAAGACCATCGTGCTCTGTTGGCTGCAGCTGACCATTCGCTGGACGTTGCCACGTTTCCGCTACGACCAGCTCATGCGCCTCGGCTGGCGCAAGCTCTTGCCCGCTTCACTCGCGAACATCCTCGTTACCGGCTTCGTCGTCATGGCCATCCGCACCGGCGGCTCGGCGGCGGAAAAGGCGATGGGCTCGCTGGCCAACATTTGCAACATCGTGCTCGCGCTCGGCGGCCTCGGGCTCGTCGTGTGGTTCGCGGTGTTCATGTGCACTCCGCGCAAGCGCAAGCAATTCCTCACGACGACCTCCGCTCAATACGCAGCCGAGGTCGGCGGCACTCGTACCCTCCGGATGGGAGCATGACCGAAAGCACGAAGACTCTGGGTCCCCGCAACGTCGCGGGCTCGCCGATCCCGCGCCCTGCGCGCGGCGCAGGCGTTCAGACCTACATTCCCGAGATCGCCAAAGGGCTCGGGATCACCATGAAGCACTTCTTCCAGAACACGAAGGACATGGTGCTCGGCCAGCGCAATGATCCGGTGCTGGAGTCGATCGAAGAGGGCATCAACACCGTCAGCTATCCCGAGCAGCGCCGCCCGTACCCGACGCGCTTCCGCGGCTTGCACCGCCTGACGCACCGGGACGACGGTTCGCCGCGCTGCGTAGCTTGCCTGTGCTGCTCCACCGCTTGCCCCGCGCAGTGCATCCACATCGAGGCCGGCGAGTACCCCGAAGGCGACCCGAAGCGCGGCTACGAGCGCTTTCCCCAGCGCTTCGTGATCGACGAGCTCCGCTGCATCTTCTGCGGCTTCTGCGTGGAAGCGTGCCCTTGCGACGCCATCCGTATGGACACGGGCATGCACGCCGCGCCCTACGACTCCCGTGACCAGTTCATCTTCGAGAAGGATCTGCTCATGGGCTTCCCAGGTCGTGACGGCTCGCACGCCACCGCGAACCCGCGCCACGAGCCCGGCGAACGGTCGCACCCCGGCGTCGACCGCACCCACGGCCACTGATCCGATCGGCTTCGAGCGAGGGGCTGGCACAGCGCAGCCCCTCGCAGAAGCTTCCGGTCACTCTGTCCGTCCGAGATTTACAGGAGACGGGAGGAAGGGAGCGAGAGGAGCCGTGAACTTTGGGGGTTCGCGCGGCCGCCCTCCTGCGCAGTGCGGCCGGCATCCGTTGGGGCCTTTTCGATTTTCTGATTTCACAAGGACATCGGGCAGGCGGGAGTCGTGCGAGGGGGAGCAGGGGGCCGCCAAAGTGATGAGGGCTTGCGTCGATACATCAGGCGCGTATCGCTTTTGCGGTCCTTCACGTCAGACGCTGACGGCTTCTAGCCGACGAACGTCTCTCCACGTGAGCGGCCAACCGGTTCACCCCGCATTGGTTCACAAGCCCCGCCGGGGGCGGTAGCGCGACCCCCTCAATCTCGTCTTCTCTCGCAAAGCTCCCGCCCTCCCAACCTCCCTGTGAAATCACGGCCGGGATCTCGGCAGCAGCCGCGAAAGGACGCGGAGCCTGGCCCTTCGCAGGCGGCAGCGCGAACCCAAAAATTCTCGATCTTCTAATTTCCGCTCGTTCGAGCCCCGCTGGCGCTCGGTGAGGCCGGCCGCGGCTCCCGTAACTCCTGCCTCCCGTCTCCTGTCAATCACGGCCCCACGTCGGGATCTGTACAGGTCCGTAGGGGTGGCGGCGAGCGGGGGAGGGGCTGCTATAGTGCGCGGGAAGTGACTGACTACGAAGTCGTTATCGGGCTCGAGGTGCACGCGCAGCTGCTCACGAAGACGAAGCTCTTCTGCGGGTGCAGCACGAATTTCGGGCAGCCTCCGAACACCAACGTGTGCCCGGTGTGCCTCGGGTTGCCGGGCTCTTTGCCGGTCATCAACGGGGAGGCCGTGGAGCTCGCGGTCAAGACCGCGTTGGCGCTCGGGTGCACGGTGCACGAGAGCAGCATCTTCGCCCGGAAGAACTACTTTTATCCGGATCTGCCGAAGGGCTACCAAATCAGCCAGTTCGAGGAGCCGTTCTCGACGCAGGGTCACCTGGACATCGAGGTGGACGGCAAGACCAAGCGCGTCGGCATCACGCGGGCGCACATGGAAGAAGACGCCGGCAAGAACCTTCACGGCGTCGGCGGCGACTCGATCGTCGACTTGAACCGCGCAGGCGTGCCGCTGTGCGAAATCGTGGGCGAGCCGGAGCTACGCTCCAGTGCGGAGGCGGCGGCTTACCTGCGCGCCATGCGCGACCTCTTGGTCTTCACGGGTGTGAACGACGGCAACTTGGAGGAGGGGAGCTTTCGCTGCGATGCGAACGTCTCCATCCGCCCTCGCGGCACCGAAAAGTTCGGCACGCGTTGTGAGCTGAAGAACATCAACTCCTTCCGCTACGTGCAGCGCGCCATCGACGCCGAGGTCGCCCGGCAGACGGCGATTTTGGATGCAGGTGGCACCATCAAGCAGGAGACGCGCAGCTTCGATCCAGACACGGGTCAAACCGCGACGTTGCGCTCCAAGGAAGACGCGCACGACTACCGCTACTTCCCGGAGCCGGATTTGCCGCCGCTGGTGATCGACGCGGCCCTCTTGAGCAAAGCCAAGCGGGAGATGCCGGAGTCGCCGGCCGCGTTGCGCGCCCGATGGACGAGCGACCTCGGTCTGCCACTTTCAACGGCCGTCACGCTCAGTGCGCACCCGGAATACGCGCGCTTCTTCGAGACCGCTCGCGAAGGTTTCAAGGACGCGACCAAGGCCGCGAACTTCGTCGCCAATGACGTGCTGCGTGGCGCGAAGACGCACGGTCTCTCGGCGACGTTCACCGTCACGGCCAAGAACGTGCGGGAGCTGCTCGGCCTGATCGATGCGGGGCAGATCAGCGGCAAGCAGGCCAAGGAGGTTTTCGCCGCGATGGAGGCGGAACCCTCCAAATCTCCTTCGCAAATCGTCAAAGACAAGGGCCTGAAGGTCGTCTCCGACGCAGGCGCGATCGAGAGCGCGGTCAAGAAGGTCGTGGCAAGCTTCCCGGACCAAGTGGCATCCGTCAAAGCAGGCAAAAAAGGCGTCATAGGGTTCCTGGTCGGCCAAGTCATGAAAGATACGGGCGGCTCCGCGGATCCGAAGCTCGTCAACGAGCTGCTCCACAAGCTCATCGCGGAGTCGTAATGGGCGCCCCCCTTCCCATCCGTGAGCCCAAACCCCCGTGGCTCAAGGTGCGCGCGCCGGGCGGCGACAACTACACGCGCATCAAGCAAACCCTGCGCAGCCTAGACCTCAACACCGTGTGCGAGGAAGCACGCTGTCCCAACGTCGGTGAGTGCTGGAGTGCGGGCACGGCGACGATCATGGTGCTGGGCCACACCTGCACGCGCGGGTGCCGCTTCTGCGCGGTGACGACGGGGCAGCCCGGTGGCGCCGTGGACCCGCGCGAGCCCGTCCACGTAGCACGCGCCATCGCCAAGCTATCGCTGCGCTACGTCGTGCTCACGATGGTGGATCGGGACGACTTGCTGGACGGCGGCGCCGCTCACGTCGGTCAGACCATCTCGGAGCTTCGGCAGCGCTGCCCGGAGCTCATCATCGAGGCCTTGGTGGGCGATTTCGGCGGCCGAAAACGCGATCTGGACACCTTGTTCGAGTCCGCGCCGGACGTGTTCGCGCACAACATCGAGGTCTCGCGTCGGCTCACGCCGCGCATCCGCGACCAGCGGTGTGACTACGATCTGTCGCTAGACGTGCTGCGCTACGCCAAGGAGCGCGCGCGCGGCCGCTACGTCAAAAGCTCGATCATGGTCGGTATCGGCGAGACCGACGACGAGGTCATCGAAACCATGGCGGACCTGCGCAAGGCCGGCGTGGACATCGTCACCCTCGGTCAGTACCTGCGACCGACGCCGAAGCACGCGCCAGTCGAGCGCTTCGTCGAGCCGGACACCTTCGCCCGCTACGAGCGAGAAGCAAACGCGCTCGGCTTCGCGTTCGTCGCGTCCGGGCCGCTCGTGCGCTCGAGCTACCACGCCGCGGAAGGCTTCGTGGCGGCGCAGCTCACCCCCACCGCCGCGCCGGAGCGAGCCTTGCCAGACCTGCCCGACGGCCAGCCGCTCATCCCTGCCTCATCCCTCGTTCGCCGCTGAGCGTCGCTTTCCGGCGTTCGACGTCGCGGGGCCTGAGCGCGTTCGCACGGGTTCGTACGAATCTCAACTGCCACACCTTGGAAACGCGATTTCCGATGGAGAAATGGCTCGCAGAATCAGTTCGGCGCGACTAGCATCGGAACTGGTTCTACCACTAGGTCAGTCAGCCCATGTCGGTTCCGGACGAAAGCCTCCTCGGGAAGGTCGCCACGCAGCTCAGTCGACCGCCGTCGTACTCAGCGAGCACCAAGGCTTCCATCCTCAACATCGCCGCGGCCTCCTACGGGTGGAAGTCGGGGGACGAGGTGACCCAGCCGACCGGGTTCGACCCCGAGGCGGCCCGCCTGTTCGAGTCGGTGGTGGAGGCGGCCTACCTCGTGGCCAACGCGGACGGCGAGTTCGACGCTTCGGAGCAGTCAGCCTTTCGGCACGTGGTCGTGACCGCCTGTGGCGGCCTGGTGGTTGAGCGCCAGGTCTCAGCTTTGCTAGAAGATCTCGCGGACCAGCTCGCCGAGGACGGCCTGGACAAGCGCGTGAAGATGGTTTCGAAGAGCGTCGTGCGCGAGGACCAGGCGCGCGAGGTGCTGCGTATCGCGGCTTTGCTGGCTCACGTCTCCGGAGGGGTGAGCCAGGTGGAGCGCGACGTCATCGGCAAGCTAGCCGCTGAGCTCCGGCTCGACTCCAGCGCCGTCGACGCCGCCGTGACCGAAGCTCAAAGCGCGCTCGCCGATTAAGTCTGCCCTGCCGTTTCGCTCATGAATCCGCAAGTTCGTACGCCCACCCAAAACCCCTCGAGCTCCGAGATCGTCAGCGCGCTCCGTCCCGACGGCACGCTCGATCCGCAGCATGATCCCCGCCTCTCCGACCAGGAAGTGGAGTTCCTGTATCGGCAGATGGTGATGACCCGCCAGATGGACGAGCGGCTGGTCATGCTGCAACGCCAAGGGCGGATCGGCTTCCACGTTGGCTCGCTCGGCGAAGAGGCGTCCATCTTGGGCTCGGCCTTCGCCATGCAGAAGCAGGACTTCCTGTTCCCCTGCTACCGCGAGTTCGGTGCCGCGCTGATGCGCGGGCTGCCCTTGCAAATGTTCATCGACAACATGTTCGGCAACGCGAACGACACCGTGCAGGGTCGGCAAATGCCGAACCACACCACCTGTCGAGAGGTGGGGTGGTGCTCCATCAGCTCCCCGGTCGGCACGCAGATCACGCAGGCGGTCGGCTTCGCGTGGGCAGCCAAGATCAAGAAGCAGAATGCGTCCGCGCTCGTGTACTTCGGTGACGGCGCGACTTCTTCTTCGGACTTTCACAGCGGCGTGAACTTCGCGGGGGTGTTCAAGGTGCCCTGCGTGCTCTTGTGCCGCAACAACGGCTGGGCCATCAGCGTCCCCGTGGAGCGCCAAACCGCGACCAAGACCTTCGCGGAGAAGGCCGCGGCTTACGGTATCCCGGGCGTACGCGTGGACGGCAACGACTTGTTCGCAGTCGTGGACGTGACTCGCAAAGCTCGCGAGCGTGGCGAGCGCGGCGAGGGGCCGACGCTCATCGAAGCCATCACCTACCGAATGGGCGGCCACTCCACGAGCGACGACCCGAAAGCGTACCGTCCCGCCGATCAAGTCGCGCCGTGGGCAGACCGCGACCCAATCGAGCGTGTGCGCGACTACCTAAACCGGCGTGGCGCTTGGGACGATGCGCGCGAGGGCGCCCTCGTGGCAGAGATCGACGCGCGCTTTCGGGAAGCCGTCTCGATCGCCGAACGCACCCCCGCGCCGCCGCTCGAATCGATGTTCGAAGACGTGTACGAGACGCCTCCGTGGCACCTCGTCGAACAGCGCCAACAACTGCTCTCCGGCCCCCGCGCCCCCTCGGCCCACTGACGCCCGGCCCCCTAGTCACCATGGCGGCTCGAGATTTTCTCACAGGAAGATCGGAAG
>JAQSWN010000097.1 GCA_029266615.1 Polyangiaceae bacterium
GCTGCCTTACCTCGCCTCGACGTTTGAGCTACGTTTCGCGTGGAGTAGGTCGGTTGGTTGGAGACACTCGCCATGCGCCAGAAGCGTTCGAGCTCGAAGCCGTTTCGTAAGCTATTTTTCGGCAGTTTTGCCGCTCTCGTCATCGGGTCAGCGTGCGGCGGCAACCCAGAGCTCGTGAATGGGGACGGCCGCGTTCGAGGCGCCGCAGGGCTGGGTGAAGCGTGCGACTCTACGAGCGACTGCCAGGAAGCTCTGCTCTGCGGGGTGAACGACGTCTGCGTTGGCGCCTGCGGCGACCTGACCCGCAGCGCGTGCCGAGAAGAAGCGTGTTTGCCGAGCGGAGAGTGCTCGGAAGGTCTGGGCCGCAGCTGCAAGTCGGACGAAGACTGCAGCAAGGGGCTGGCTTGCTCCGCGTTCTCGCGCTGCGCCGTCCCTTGTGAGCCCGGTGAGGAAAACGTCTGCGAAATGGGCCAGACCTGCCGCTCTACCGGCACCTGCCCCAACGACGCGGAGGTCGTGCTGGAGCCGCCCGATGGCGCGGGTGGGGAATCGTCCGGCGCCGGCGGGGCGCCGGGTTGCATCGACGTGGACGTCGACTTCTCGCCGGAGATTCCGACCGTGCTGCTGCTCATCGACCGTTCGGGGTCCATGACGGCCGAGAGCAGGTTCGGAGACGCGGTCGAGGCCGCGGTGGAGGACGGCACGTACACCCTCGGGGATTGCCCGAGCAACAACGACTGGCGATGGAACGTCGTCCGGGACGTGCTGATGAGCCCGACGAAAGGCATCGTCAAGCCACTAGAGGACCGTGTGCGCTTCGGCTTGTCCCTTTACTCGGGCCGAAACGGGCAAATTCTTCCGGCTCCGCCGATGACTGAGGATCCGCCCATAGTGCTCGACCCGGCGAAGATGTGCCCCGAGCTCATCGAAGTGCCGATCGCGCTCGGCAACCACCAAGCGATGCTGGACGAGTTCAAGTGCTCGGACATTTCGGACGACACTCCCACCGGGGAGTCCTTGCTCGCCGCCGCGGCCACGCTCGCCGCATTCAAGGAGCCGGGCCCGAAGGTGATCGTGTTGGCGACGGATGGCGAGCCGGACAACTGCGAGTGCCCGGACTTCGGCGGCCACGTTCCCGACAAGTGCAAGGTCAGCGGCATCCAGGACGCCATCAAGGCGGAGGTGGTGGCCGCCGCGAAGCAGATTCACGACGACGACGGGTTCACCGTGCACGTCATCAACGTGAGCACGCCCAGCAACGACAGCTTGCAACAGCATCTGGCGGACGTGGCGACCGCCGGCGGCGGCGAGGTGTACCTCGGCTTCAGCCCCGGCGAGCTCGGCAGCGCCTTCGAAGAGATCATCGACGGTGTCCGCTCTTGCGTCATCGACTTGGACGGGGAGATTGCCCGCGGCAAGGAGTCGTCCGGCACCGTCACCCTGGACGGAGAAAAGCTGGAGCTGGATGGGGACGACGGTTGGCAGGTAAATTCGCCGAGCCAGATCGAGCTTTTGGGCGAGGCCTGCGAAACCATCAAGAGCGGCGAGCACGACCTCAAGATCAAGTTCCCCTGCGGCTCGTTCAGGCCCCCCGTCGAGTGAGCGTCGTTAGGGCCTGCTGAACGCAGCAGGCCCTGTTGAGCCTCGCTCTCCCAGTCGGCGCACGCCCCGACCGATTGTCGCGGGAGGGCCCGGGGGAGCGAGGTAGAGTCCCCGAGATGGAAGCTCTACGGGGCGGGCAGCTGGCGCGTTCCTCCCAGCGTTTCGAAGCATTTTTACGGGAGCTGCGAACCGCGTTTCTAGAGCGCGACGACGTGCTCACGCAGGTTGCGCTGGCGCTTTTGGCACGGGAGCACGTGCTGCTCGTAGGGCCCCCCGGCACCGCGAAGAGTCAGCTCGCCCGCGCCGTGCTCGGCCGCATCGTCGACGAAACGACCGGAGGGCCGAGCCTCTTCGCCCGCCAATTCACGGAGAACACCGTCCTTACGGACCTGGTTGGCCCCATCGACTTCAAAACGTTGATGGAAACCGGACGCAGCCAGCACTTCACGGACGAAGGCGTGATCGGCTCCGTGCACGCCTTTCTGGACGAGGTGTTCGACGGCCGAGACATGCTTCTCCGCTCCACGTTGAACCTACTCGGCGAGCGCGAGCACAAGCAGGGAAAGAGCACGGTGACAGGGCGCATCGAGTGCTCGCTCATGACCTCCAACCGCTACCTGACGGAAGTGCTGGAGGAGTCGCGGGAGTCGTTGCTCGCCTTCGTAGACCGCATCGCGTTCGTCGGCTTCGTGCCCAAAGGGTTCTCCAACCCGGAGCCCATGCGCTTGGTGATGCGGCAGAACCTCGCGGGAGGTCGCCCGGCGCTCCGCGCGTACCTGACCATTCAAGACCTGGACGTGCTGCAGGACGCCTGCGAACGCGTGCGCGTCTCGCCCGAAGCTTGCGACCGCCTGGTTACGTTTTTGGACACGTTCGAGGCGGAGATGGCGGCGGCGGTGCGGGCCATTCCGGACTTTTTGCCGTCGCGTTATCTTTCCATTCGCACGCGCGTGCGCGTTGGCAAGCTGCTGAAGTCCATCGCCGTGTACCGCAAGGTGGTGGAGTCGCCGGAGCGGCCGCTCGAGGTCGTCCCGGACGATTTCGAGTACTTGCGGCTGGCGCTCTTGCAGAGCGGTCCCCCCGACGAGCTACTCGAACGCGTGGCGAGCGAGCAGGATCCGCGCGAAGCGCGTCAGCTCAAGCTCATCAAAGTAGAGCGGGACGTGTTTCGACGTTGCCTCGCGAGGCTGGATCGCAGTCCGTTCCGCGCCGTCGCCGTCGAGCCCGTCTCTCTGGAACCGGAAACGTGGCGCTCCGCTTCGCTGCCCGCGCTTTTGGAGCTGCTCGATAGAGCGACGGATGCGGGCACGACTGACACGGCTATGCTCTCTCGGGCGATCTTGGCCCGCGTGATCGAGCAGGGGCTCTCGATTGCGGAGCCGGGTCGTGATGAGCTCGAAGTGCACGGGGCGCTGCTGAACGAGCTCGAGCGGAGCCGTGGGCCCGTGGACCCGCTCGTCCGCTTCCTGCGCACGCGCGGGGTGGCCCTTTTGGAGAGCGCGGTCGAGCGGGAGCTCCTCGGTCTGGAAGCGCTCAGCGAGCGGCGGGCGGCGCGTGGAGTAACGGAGACGGTCGAGCGGTTGGGACCCGTGGTTGACCGCTTGCAAGGCTTCGTGGAGGAAGCCGAGCGCGTGCGGCAGAGCGGTCCACAACTGACCTTCGAGCGATTGAGGGAGCTCGTGCACGCTGCCGCCAGCGCCATGATCAGCCGGCTGCGCGAAGCATTCTTGGTAGAAGCGCGCACCTTCGAGGCCCAGGAGTGGAGTCCCGCGAGTGAAGGCGGTGTTCGCCTGCGTGCGGCGCTCGAAGCGGCCCACGGCTTCGAAGCGCGTCTCTCCGCCCTGTATCCCGGCTTCGCTCCGTTGTTGGAAGGTGTGGTTGCTCCGGCGGTGGCGCCGATCGCGGCTCGGGCACTGGCTCCTCTCCGCGCCGCGCCGCGCCACGAGCTCATGGCTCGTTTCGACATCATCTGGGCGGGGTTGTCGCAGGCGCAGCTGGCCCGGCACCTCCCACTCGGCAGCGTCCTTTCGACCGTGCTCGGGCTCGCGGCCGAGGAGGATCGGGGCAGCGCTGATCGCGCTCGATTCTCGCCAAGGGCAGGCTTCACGGCCGCTGGGCACGACGAGCTGCGGCGCGCGGTTCCGCGCTCACTCCTGTGCTTCGTCGCGGTCCAGCTCAGCTTGCGCCTCGACCCGGAGTGCGTGAAAGAGTTTGCCAAGGACCCGCGGCTGGATCTCTTCGCCAAACACGTCGCTGGCTTGCCGGCAGCGCTGCGTCAGGAGCTGCACGACCAGGACCTGGCGCGCCTGCGGTCGTGGAGTGAGTTTTTGCGCGGCTGGCTCGAGCACGCGTCGGCCACCGGTATCCCCGAAAGTGAGTCGTTTGCGCTCATTCGAGTGCTCGAGCGGGAGGGCGCGGCGACCCGCATTCGGCTGGAAACGGAGCTGGTGGCGGCGTTACTGCCGGACGCCAAGCCCGAATGCGAGCGGCTGCGGGCGGAGGTACAGGCGACCGTGCAAGGGGCGGCCGCGCTCGTCGAAGCGCGCAGCCGCGCGAGCTGACGAGGCGCGATGCGGCTCGATTCGATCCAAGCTTCGCTCACCCAGCTGCTCCGGCCGAACGCCGAGCGCGGCTTCTTTCAGCGGCTGTGGGGGCTCGCGCAGGAGCCGGCGGAGGTGCAAGTGAGCGCGCTCGCGGCGGTCCTGAAGGAGCTTGCTCCGGCTGGAGCCGGTAAGCCTCTGCGGGGCCGGGCGCTCGCTCCCTATTTCGACGCCGCTTGCCGCGAGCTCGAGAGCAACGTCCGCGTGGTGCAGCAGCTCGCCGAAGAGCGGGGCCATCCCCCGTTCGCGTACGTAACGTGGCTTTGGCGAGTGAGCGAGGTGCTGGAAGGTTTGCGTCGCGACGGCTGCCTCGACGCGCCGGCACCTTCCGCGACGCCGCGCGCCGCGAACCCCGAGGGGCCACGGACGTCGTGGCTCTTGCGTCTGCCGCTCGACCCGCCCTGCGCGCCTCTACGCACGGGCCCGCGCCTCAGCGGTCTGGCCTTTGCGCCCCTTCTGCAAATGGCCGCTCGGGAGACGGACCAACTCGGTCGTCGTCGGCGGCTGCTCGAAGCGGCTCGACTTTTGCTGCTCGAAACGGCGGCGAAGGTGCCGCAAGCGCCCGGCGTCGTCCAGGCGCACGGCGTGGCGATCGCCGAGCAAGTCGGGCAACTCAACCAGTGTCAGGCGGAAGGCGTGGACGCGGATGCCGACGTGGCACATCAGCTCGCAGCCGCGGTCGGACGCCGCGATTGGTCGAGCACCACGAAGCTCCTCGGGCTCGTGGAGCGGCTCACGCGCGGCGCGCCGCGTGCGCCCGGCTTTAGCTCCCAGCTGCTACGCGTCAAGCAAGTCTTGGAAGCGCGAGCGCCGGCGCACGACAGCGCTCCCACGCTCGAGGACCTGACTCGAGATACGTTCGGCGCTACCGCCGCCCTCGCAATAAAGCGTGGCTCCGCGCGCGCTGTCACCGAAAACGACGCGCTTCCACAGTCCGAAGCCGACCTCGTACGCGCCGGCTTCGCCGTCGACGGCGCATTCGAGCTCGGGCGCTCGGTGGCCCCGGTACGCGCGCTGGAGGTGCAGCGCCGCATGGCAGAGGTGAATTATCCGACCCAAACCATGGTGCTCGGCGCGGCCCGCCGCGTGAGCGATTTGCCGAGCAGCCTGATCCATGATCCCAGGCTAATCCTGAGAGATTTCGCGTCGGGGGCTCTGTTGTCGCGCCGCTACAGGGCAGAGCGGGTGCGACGCCGGGCGGTCGCGACTCGTTACTCCGAGGCACGCTACTACTTGTTGGACGGCTCGGCGTCGATGTCCGGCCGTCGCGGGCGAATGCGCGACGCGATCTTGATCGCCGAGCTCTCGAGCATGATTCGCCACCTGGAGCAAGGGACGGCGACGGCGCGTCCGGTCGTGTACTACCGCTATTTCTCCAAGGTGCCGGAAGCGCCGGTCCGGGCCGCAAGCGTCGAAGAAGCGTGCGCCGCCATCGAAGCGGTGCTGGTGCGCAAGTCGCGGGGAGAGACGAACATCGAGGGCGCGCTGCTGGCGAGCTTCGCGGAGCTCGAGGTCGAACGCGCGCGCGACGACACGCTGAAGCGCGCGCAGCTCGTGCTGGTGACGGACGGCGTCGCCGACGTGGACCTAGAGCGAGTGTGGGCGGCTCGAGAGCGCTTGGGGGAGCTGCCGATTCAAGTCAGCGTGATCGCGTTGGGGGGAGAGAATGCGGCCCTGCAGCGGCTCGCGGCCGAGCAGCGCGCTCGCGGTGAAGCCGTCTTTTACCACTATTACAGCGACGAGAGCCTCTACCGCATGTCGCGCGGAGTGAAGCTCGCCCCTTCACGACTGAAGATGGCGCCGGCCGCGCCAGGGACCAAGGCGTCCGTCCCGTCGCCACCCGTCACGGGCCCGGCGCTGCTTCCACCCGACCGCGCGGAGGACGTCTGGCGCGAGCTGGACGCGCTCGTCGCCGAGCTCACGCTCTTGCAGGAACCAGCGGATCTCGACGGAATCGAGCAGGCCGCGCATCTTGGGGCCGCTTACGAGGCAGTAGGCATGTCGCTCGCGGACGTCGGGCTCGAAGCCGAGCGCGCGCGCTACGAAGCGAAGCGTCGGGACGAGCGGGCGCTCCGCTCACGATTCGACCGATGGTTTCCACAGTCGTGGCCGTCAGCCTCGCGGGACCTCGCACCTCCGCCCCACGAGCTACTCGAGGTGGTGGAGGTCGCGCTGTGCAGCGTGCACGAGCTGGTCGGCTACTTGAGCGGCTCGGCGCTTCAGCGCTGCGTGGACGCCATCGAGCTCTTGGAGCGCCTATTGTGTGAAGCGGGAGTTACCCCGTGGGAGTACGTCCAGGCACTCCCATTCGCGCTGCCCGGCGCTCGAAACGCGCTCACGCAGCTACGAGCGTTGGTGTTCAGCGATCGCGCAGCGCAACCCAGCGCTTGATGAGCTTCTCCAGAGCCGGTTTCTTGGCGTTCACTTCGTCCATGCCGTGGAACTTCACCTCCCGGCGGTCCTTGTGCTCACCCTCCAGCAGGTCCTTGTCCGCCTGCATGCCGGCGCCGCCCGGAAAGAGCAGGATGAGGTGCGCATACTCGGTGGCGCGCGGGTTGAATGCGCCCAAGTCCTCCTTGTAATAGAAGCTGGGCGCGTTCCACTTGATGCGCTCGGAGATCTTCGGCGACGCGCCCAAGATGATGCGACGAACCGCCTCCATCTCTGCCTTGAAGGGATGGTCCACGTCCCGCATGTAGGCGTCGACCACGTCACGGCCGTCCGTCGTGGGCTCGAGCGTGGCCTTGATGGCGCGCTTCTGCGCTAGCGCGCTCAGCGCGTCGCGCGCGGGAGTGGAGTGCGAGGCGGGCGTCTTCTTGGCGACGGGTGTCTTCTTGGCGACGGGTGCCTTCTTGGCGACAGGTGCCTTCTTGGCGACGGGTGCCTTCTTGGCGACGGGTGCCTTCTTGGCGACGGGTGCCTTCTTGGCGGGTGCCCTCTTCGCCTTCCTGGCGGGCGTCTTCTTCGCCTTCCTGGCGGGCGTCTTCTTCGCCTTCTTGGCGATGGGCTTTGGGGCTGGCTTCGCTTTCGCGGCGCGCTTCGGCTTACGGGATGCCATTCTCCGTCCGGAGACTACTCCGCTTCCGCGCGCCTGCGAAACAGGGACTCAGAAAAGGCCGGCGAATTGTACACCCGCACCCGTGGCGTCGCCCCAAGGCAGCAGCGCCGTATTGGGAAGCGGCGAAACGACCTTCTGCACGTAACGATAATGCAGGAAATACGGCATGCCGTAGCCGATGGAGCCGCCCAGCACCCAGCTGACCACGGTGTCGCTCAACCAGTGTTTGTCAGCGATGATGCGCAGGATTCCGACGCTCGCGGCGGCCGTTACCATGAGCGGGCACACCGCGGCGTCCGGAATGCCGCCCCCGTACAGCTTCAGGTTCTGGTGATTCGCGCAAGCCAGGCCGGCGTTGGCCGAGGTCATCGCGGCGTGGCCGGCGATGAAGGAGGCACCCCGGAACTCGCACTTGTTCTCCGCACCTTCCTCGTTGGTGCAACCCTGTAAAGAAGGACGGGTGCGTCCGACGGTGACATGCGCGAGGCGTGCGAGCAGCCCGGTGGCGCCGACGGCTTGCCAGTTCAACAGGGTGAGCTGGAAGGCAACGTCGTAGTTGAACTTGTCCGAGACGAGCGGCGTCACGAGGCCGTCCAAGAGCACGTAGTAAGTCGAGTAGTGCCACAGGTAGTCGGAAATATCGTCCGCGAGGAGGCGCGACTCTGCGGTCCCGCCACGGAAGAAGTTCCGCGCTGCGCTGTCGAACAAGATGGGACTCGTCCACTTGTCTTTGGGCTGTGCGCTGTACGCGACCTCGAAGCCGATGTTGCCGGCCGAGACCGCACCTGCGGCGATGTACTCCCACAGTCGAAACCGTGGATACTTCCAAACCAACCGGTGCTGTGTTGGCTTGCCGTCATCCGCCATGGCGGGGCTGCTGAGTGCCAGCAGCGTCATGAACGTGAACAACATGATTCGAATAAGCCGATAAGCCATCGTCGCTCTGACGATCCTGATCAAGCCGCGAGCCGATGGGAAGCCTCGTTCGTACTCGGAGGCGGCTTGGGGCGATATTCAACGGGCGGGCGCGAGAGAGCACACTCCGGCAGGCCACCTTTGGCGGGAGAGCCGTCCAACGCCGGCCCCCGGCCGCGCTGCGGAGCAGGTGCCAATCGCTCCAGGCTCCTCACGCCGCCCAGCTGCGGGGCCGGCAATCTGCCAGCCGACCTTCGAACGCTCCGACCCGCCTGAGCCGCTAGGTCGGTTTTCAAACTGAGACGAGCCTCCTGGAGCACGTCAACCAGGATTCGTTGGGCCTTGAAAGGTTGCGCGGTGGGTGGAAGCGTCGCGCCCCACGTAACTACTCGGAGTGACGACCTCTGAAAGATGCAAAGGTGCGTGAGCCACGCCCCCTGTACTAGGGGTGCTTTCGACCAGACTTTCCAGTTGGTGTGCTCGTGGTGTGCTGAGCCTGGCCACTCTCTCCGCCTGCGGAGACGGCGGGGCTACCGACGACGGTGGTGGCGGACTGCTCGCCGGAGCCAGCAGCGGCGGCTCCTCGGGTGTCGGCGGTAGCTCGGCTGCCGGGTCCTCGTCCGGCGCTGGGACCAGCTCGGGCGGCTCGCCCACGATGGGCGGGGCGGGCGCGGCCACCACTGCCGGGACCGATGGCGGAGGCGCGGCTGGCTCGGGCGGCGGGACTGGTGGCAGCGCTGGCATGGGTGGCGGGAGCGAGCCCACCACCTGCACGGCACCGACCACGGGGCACTACCAACTAGAAGACCTAGATCGCGGCGTCGTGGCCGTGAAGGTCGAGGGCGGCGTGTACATTGGCTGGCGCATGCAAGGCTACGAGTACGACAAAACCGCGACGAACATCGCGTACGACTTGCTGCGGGACGGAGCCAAAATCGCGACCGTGACGGACAGCACCAACTACCTGGACAAGGACGGCACGGCGGAGTCCAGCTACTCGGTGCGCGCGGTCATCAAGGGCACGGCGTGCGCTGAGTCCGCCGGCGTCAAGCCATGGGTCGAGAGCTACATCAGCATTCCTCTCACGCCTCCGCCGACAGGACCGAACGGCGGTACCTACAACGCGAACGACGCAAGCGTCGGTGACTTGGACGGCGACGGGCAGTTGGATCTCGTGCTCAAGTGGGATCCGTCGAACGCCAAGGACAACTCCCAGGCGGGCAAGACGGACAACGTGCTCGTGGATGGCTACACCCTCGCCGGCAAGCGACTCTTCCGCATCGACCTTGGGCCGAATATCCGCGCGGGTGCGCACTACACTCAGATCTCCGTGTACGACTTCGATGGCGACGGTAAGGCAGAGATCGCCTGCAAGACCGCGCCCGGTACGAAGGACGGCACCGGGAAGGCGCTCGGCAATGGTCCGGCCGCAAACGACGACGACTCGCAAGACTACCGCAACGGCGACGGTTACATCCTCACCGGGCCCGAGTACCTCACCGTGTTCGAAGGCGAGACCGGCAAGGAGCTTGCGACGGTGGAGTATCCGGTGCTGCGCGGCACCGTCTCCGCGTGGGGTGACGGCTACGGCAACCGGGTGGACCGTCACAACGGCGGCGTAGCGTTCGTGAGTGACACCGGCACCGGAAAAGCCGCCTCGGGCCGGCCGAGCATCATTCAAGGGCGCGGCTACTACACCCGCCTCACCGTGTCGGCTTACAACTTCCGAGACGGCAAGCTGACCAAGAACTGGATTTACGATAGCAAAACGTCGTTGGGGGCGGGGACTCACTCGATGATGGCGATCGATGCCGACGGCGACGGCGCTCAAGAAATCGTCCCGGGGGCTTCGACCATCAGCAGCGACGGCATGCTTCAGTGCGACACGAAGATGGGCCACGGGGACGCGCTGCACGTGGGTGAGCTCATCGTCGGCAAGCCGCCCGCCGTGTTCACGGTGCACGAAGGTTTGGGCGGCTACGACGTGCACGACGTAGCCACGTGCGAAACATACGCGAAAGTCACGGGCGGCGAGGACAACGGCCGCGGCGTCGCCGACTACGTGCTACCCACGGACACGAAAGCCGCGTCGTTTTGGAGCGCGACCTTCCCGGATCGCTACTCCGCGGACGACGGGCGGAGCTTGGGGCCCAAGAGCGGCTCGAGCAACTTCCTCATCTATTGGGACGCGGACGAGCTGCGCGAGCTGGAAGATGGCACCGGCATCACCAAAGTGGGCGGCGGCAGCTTACTCAGCTGCAGCGCCTGCGCCTCCAACAACGGCACCAAAAGCACGCCAACCTTGACCGCGGACTTGTTCGGCGACTGGCGCGAGGAGATTGTCTGGCGACAGTCCGACAACAAGGCGCTCCGCATCTACACCACCACCGCGCTGACCCGGCGCCGCATCTACACGCTCATGCACGACCCGACGTATCGCGCTCAGGTTTCGTTCGAGCAATCGGCGTACAATCAGCCGCCGCACGTCGGTTTCCACGTCGGCGCGGGCATGGCCGATCCGCCCAAGCCGGACATGCGCGTCGCGCCCCGCCCGAAGTGAACGCTAGCGGGCGCTCAAGAAGCCTCGCACCTGCTCCTCCGAAAGCTCGTGGGCGGTATCGGCGGCTTGCACCAGCGCTCCGGCTTGGTTCTCGCGCTGGGGGGCGATCCCGAGCAGGTGCAGGCGAACGCCGTGCGCCTGGGCGCTCTCCACGGCTTCACGCAAGTCGTCGTCACCGCTGAGCAAGAGCGCGTCGGCTACGGCATGGCTGCGCGCGAGCTCGACCAGGTCGCGCGCGAGGAGCTGGTCCACGCCGCTCTGCCCTGCTTCCGTGACGAGGCCCAATCGGAGCTTCAGGTTCGGTCGGTAGGCGAGCGCAACTTGGGTGGGCGTGGCCGGTCCGGATGCGCCGTCGTACCAGTAGATGCGCAGGAGAGGCAGCGAGGTGAGCTCCGCAGACAGCCGCGTGAGGAGCGCGAGCACCGCGTCGTGGTCGAGATGGAGCTGGCTGCGCGTGCGGCGCTCGCCCGTGATTAGCTTACTTCCAGCCGCGAATAGGTAGCCGGCATCCACGAAAACTGCGCTTCGGTCCAAGGTGACGCTCCCGCTTCAGCTGTACTTGACGACGGTGCGGATAGACTCGCCCGAGTGCATCAAATCGAAGGCCTCATTGATGCGCTCGAGCGGCAACGTGTGCGTAATGAGCGGATCGATTTCGATCTTCTTGTCCATGTACCAATCCACCAACTTGGGGACGTCCGTACGTCCGCGCGCGCCGCCGAACGCGGTGCCCTTCCAAACTCGGCCCGTGACGAGCTGAAATGGCCGCGTGGAGATCTCCTGACCCGCGCCAGCTACGCCAATGATGATGCTCTCGCCCCAGCCGCGGTGACAGCACTCCAGGGCTTGGCGCATGAGGGTCGTGTTTCCCACGCACTCGAAGCTGTAGTCCGCACCGCCCCCCGTGAGCTCGACGAGGTGCGCCACCAGGTCTTTGCCGAGGGTGGCGGGGTTGACGAAATGGGTGAGCCCGAACGCGCGCGCCATCTGCTCTCGCGCTGGGTTCAAGTCCACGCCGATGATCTTGTCCGCGCCCGCGAGCCGCGCGCCCTGCACGACGTTCAACCCGATGCCGCCTAGCCCGAAGACGACCACGTTCGCGCCCGGCTCCACTTTGGCCGTGAACAGCACCGCGCCGACGCCGGTGGTGACACCGCAGCCGATGTAACAAATCTTCTCGAAGGGCGCGTCCTTGCGCACCTTGGCGACCGCGATCTCCGGTAGCACGGTGTGGTTCGCGAAGGTGGAGCAGCCCATGTAATGATGAATCTTCTTGCCGCCGATGGAGAAGCGACTCGTCCCGTTCGGCATGACCCCTTGCCCCTGCGTCGAGCGGATCGCAGTGCACAGGTTCGTCTTACGAGACAGGCACGACTTACAGCCGCGGCACTCCGGCGTGTAGAGCAAGATGACGTGGTCCCCCGGGGCCACGCTCGTGACCCCCGCGCCCACCTCTTGAACGATGCCCGCGCCTTCATGCCCGAAAATGACTGGAAACAATCCTTCCGGATCCGCACCCGAGCGCGTGAACTCGTCCGTGTGGCACACCCCCGTCGCCTTCAGCTCGACCAGGACTTCTCCCGCTTGAGGCCCCTCCAAGTCCACGGTTTCCACCACGAGCGGCTGGCCCTTCTCGTACGCGACGGCAGCGCGAGTCTTCATGGCGCGTAGTTCAGCACGGGATCGACGCGGGTAGCGTGAAAAATCAGTCCGCCGTTGCGCGGACGACAGGCGTTCGATAACACCGGGAGCAATGTCCGGGAAACGGTTGTGGTGGTGCGGCGTGCTCGGGGGGCTCGGGCTCGCGGTGGGCTGTGCGCGCACGGTCGTGCCCGAGTATCCGCCCGTCATGCGGGCGCCGCGCGAGGTGAGCACCGAGGAAGCCCCCGTGCGGTTTTTGGACGTCCGCCTCGAGTACGTGTTCGACGACCAAGGCAACTGGCGGGAACATTTGCGGCAGCGCTACCGCATCCTGAATCAGCAAGGGGTCGAGACGTGGGGCGGCACGGCTGCCGGTTGGTCGCCTTGGTACATGGCGCGCCCGGAGCTGGAAGCGCAGGTTCAAGATCCAGGCGGCGCGCTGCGTAAGCTGGATCTGGCGTCGGTGGCGGAAGCTCCGGCGTACCCGGAGTTGCCGGACATCTACGGGGACCGCCGGGTGCTACGCGCGCCTCTGCCCGGCGTGCATGTGGGCTCCATCGTCACCGAGGCGACCCGCCGCTGGACGACCCGCCCGTTTTTCCCTGGCGGCTCGGCATTTCAGGTCACGATCCAGAACGCGATCCCGCGTGACGCGATGGAGCTCGTCGTGGATTTGCCGTCGAGCCTGCCGTTCAACTACGAGCTGCTCGACGCGCGCGTGAAGAAAGAGGAAACGCTCGGGGGCGGGCGGCGTCACGTCGTGTTCCGGGCGAAGAAGCTGGAAGGCATCGAGCCCGCGGAGGCTTTTTCACCGAGC
The DNA here is from genome assembly GCA_029266615.1 of Polyangiaceae bacterium. Lineage (GTDB taxonomy): Bacteria > Myxococcota_A > Polyangia > Polyangiales > Polyangiaceae > PMG-095. Next base: position 13,194 of record JAQSWN010000097.1, read on the forward strand.
ACCGTGCCCCAATGGCCGGCGGTGGCGTTCTCCACCGGCGAATCTTGGCAGCGCATCGCCGCCGAGTACGAGGCGGTCATGAACGCGAAGCTTCGAGGCGCAGAGGGCGTGGCCGAGCTCGCGCGGCGCACCGTGACTTCGGGCGCGAGCGCTCGCGGCAAGGCCAACCAGCTCCTTTACGCGTTGCATCAGCGCGTGCGCTACGTGGCCGTGGAGTTCGGGCAATCCGCGATCGTGCCGGCGTCTCCGGCGGAAGTGCTGCGCCGCACTTATGGCGACTGCAAAGATCAGGCGCTGGTACTGGTCGCCATGCTGCGGGCGGTCGGCTTGCCAGCGACGCTCGCTTTGCTTCGCGCCGGGCCGGGGGAGGACGTGCGGCCGCGCTTACCGGCGCTGGACGTGTTCAACCACGCCATCGTCGTGGTGCAGACGGACGAGCCTTTCTGGATCGATCCGACCTCTAACCACGCGCGTGCGGGGGAGCTGCCGGAGAGCGATCAAGGCCGCTTGGCGCTGATCGTCGACGCCAAGAGCCGAGCGCTCGTGCGGACCCCTTCCCTGGGCGCGGAGCACAATGGTTACCTCGAGGTCCGCGAAATTCGCTTGCAGGAGGGAGGGCCGACGCGCGTCAGCGAGGCTAGCTCTGGTACCGGCGTCATCGAGCAGCGCCTGCGGGACTCGTTCGCGGCCTCGGACGCGGAGCGTGAGAGCTCGCTCTCGGAGTACGTGAAGAAACAGTACTCGGCCGACGAGCTTCTGACCGCGCGCTTCGACGGCTTGGACGACGTGCAAAAGCCCCTGCGCTTGACCTTGGCTGCGGAGGGAGAAAAGGTCGTGTCCTTCGAGCTGTTTCGCGCGGTCGTGCCCGTAGATTACGGCTTGCTCACGAGCTGGCTTCCAGAGCCCGTCTGGAACGACAAGCCGCGCCGCGGAAACCTACGGCTCCCTCTGCGCTATCGAGCGGAGGTGCGGTACCGCGTCGTGCCGCCCCCCCACTTCCGCGCGCGACGCTTGCCGGTACTGCCAGAGCTCGCGCTCGGACCCGCACGCTTGACACGTCGCTACGTGGCCGAAGCGGACGGCGCCGTAACGGGAATCTTCAAGTTCGAGATCGATCAGGACCAGCTAACGCCGGGGGAGCTGGCGCAGCTGAAGGACGGGCTCAGCGCGCTGGGGTCGGAAGAGAAGGACGAAATCGAGCTGGTGCACGAGGCCGAGCTATCCTTCGCCGACAATCGGCCTCGGGAAGGAATGAGGCTTCTCCAAGAGCTGGCCGGGAAGGACACGACGCGAGCCTCGTCCTTGCTGCGGCTCGCCACGAAGCTGAGCGAGCTCGGCTTCGGCAAGCAGGCTCGCGAAAAGGCGCGCCTAGCCGCCGAGCGGGAGCCGAAGAGCGCGCTTTCCCACCGCACGCTGGGCTTGATCCTGCAACGCGACGAGCAGGGCCGCCTACGAACGCCGGGCGCTGACCAAGTCGGGGCGCAGGCGTCGTTTAGGCGCGCGCTGAAGCTGGACGAGTCCGACCAATTCAGCAAGCTATGGCTCGCGAGCTTGCTCGTGACGGACGCAAGCGAGGACAGCCTGGACGAAGCCATCTCTCTCTACGACGACGTGCCCTCCGAGACGGTCGCCAGCTACCGCGACGGCTACTTCGCGCACCAGGGCGCGGACGCGTTGCTTGGTGCGCACCGGTTCGAAGCGCTCGCCGAGCGTAGTGAGCAGTTGCCGGCCGCGTACGTCATCGCTGCCGAGACGCATCGGAGTGGGGGGGCAGCGGGCGTCTCCTACGCGAACCGAAACGGGCTCGTCGGCGCCTCCCGGGCGAAGGCGCTCGCCACCGCCGCGGGCGCTTTCTACACCGCGCGTCGTTACCCCGAAGCGAGCGTGCTCTACGAGGAAGCGTCGCGGGACCTCCCCCAGTACGCGGCCGTGGCGCGCATCCTCGAAGTGAGCAAGCCATTCGAGCCGACGCAGCTGTCGGCGACTTCCCCCGAAGGCGCGGTTCGTCAGGCGGAGCTCTTGGCGGTGCTGGCGCGGCCCGCCCGCTTCGACCCGCTCACCGGCACGCGACCCGCGCCGAGGGTGGTAGCGGACCTTCACGCCGCGACCCTCCGCACGAGCGTCTCGGGGAGCGATTCGCTCGGGTTCCGCGTCCATGTTCAGTCGAGCGACCTCGGTGGGCGGGCGACCGTGTTTGATCGCTACGTCGTCAAGCAGGGCGCAAGCTACGTAGTGAAGGCGAGCACCCCCGCAGAGCTAGGCTGCGAGGCGCTCGAACGGGTCGCCCATCACGATACGCGCGGCGCCCGGCAGTGGCTGGCGTGGGCGGCTGACTCGGTAGAGAGCGAGGCGGGGGAGGACCCGCTGCGCAGCTTGCCCTTCTCGAGGCTTTGGGCGGACGGGAAGGGCGACCCCGAGGTGGCGGCCGCCGCGCTGTGCGCGACCAGCTCCAAGGGTAGTGCGGCGCGGCTGCTCCTCATCAAGGCGCGCGGCATCGCCAAGGCAGAAGGCTCCGCGCTGGAGCACGCCATCGCGCTCGGCGCGCGCGCGGCGAGCGACCACGCGGAGCAGCTGGTCGCCTCCGAGCGCCTGCTCGCCATGCACCCAGCTTCGTTTCGAGCGCGAGAGCTGAGGTGGGAGGCGCTCTGGGCGCTGAGGCGGTTCAGCGACGTCGAGCGTGAAGCTCGGCGCAGCCTGAGCGAAGCGCAGTCGCGGCGCCTTCGTTTCGGCTTTGGTCAATGGCTGGGGCGCGCGCTGTCACAGCTCGGCAAGGTCGCAGAAGCGCAGCGCGTCCACCGTCAAGCCGTCGAGAACAGCGAGCCGGCCACGCTCGCGGACTCGTACAACGCGGCGGCTTGGGCGTCATTGTTCGTGGATCCTCGGCCGCGTGACATGCGCGAGCTCGCACGACTGGCGGCGGAGCTGAGCGAGCGCCAGAGCTACGCCGCGCTGCACACCCTCGCGTCGGTGCTGCTGGATCTGGGCGATGTGTCCGGAGCGCAGACGGCGTTTCAGCAGCTCCTGGACCTCGACGCTTCGCCGCAGCTTTCGGACGGTACGCGCTACGTGCAGGGCGGCCTGGCGGAGGCCTACGGCTTGCCGGAAATCGCGCACGACCTGTACCGAAGCGTCAAACCGCGAGAGGATGGCGCGGCGCTCAGCAGCTACGCGCTCGCTCAACGGCGCCTGGCTGCTCTTCGGCGCTGAGCCGCGGCGTCACCACGGTATTCGTTTACGGTCGCGGAAAAAGCCGCCCGTGGGCTCGCCCGCGCCGAGCGTCGCCGCCCACACGATACCGCTCGCGCCCTCTTCGAGGCTGCGCAGCGCGCTGCTGCCACCCATGTCGGTTCGGACCCAGCCGGGGCAAACTGCGTTCACGTGCAGGCGCGGGCTCTTGGCGGCCACGATGCGCGTGAGCGCGTTCAACGCGGCTTTGGAAACGCGGTAGGCGGACGTGGGCCAGCCTCGCTCGGTGTGACGCCCAGTCGCGACGGCGCTCGCGAAATCGTCCACCAGCGCCACTAAGCCGTCCACGTCCAGCGCTTCGTCGAGGAAGTGTGCGCGCAACGCCGAAGAGTAGACGGACAGCTCGCCCATGCCGCTCGACACCATCACCACGTTCCCGCCGTCGGACACGAGGGGCAGCAAGGCCTGCGTGACGTGCAGAGCGCCGAAGAAGTTCACCGCGAGCGTGCCGCTCACCACGCTCGAGTCGAAGCCCTTCAAGGAGATGCCGGCGTTGTTGACCAACGCGTCGATGGGTCCCAAGCGCTTCGCGAACGCGGCGATGCTTTCGACGCTCGTGACGTCCAGCTCCGCGGCTTCGATCCGTGCCCCGACCGACGCCGCGGCGCGCTCCGCGCGCGCCTGCTCGCGCGCGGTGAGCACGACGTGGTGGCCAAGGTGCGCGAGCTGGCGGCACACCTCGAACCCGAGACCACGACTGGCGCCGGTCACCACGACGCGTAGCTTTTGGTTTTCGGGCATGCTTCAAGGTCCCATGTGGCCCGCCGCGCGGAGCGTCAAGCGGGGCGACACTCCCGCTCCCCAATGGAAACTTCGGCGCCGGTCGCGCACAGGCCGCTCGACCGCGTCAGGAGCTGTGCGCGATCTCCGGGGCAGTTTGGTAGAACTTGTTTCGCGCTGGGTCGTTGAAGCTCTCGTAGTCGATGACGAACGGCGTGACCTCGCCCTTGCCGTCTTTGAAGCGGAGCGTAGCGGCCATGGGGGTGACGGACCGGTAGCTGCTGTCCGGCGGCAGGTCGTCGTTCGTGGAGCCGCCCGACGAGAACACCGTGAAGAGCGAGAACGCGTCCTCGGCGTACGTCTGACGGAAGCCTTCGTCCACCTTTTCATGACCACGGAAGATGGTGTGGCACCCCAAGCGTTGCAAAAACGCCTGGCACTGAAGCTTGCCGAACGGGAAGCGCGCCGACTGGTCCTGCAGGCTCGCAGGAATCACCTCGGCCTGGCTCGGGTCGCTCCACATCATTTGGAATCGGAGGTCCCATTCGTTCAGGCTGGAGAGGTCCTTGTACAGAGTCTTGATCGTGCTGTCCTTCGGGATGCCGCCGTGAACGAATAGGAACTTCTCGAACAGCAGGCTAGTCGGCATTGCCTCGAAGAGCCGAACGTAGTGCTGAAACACGTCCTCCGAAAGGTGCGGGCGGAGCGTGCTCATCGCCTCGGACGGTCGAACCGCGCCGTACACCTTGCCCTGGTGCTCCAGGTAATACTCGTGGTTCCCGCGTAGCACGTGCACGTGCTCTGGGTGCTTGGAAAATAGCTGCAACACCGAGCGAAGGACGCCCTGGTAGCTGAACATCCCGCGGTCGATGTAGTCGCCGAGCAGCACGAGCTTCGGGCACACGGCGCTGTCCGGCTTACGCTCGTACTCGGCGATCTTGCGGAGCACGTCCGTCTGGTTCAGCACCGCCTTCAAGCAGCTGTAGCAGCCGTGCAAGTCGCCCACGATCGTAAGCTCGTACTCTTTGCCCGCCTCGGGGGTGGTCAGGTGGACGTGCCCATCCAAAAAGTCCGAGCCTGGCGCGAACTGCGCGACGTTGGTCTTGCCCTTCAGCTTGTTACGACCTAACGCCCGCTGCTGATCCCAAAGCGCAATCGCGCGATCCATCAGCTTGCGATCGGTCTCGACTTGCCGGACCAACGCGTCGCGATCGGCCGAATAGTGCTGCTCGAACTGCGCGAAGAAGGGGTGGTCCTCGGGGCGCGTCGCTTTCGGCTGCGGCGTGGAGACGGCGAACGGTCGCTCCATCTCGTCGTCCAGGAGCTCTACGCCCAGCTGCTCGTTCAGCATGTCCGCCAGCTCCGCGCGGAAATTGGCCTCGGCGGGGTGGACCTGCCCGTCCGCGTTGATGAGCTCGTCCACCGTGGCCATGAGCTGCTCTTGGCTACGTTCGTCGAAACCTTTGAAAATCTCGAAGCAGCGCAGCTTCAACTTGGCGTGCACGAACGTGTCCTGCGCTTCGCCTTCGGCCACCGCTTCCGTGAACAGATCCATCACCTGGCGATCGATGCCCTCGAACACCTCCAAAAAATGGGTCGTGAACTTCTTGTTCAGCTCCGCGGCGAGCTTGGCTTCGAGCTCGGCAGAGGCAACCCGGTGCGCGACCAGCTTGCGAACGTATCCCCGCACGAACTCTTTCTCTGCGGCGTCGAAGTCACCGTCGATATACCCGAACGTGGTCAGGTAGAAGATGACCGCCCGCATCTGCTTCTCGGCCTCGGGACCGTTGGAGCTGAACTTGAGCATCCGGGTAGAATAGGCCGGCGACCAGCGCCGCGGGAAGCCTGCTCGGTTGCACCGTACAAAGCGCCGAAGTCGGGCGCGGCCTTACGCCCAGCACAGCGTGAAAAGAAGGGTCCTCTTCTTGGCGTTCGCCTCGGAAAGCTCCACCGTGCCCTTCACGCCGGTCAGGAAGAACAGCGCGTACATCCCGCTACACACGGAACGCTGCCAAAGGCCGTGGGTCATTAGCTCGCGGGGGACGTCGCGCAGCTCCACGTTGACCTGCAGCGGGCTCACGGTGTCGATGACGAAGCTCCCATAGTCTCGATACATCAAGTCGAAGGCTTTGGGGATCCACCGTGCGATAGCCGCGGTATCGAAGCGAAACAGCGACAGCGCGGTGCGCACCAGCCCCGAGAATGCCGGCGCGTTCATCTGGCGCTTGAGCCAGCTCTGATAAAAGGCGTCCGCGGCCTCGTCCCCGAGCGCGCGGAAGACGGCTTCGGTCAGTTGCAAATTCAGCGACACCGGAAGCCACGCCAGGTTGCTGGCTTGCTCGACCTCCTTCAGCAGCGGCTCCAGGCCCTCCAGCACCGCGTCCTGCTTGCTCGGGGGGAGGCGGCGGACGGCGGCCACGTAGTCCTTCATGTACCTCCCGCGCGTGCTCGCCATCGCAAGTGGGTATTACCACGCAAGGTGGCCGTGGCCGCGTCGGCGCAGCGCCGACAACGAAGCCCGCAAAGCCCCGCCCGAGCGCACGTGGCAATCGACCACGCTCGGCGCTGCGGGAAACCGGCCGGTAGTCGTCAACACGAACGTGTTGGAAAGTTCGCGCTGAGCGGAAAGCGGACCATCTTACCCCGGCCGAGAAGGTCCCGCGCTCGCCGTGCCATTCGTTGCTCGTGGCTCTCCAAAAACTCGCGGCTTTGTTGTTGGGCGCGTCGGCGTTGGTCGGTATTTCGCGGTCTGCACGCGCAGAGCAGTTCGTGCTCTTGGACGCGACCTTCGATTACACCTGGGACGACGCCAACGACTCGAAGCCTAGTAAGAGCCACTACTACGTGAACGAGGAGAACTTCCTCAACGAGGCGCGCCCGAAGAACTGGCAGAGCCCGGTCGACTACCGGAACGGCGTCGTCCACGTTCGCACGGAGGTATTCCAGAAACCAGCCGGCGATCAAAAAGTAGGCTGGACGCTCTGCTACATCGCGAACGAAGGTGAGTACGGCTGCACGGGCAGCAAGTATTACGAGTCCACGGGCGTGTTCGAGAACGAGCAGAAGATGACCGACTTCTGGCAGAACGAGACGATCGAGTGGGACAAGGGCATCAAGCAGATGGACTTGGTCTACACGATCAACGACAGCGGCTCCGGTCACGTTCACTACTTCCCAGAGCTGAAGGACAAGACCACGCCCACGCGCGTGCGCATCACGCTCGTGCAAGTCTCGGCCGGTTCGCGATACGACCCGAGCATCTTGGACGCTGCGGGCGGCACGAGCGGCGCGGGTGGCAGCCCAAGCGGCGGCGCGGACCAAGGCGGCGGAGTCGCGAGCGGCGGAGCGGCAGGAACGGTGGGGACGCTAGGCGGTGCAGGCGGCATGAGCGGGGGCGGCTCTGGTGCGCTCCTGAACGCCGGTGCGGGCGGCACGGTGCCGAGCTCGGGCGGGTCGTCGCTCTCCGGCGCAAGCGGCGCGCCCGCGGCTGGAATGGCCTCGAGCGCCGGCTCCGTGAGCACTACCCCCGCCGTGGCGCTCGAGCCGAAGGGCGACGCCGGCTGCGCCATGTCGCGTTTGGCGTCGCGTAGTTCCTGGAACGCGCTGTGCGTCGCCTTCGCTGGGCTCGCACTAGCGAGACGCACCCGTCGGTTTCGTCCGCGCTGAGCTCGTCACTCGCACGCCACACTTCTGGTGAGCGCGGCCGGCTGTGCCAATCTGTGCGCCTCCGCACTTTGTGCCAGTGCCGAGCCCCCGCGTGCGTGCCCGTGTTAGCGGTATTCTTGAGCGCGCGCGGGTGGCCCGCTCTTTGCGTACGGGGCGCGTAGTCCGTCGCCAGCGAAGGGTTGGCACAGGACGGGAGGAACGTGAACATGAACAGACGAACGATGGGCTTGGGCGTTTTTGCGGGGATCACTTTCGCGGTGACGGGCCTGCTGGCAGGTTGCGGCAGCGGGGGCGGTTCGGCGGAGGAGCATGGCACGCTGCGAGTGCCGCTCTCCACGCAAGGTCCGTCCGGAACGAGTTACCGCCTGCGCGACGCGACGTTCGAGATTCGAAACCAGTATTATTACTATTCGAACGCAGGCGGTGAGGGTGGCGTCGGGAGCACGCCGCAGGTCGTCACGGTGAGCAGCGAGTCCGATCCGAACGCCAGTTCGATTAGCGTGAGCAGGGAGCGCGGCTACTACTACGTACGGCTGCTCCCTGGGTGGCGCATGGAAAAGGTCGAGGGCGGTGTGGCCACGGACGTAGAGGCGACGTTGCTCTCCAACGAAAACCAAGGCGTCTACGTCAACGCCCATTCCACGAGTTGGATCGAATATCAATTCGGGATTGGCGATCGAGCGCTTTGGTTCAACGGCGACCTCAACCTGCAGATCCAAGTGTACGAAGACCCGTCGGACCTCTACGGTTACTCTGGCGAGCACGGCGGCGGCGGATTCTCCGGCTCGCCCGGCGGATTCTCCGGCTCGCCCTGACCTCTACTCGCGGCCGAGCGCTACGCGCAACACGTGGCGCTCGGCCGCGAAATCTTCGTTGGTAGGGGCGCCGGAATGGCGGCCTGGCATCCGGCGTTCGAGCGTCGCTTTGCCCTCGTTCCGTCGTACCCGCTCGCCAGCTTCGGCGTTCTCCGCTAGCTTCCGCGCGCCAGGGATGAAAGCGGCGCACGCAGTCCGAGCTCGGGGCCTAGGCACGTTGCTGCTGGTCGCTGCGTGCGGGGGCTCCCCGCGCTCGGTGCCGCCGCCCGCTGCTTCGAGCCCGGAGGCCCCGCAAGCTGGGTACTGCGAAAGGCTGCAGCCGCTGCTGACGCAAGCGGTGACGTCAGCGCGCATCGGGACGCAGATGGCGTGCCTGGACATTCCGGGCGTCACCGAGCTCGGGCGTTTCGGCGCGGCCGGGGCGGCGGAAGAAGGCGCGCTGGCCGACTGCTTCGACGACCGCACCGAGTACGAGAAGCTGCTCGAAAGGTCGGCGAGCGACTTCCATCTCAGCATCGATCAAGGATTCTCGGCCGACGTGACCCGCGGCGGGCAGGCCAGCTTGACCGCGCTCGTGCCGTGGTTGCCTAGCCTTTCGCTGGACCTCACCCGCACGCGCCGGGTCACCGCGCGCGTCTCCGTCAAGCGAGCGCGCTTCGTGACACTTCTGGGTGTTGCGAGCCGCCTTCAAGGGCAGCGCCGGGAGCAGCAGTGCCTTCAGGCACTTTGCAAATCCGACTATCAATACGTTCACAAGGCGCTCGTCGGTGTGCCCACGCTGACGGTGAGCGCCGAGGACGGCAGCGGGACCCAGGTCGGTATCGGCGCGCCGCTCCTCTCGACCAACTACGACGCGAAGGAGCTGAACCAAGGCTCGCGCGAGATCACCGCGAGTCAACCGGTGACGCTGGCCATCTCGCGGAGCGCTTTTCGCACCGCGAGCACCGAGCGCCTCTGCCAGTTTTGCGGTCGTCGCGACCAAGCGTGCTGCGGGGAAGGGCCTGCCTGCGACGGCGGTCTCGGTTGCCACGACGGCCATTGCGTTGAAGTGGGCGGCCCCGATCAACCGTGCGATGGCGAGCGCTGCGCGAGCGGCGCGTGCGTAGGCGGGCGCTGTCGCACCGCCTGCGGGCGCGAGAACCAGCCGTGCTGCGCCGGAAGCTTCTGCAGCGGCGGCTTACGCTGTGGTCCGGATCCAGAGACCGACGTCGAGCCCCAGCTCGTCTCCGAAGTAGTCACGGTGGAAGGCGGGCTCCTGGGCACGAGCGAGGATCGCATCTTCGGAAGCTCGAGCTGCGGCCCGCTTCGCAAGCGCGGCCGCTTTGCGCTCACCAAGCTCGGGACGGGACGCGGCCAATGCGCCAAAGCCTGGTGGTTCGATCCGAATAACGAAAAGGACTGCCGAGTGGCTGCCCACTTCGACGTGTCCATGTTCGGCTCGATTTCATGCCGAGTAGAAGAGTTCGCTGCCCCTGTCACGAAGCCGAATCGCTGCGCACCCTAGCGACGGGTGACTACCTGCCGCGCTGTGCTCTGAAGTGAGTGGAAGCGACACCATTCTCGGGTGCGATGTGCGTCTCGGCGCTTTTTTCCGCCGCCGCTGGCGCCGTTCGTCGGACGTGAGAATGATTTTGCGCGCCGCTGGCCCATTACCCCTAGGGGTGGGCACTCTTAGGAAGTGTCTACGATGATCGAGCATACTCGCGCTGCCGCGACCCGAGCTTGCTGCATCGCGCTCGTCGGCGCGGCGCTCGGGCTCCTCGGTGGTTGCGACGGCGCCATCACCGGTCCCAACTTGGAAGGGGACGGCGCCCTCACGCCTGGCGTCGCGGGCAGTACGGGCGGCAGTGCTGGTAACCCCGGGCCAGGCAGTGATCCTAACGCGGTCGGGCCGCGTCCGCTCACGCGCTTGTCGCGCCGCGAGTACAACAACACCGTGCGAGACCTGCTCGGCGACACGACTCGCCCCGCCGAAGCGTTTCCGGAAGATCATGACCGCACGTTCTTGTTCCGCCGTGCCGGCCTCGTAGCGACGCAAGATGCGGAGCTGCTACGTAGCGCCGCGGAGGCGCTCGCCGCGACGGCCATTCAGTCGCCGAGCAAGCTTGTCCCGTGCGATGCCGCGGCCGGCGAACAAGCCTGCGCGGACCGCTTCATCGCGGAGGTCGGCAAGCGCGCTTACCGCCGTCCGCTCAGCAGCGTGGAGACCATGCGTCTCGCTGCGCTGTATCAGAACGCGCGCGGCCCGCAGCAGATGTCCTTCAACGAAGCCATCGGTCTGCTGCTCGAGGCGATGCTGCAGTCGCCGGCTTTCCTCTACCATTGGGAGTCGCCGTACGAAGCGCCACAATTGCAAGGCGCCGCCGTGCAACTTGGCGCGTACGAAGTCGCCTCTCGGCTCTCGTACTTCATCTGGGGGTCGATGCCGGACCAAGCGCTGTTCGACGCCGCCGCCTCCGGCAAGCTCACGAGCGACGCCGACATCGCGGCGCAGGCCCAGCGCATGCTCGCGGACGAAAAAGCAAAGGACGCGGTGACCGCGTTCTTCCGCGAGTGGCTGGAGCTCGAGCAGCTGCAGCAGCTGCCGAAGGACGCCGCTACTTACCCGCAGTACGACTCGGGGTTGAAGGCCTCGCTCGTCGGCGAGACGGAAGCATTCGTCAAGAGCGTGCTCTTCGAAGGTGACGGCAAGCTCGAGACGCTCCTCGGCGCCAATTTTTCCTACTCCAATCAAACGCTCGCGGGGGTTTACGGCAGCGCGGCGACCGGTGAAGGCTTCAGCAAAATCACGCTGCTGCCGACGGAGCGGATGGGCCTGCTCACCCAGCCCAGCTTCTTGACCGTCACCGGGGCGCCCAACGGCTCCAACCCGATCAAGCGCGGTAAGGCCATCTACGAGCGGCTCTTGTGCGGGGAGCTCCCGCCGCCTCCGCCGAACGTACCCGCCGCCAAGCCGGCCAGCGCGGGCGGAACGACGCGTCAACGCTTTGCCGAGCACGCCTCCAACGCGTGCGCCAAAGCCTGCCACGCGCTCATGGACCCGCTCGGCTTCGCCTTCGAAAGCTACGATGGCATCGGTCGCTTCCGCACCATGGACAACGGGCAGCCGGTGGACGCGACCGGAACCGTCGAGCTCGACGGCGTGTCGCGTCCGTTTTCGAACGCCATCGACTTGGCCAAGGCGCTGTCCACCAGTGAACGGGTGCGGGGCTGCTTTGCTACTCAATGGTTCCGGTTCGCGATGGGCCGCAAGGAAACGGC
>JAQSWN010000331.1 GCA_029266615.1 Polyangiaceae bacterium
AGCCTGATTGAGGGGAACTACGTGCACCACACCAACGCTTCGACCGTCGTGCAGGGTGACGGCATCGAGATCAAGGAGGGTAGCTACAACAACATCGTCCGCGACAACGTGATCCACGACACCAACTACCCCTGCATCCTGAGCTACAGCACGGCCGGTAACGGCGCGCCCAACATCATCGAGCGAAATGTGCTCTGGAACTGCGGCGACCACGCGATCCAGTCCGCCGCGGACGCGGTCATTCGCAACAACATCATTCTGGGGGCCGCCGCCAACGGCATCGCCATGCAGCCGCATCAGTCGGGCGCACCCTCGAACCTGGTCGTGGTCCACAATACCGTGCTGAATGCGACGAACGATGCGATCAGCGCGCGCGGCATCACCGGCTCTGTAGTGATCGCCAATAACGCGCTCTACGCCCACAAAGGCAGCGCCATCAGCGTTGCCGGGGAGCTTGGCAAGCTGACCCTGGCCGGAAACTACGGCGTGGGTGCTTTCGACGGGGCAAGCGGCGAGCTCAATAGCAGCGGCGACATCGGGGCCGACTTCGTGGCCGCGAGCTTCAGTGGCGCGCTGCCCAACGACGTCTTCCCGGCGCCGGGCTCTGGGCTGATCGGCGCCGGCAACGTGGCGCACTTGGTCGTGGACGACTTCAACGGCACGCCGCGCGGAGGCGTCGCCGATGTGGGCGCCTACGCGTTCGACGCCTCCGGGAATCCTGGCTGGCCTCTCGGCGCTGGACCAAAGAGTGAGACGCCCGTCGCCGGCGCTGGCGCTGGCGCCGGAGGTTCGGCCGGCACTGTAGCCGGTGCGGGTGGAGAGCCGAGCGGTGGCGCGGGTGTCGGCGGCACGCGGGCGAGCGGTGGCGTCGGCGGGATGCAGGCAAGCGCTGGCGAGGGCGAGCCGGGAGCGAGTGGCAGCGTGGGCGGCCCGATGCCATCGGGCGATGAAGGCGGCTGCGGTTGCCGTATCGAGAGCGGAAGGCGCGCGGCAAGTGTGTCTTGGCTTGCAGGGCTAGTGCTCGTCGGTCTCACGGTTGAGAGAAGGCGGCGTTCGGGGCGTGCTCTTCGGCTGGGTGCTGGAGCGGCCACGCGTGAATCGTGAGCTCTTCGCTACCTTCGCCAACGGCGGCGAGCACGGGAGAAGGCGCTAGGGTCCTGAAAGCCGAGCCGGAAGGCGATCTCTTTGAACGGAACTCCCCGTTGCTCGAGCTCGGCGGCGGCGCCCTTTCGCGCCTCATCCAGCAGCTCTTGAAAGCCGGTGCCTTCGCGCCGCAGCTTGCGCTGCAGGGTGCGCGGGCTCTGATATAACGCCGCCGCGACCTCTTCCAGGGAGCGGGAAAGACCAGCCTCCCCTGCGAGCAGCGGCTCGACACGCGCTCGAAAGTCGTCGCGGCTCGGTAGCAGCGAGAGCGCGCGCGCTGCCTGACGCTCGAGCGCAGTGCCCAGCAGATCGCGAACCGCATGCATCGGACGATCGACCAGCTCTGCGCCGAGTACGATACGATTTTCGGCCTGCTCGAAGCGCGGCTCGACTCCAAACTGTTCGAGCAACGGCGTAGCGTCGCCAAGCGGCGCGTGGGTGAGCTCCACCGCGAGCGGCACGGCGTCGCGCTCGACCAACGCGCGCAGCCCCTCGAGGACCTCGCAGAGCGCACACTCGGCCGCCACCGCCGCCGCTAACCGGCTGGGGCCCGGATGGCGAAACCGAACTGCGCATGCTCGTGGGAGCTCGAGCAATGCGAAGCGTTCGCCGTCACCCCACAGTCTCTGATAAGCGAGCGAACGCGACAAGCCCTCACGGAAGGTCGCGCCTGTCACGAGCAGCAAGCCGGCGGCGCCATAAGCCTCGTCGCTCGGGGTGAGGGCCAGATCGATGCCCAAGCCGTTCGCTCCGACCTCGGCCGCGAAAAGCTCCAGCAAGCGGTCAGCGGCGGCGTAGCTCACGCGCGCCGAGGCCGCTTCCAGTCCGACGCGGGAGAGCTGGGCGCGTGCCAGCAGCCGGTCGGCGTCGAAGCCACGGTGTTCGACCAGCCGCACCAGGCGCAAGATCATTGCCGCCGAAATCGTTTCAGTCTGCGGCATCGTGCTCCAAACTTGTCGCTCGTGGCCCTGCGATCTGGCGTCGCTGGCTTCGGGGGCGGCGGTCCTCGTGCGATAGGGTGAGCGGCATGTTGCGCCTGCTGCGGATCCTCTGTTTGAGCCTTCTTACGACAATCCGTGAGCGTTTTCGACGCGGCCCTGCGCGCCCGAGCTGGGGGTTTCAGTTCGAATGGATCGTCGCGTTCTTGCGCCGCGATTTCGAAGAGTCCGCCCGCTGGCCGTACGCGGAGCTGCGCCGCGACCTGAACAGACGACGCTATCCAGCCCACGCGAGCAAGCGCGTGACCCGCCGGCGCGAGCAGCTCGCCGGGCTTACTGCAGTGCGGTTCACGCCGCCCGACGCCAAGACCGGCGTCGTGCTCTTCCTCCACGGCGGGTCGTACATCTTCGGGTCCATCGAGACGACGCACGCCGAAATGGCTGCCGGGCTGGCGCTGGCGAGCGGCGTACCGGTCGTGGGCATCGACTACCGGCTCGCGCCCGAGCATCCCTATCCGGTCGCGCTCGAGGATGCGCTGTCCGCCTTCGAGGCGCTCGTCGCTAGCGGCATGGATCCCTCGCGCATCGCGCTCGCAGGCGACTCGGCCGGCGGCAACCTCGCGCTCGCACTGCAGTTAGCGCTGCGGCAGCGCGGTACGCCTCAAGCGCGCGTGGCGCTGTTGATCTCGCCGTGGCTCGACTTGACCGCGAGTCGCACGTCGTGTCGAAAGGCCGACCCGATCGACTACGGGCAGACCTGGTTTCTGCTCCAGCACGCGCGTGACTTCGCGGGCGCGCTCGCGCCGTCCGACCCGCGGGTGTCCTTGATCGACGCCGAGCTCGCGGGTCTCGCCCCGTTGCTGGTCGTCGTTGGAGGCGCGGAGCGCCTGTTCGATGAAGGCAAAGAGCTGGTCGAGAAGGCTCGCCGGGCAGGGGTTGACGCTGAGCTCTACGTGGCCGCCGACATGCCGCACAATCCCCCAGCGTTCGTCCCTTTTCACCCGAACGCGGCGGCGAGTATGCGTGAATCAGGCCTCTTTTTAGCCAGATCGCTGGCATGAACCGTACTGCGATTTGACCCCTGAATCGCATCTCCGAGATACGCCGCTGTGGTCCCAACTAATGCTGAGGCGTCACCCACACGCCTACGTCCAGGGTCGACCCGGGAGGGCCGCTGAAGGAGCCTTCGATAGGCGGGACGGACTCGGGGAGCCTCGCGACTGCGACCGCGATATGGTCGGTGCCGACGACCACGCCGGTGGTGGGGTCGAAGCCCTTCCAGCCCACACCGGGCAAGAAGACTTCTGCCCACGCGTGGGTTGCCCCGTAGTTGGCAGACGAGGGCGGAGTGTTCAGGTAACCGCTGGCGAAGCGGGCGGCCAGCCCGAACTGGCGCGCCGCCTCCATGAAGAGGAAGGCCCAGTCGCGGCAGGAGCCAGTGCCTAGCGCGATAGTTTCGGCTGGAGTCTGCACACCGGGGTCTTCCCGCACTCGATAAGACAGAGATTGATGGATATGTGCGTTGAGAAGCTGCAGCAGCGCGAAGGTTTGGATGGGTTTGCCCGCCGGCCAGAGGTCGCTCACCCACCTCGCAAGCGCGGCTTGCTCGCTCGCGCTCCGAACCGCACCCGTCATGTACGGAGCCAGAACGGCCGCGTCTTCGAGCGCGTAGGTAAACGGGTAGTCTGCTGCTTGGTCCGCCAGCAGAAAGTCGAACGGCGCCTGGTTGTATTGTTGAACGATGACGTGGCTCTCGATCATGAGCTGTTGGGCGGGTAACTCGAAGGTCGCGATCGCGACCGAGTTGTCTTCCACGTCGCGACTCCAGCGGATAGTGGACGCAGGCGTGGTGCGCACGTCGACCGACTCCACGCGCAGTTCGTGGCCCTCCCTCGGACGCAGCCGCAAGCCATGGGGGCCGAGCCGCACGGCGGTCGTGAAATTGTAGTACGTGCGGTGTAGAATCTCGTAGCGCTGCATCTTGTTGCGCGCCCAGCATACTCCGCAAACGTTACGGGATCGTCACGACAGCTTTGCGCAGGCATTCCTCCCGAGACCGAGCTCGGCGGAAGTTCCACTTCACATGCCCAGTCCGCCGCCAGCTCGAAGGCGCTGCCCTAGGGTAAGGCAGGCATGCGTTGACGACGCCACCCGGCGATGTCTGGGACGAGTATGTCATCGTGGAGGTGTAGCTCGGGGGAGCTCAGCAACCAGGTGAGGCGGTGCTCTCCTGAGGTCGTCGTAGGTGGCGTGACGGCGAGCAAGGTCGGCCATGACCTGCGTATTCTAGCAACGGGAGCGACTTTCTTCGCGTGCCCGGCGCCAGGCGCCAGTTTGCGGCTCGAAAGGCAGCGAAATGCGGGTGTCATCGTCCGTGGCGGCACCAAAAGGGAGACGGGGCCGGGCTTCCCGAGCTGACCTCTTCTCGCACGTTGCCCTCAAGCGCTCCGACGCATCGCGCGCATGTCAGGCAGCGTGACACCGTCCAAAGACACGCCGAGCGCCTGAGCGGTGCCTGCGTAGATTTCGGCCTCGGTCATCTGACGGCCCGGATCCGGGGCGCTGGTTGCGGGGTCGAACCCGTAGGTAATACCAGTGTCGGCGTCGATACCGCCGAGGAGATGGCCACCATTGGCGAGAGGCGAAATGATCAGGGCGCCATCGTTCAAGTCGTGCCCGGTCCCGAACTGCTCGGCACCCGACGGTCGCTGCTTGGAGCGCCCAAAATCGTTGGCGACATAGATCATCGTGCGATCCCAGAAGCTCTGACCGTTGCTCCATTCTTCGCTCTTCAGCAGCCCAATCAACCGATCTGCGACCCCCAGCACGCGCGACCACATCAACGCTTGCACGCCACGGTGCTCCGAATGGGAGAAGTCGAACGACAGTGGAGGGTTGGGGATGCTTCCCTCCGGCAACCCGCCGCCCGCGGTGGGGTCGTCGTCATCTATCCCTTCGTCGTCCTCGTCGTATTCCCCCATCGCCTGGCCCCCAGTCCCCTCGGCGTTGATGACGGCGCTGGAGCCGGGCCCGAGCGTCACGGTCACACTCAAGCGGTACTTCAAGAGGAGGAATGCCAGCGCCGCCTGGGCCTCGAGTGGATCACGTGCGAGCTCTGGAAAGGCGGAACGAACCAGCGCTCCATCCGCTGAGCTGCCAAGCCTGTGAGCGTCCAATGGGAACTCTGCGCTGTCCGGAGAGATCATCAACTTGGTGATGAGGTCTTGAGCCTCCAAGGCCTGCTGGGGGCCGCTACGGAGGTGCTCCCAAGTCTTGAGGCGCGGGCTTTCCGCGAACACACGACCAAAGCGTGACTGAGGGTCGAGACGAGTGTTGCGCAGGAGGCGTGCCTGCTTGACCAAGTCGTGGCTTGGTGCTCCGAGGATGCCCTGACTCCCGTGAAGGGATAGCGGCCAGAGCCTTGGGTCCGAGACCGTTTCCCCGTAGCAGTACGTGGGTAGGGCTGCATCCGAGCCGCGCTCGGTGTACCCGGTGCCGGCCGAAAGATGCACGTTCGGCAGAGCAAACCCCGCGCCGTAGGTGAGGGCGACGGCTTCTTGCAGCGTGCGGCCGTACCATGCGCCGTTGCCGTTCACCGCGCGACGCTGCCCGACGAGGTGGTTCACGCTCGTCCTTTGCCAGGTCGCCACCATCATGTCGGCCTGATGCGCCTCGACCAGGGCGCTTTGACGCCCCTTCACCGGCATCGGGATGGGACCCAGACTGGGCAAATCGATGTCTACCGCGCGAAACGGACCCACCGTGCGAACGGCGGAATCTGGAAAACAGTTGAGGGTTGCGGCCTTGGCGCTCTCCGACTCGCGAATGGCCAGCATCGCGTCGAGCATCGAGGCTCCTCCCGTGGTCGAGAGCACGATTAAAAAGCGTGGGTCTGCGGAGCGAGCGAGAGCCTCCGCCTCCGCGTCCTGCGCTCGAGCGTGTCGCCCGCGGCCTAGCACTCCGAGACCGCCGACGCTGATTGATGTCCCGGCGGCGGCTAGCTTCGCCACCCTTCCGAGGAACGACCGACGGCTCGATGACTCTATTCGTTTGGTTTGCTTGTTCACTGCAGACTCCTCAGTAGAAGATGCTCTCGAGCGTGGTGGCGACCATGAAGCACGAAAGGATCGCCCAGTCGCGGGTCGC
>JAQSWN010000098.1 GCA_029266615.1 Polyangiaceae bacterium
CGTCCACGTTTGGACCCGGGCTGCTGGCGCTGCTCGTCGCGTGCGCCCCGACGGCTGGCACGGCGCCAACGACCTCCGCCCGCTCGTCCACTCGCGAGGCCGGTCCGTGGCCCGACTGGATCCCGACCGATCTGAATGAGCGCGTACTCAGCCGATGCACCGATAGCTCCAGCAGTTACTCGGCCCTCTCGACCGACAAGTCCGGGCGCGTGGCGCCGTTCGCTTCGGTGGCCAAGCCGAAATCTGCACGGTGGGATCCGTTGCCGGGTGCCGAGGTGCCGCTCGAGCTCAGTCAGGCAGCCGTGCCAGGTACGCGCCGAACGGCTCTCAGGGACGACGCCGGTTGGCTCGTTGCCATGGATGCTGGTGAGTTCGGGGGAGGCTTGTACGCGTGGGATGAGAGGGCCAGCTCCGCGACCCAACTCGACGCCGCGCTGCCAGAGGCTATTCGCTGGATCGGACGCTTCGACTTTGGGATCGTGGGAGTTGCGGGGCTTTGCCATGGGGAAGGCTGCGCACTGACCACCGCTATCTACGATATCCGCCGCGCTGCGGCTGGGTGGTCTGTCTCTCGGCTCGCGGAGCTCCAAGGTTGCCCCATCAGAGTCATTCGCGCGTCGGGTGACGAAGCGCTACTTCTCACCTGCCGCGCGCTCCACAGCATCACCGCGTCCGGCGTCGTCCCCGTCGCCGAATGGCAAGAGGGATTGCATCCCGTTCCTTGGGAGGCATCGGCCGTCCGAGACTCGACCGGCGCTGCGTACGTGAGCTTCGGGCAGATGATTGGCAGGTTCGCTGCGCAAACGACTCCACGCTGGTTTGCGCGGCGCTCGTGCCTGCAAGCACGCGGCAGCGAGGTGGGACCCGCTGAAGTGAGGATGGGCGACGCGCAGCAGATCTTTGCTGCCGATGCGCCTTGGCCGAAGTAGCGTCTGCGGGTGAATCCGCTCGCCAAGATGGGGCTCTTTGCCGTTACAGCCGTGGCCGAGATCGCCGGCTGCTACCTAGTCCTGCTCTGGAGCCACGGTCGCCGGTCCGTGGGGTCGTGACCGCTGCGGCGATGTGGGTGGTCGCGAGAGCAGCGCCCGCTCTCACGCTCCCGCTGCCGTATCGCGACGCCATTGCGATCGGCTTAGTGCTCGCTGGCGTCGTCGTCAGCATGCTAGGCGTCGCCGCCTTCAAGCGCGCGAAGACCACCGTCAATCCGATGAACCCGAGCTCATCTTCCGCCCTCCAGAGGAGCGCGCTCTCGAATTACGCTTTGGCCGGGAGCTCGTGGACTACACGCGGCGAGCTCGTCGGTGGATCTGATTGCCGTGGAGGCGCGGGACGTGTTTCCGGCAGACGCCGCCGCGAGCGTCATCCGTCCAAAAGACGTGTGCCGACCATGCCTCGGGCGCCCGACGCACTGAATGCAGGCCGACCACCGGCAGGTTCACGGTCACCTCAGCATCCCCGTCGTCGCCGAGCTGCGCGAACGCTCAGGCTAAGCCGGTCGCCAACTCGTGGAGCGCGCTGCGCACTGGAGCCACCGTGCTCCGCGGCGTGGCGGGCGCCTCCGCCTAGGTAGCTATAAGGATCGCGAGTGGGCTACCGAGTGGCGGTATGCTTCGATGTGCTGAGCGGCGGTATGTCTTCTGAATCATTGCCGAGGCGTGTACGATAGTTCGCCGCTATTAATACTACCAATCATCCGCCGCTCCACTTCTCTTCGACGGTCGCGATTTACCCCACGGAGTGACTCGTCGAATGCCCGACGATCGTCAACCGTCCATCGGCGTGCGGCAATCGCGCGGTCGAGTATCAAGTTTGCTTTTTGCGTAGCCTCAATATCGTGTGCCGTTGGCAGTTGTTGACCGCTTTCTGCCGCGGCCTTGTCCTCTGCAGCCCTCTCATCAAGGGCCCTTCGGACTGCTCCGTTTACTGCGTTGCGTAGCGTTTCAGGATCTAGGGGCTGCCCCTCAACCACGGTTACGAGTGGCTGTGGGGGAGCCTCAGCCTTCTGCGTAACCGTGGCCGATCCACTGGACGGCACCGTTTTTTGAACGTGTCCAGGCAACAGGTGCCGATCTAACAGGATCCCGAAGACCACGGCCGCCCCCGCTACGGCGCCGAGCAACCATTTGGATGCCACGATGATCACTCAAGGGTCTTTAGGCCGCAGCCCGGAGCCGTTTTCTATGAATAAACGGATGCAGTCGTTGTCCGAATTCTTTTCGAACTCGATATACGAGTCGCCGTTGATTCCCCTGGCCGCCGCGACATACTCGGGATCGTCTGAGCCGCACGCCCGCTCCGTGCCGCCTGCACTCCTGGCGGCGCAGAGTACGGTGCTGTACGCTCCGAGCGAGTCGGTCTCGGTCGTGAGCTCGCAAGTGATGAACTGAACGGTGTCAGAGCTAGCTCGTACTGTTGCGAACTGACCTCGCGCTCCCGTCGTCGTAACTACTAAAGCTCCCGAAGACTTCAATCCCGCTTGCGCGTCGGGCAACCAAACACCACCCACAACGAATGCCAGAAACATGCCGCCGCAGAGTCCGAAATGCTTCATTGCTGTCCCTCCGAGTAGCGCCTTGCTGCGCCAATCCTCGATTGCCAGTGCGCTATGTCTGCGTCAAGGCGGAACTACGCCAATGGGCAAGCTTGGCGTAGTTATTTCTTCCAGTGCATCCTTGCAACAAGCAATCAGTGCTTGTTCATCATTCAATCGTAAATTCATTTACGTGGGCTAATCGGGTTGCTCGAACGCCGCGACTGACGCGTCCGAGTAGTAGCGTCCTGACGAAGCGCGCGTCGGCGGCGCACAACGATTGAGCGATGTGCAGCTCAGCGGGTGAAAGCTAGGAGAGCGCTACGGAGCGCGTGGCACCGCCGGCTTGGGGCGGGACTCGCATCGAGCAGCCTTCATCGAAGGCGATGGTAGAGTTGGGCTGGTCGGCTTGTTAACGCAGTCCGCGGAAGGGGCCAACCTGTGCAGCGAAAAGGATAGGCTACAGCTCTGGGAACGACTCGCTCCTCATTCGAATCGGATAGAGACCGTCGTGCGGAGCAGCCGCCAGGTTGGACTCATGCTCCTAGTCGCGATCGCCTCCGGCGGCGGCGGAGCATCCAAGTAATCTCCCGAGCCTCCGGCTATAGCAGGAGGGCCAGCGAGCGGCGGCGGTTCGAGCGCAGGAGCAGGCGGCGCTGCCACCTCGGGCAATGCAGGGAGCGCCCGGTCCCTGCCGGGACCAGTAGCGGTCGATGTTCTTTGTTCGGATGGGTATGGTAGCGGCGTATTCATTGACTTGAATCCGCAACCGGTCTGCGACGGGAAAGAGTGCGGCACTGCTTGTTCGCCCTGCGAGAGCGAAAAGCCTTGTGACAGCGACCCTCTTTCTATTTTCGCCTGTGACAAGCAAGCGCAGTGCGTAGAAGTTGCGCGACCGTGAGTAGGTAGCGACTGTCCTCCAGTCGGTTGCCGGGTCCGATACGAGCGCAGCTGGCGGGGGCCCTTGGCGAGCGGCAAGTGATGAACGTGCGCATCCCGCCTTTCCTCGCGTTGAAGAAAGTGGGCACGCGGCTCCAAGCTGCTTCGCCCAGCGCTCGTGCTCGGCGTCGTCCGTCTGATGGAGCGCACGAAACCGCTGGCTTGCAGCAGCTACTGGTTCGCAACCCTTCTCAACACGCAGCCGCGCCCCATGAAGATAGGCTGCAGCTGATGACGGGCTGGGTTCGGAAGCTTGGGATTGTCCTTCACGTAGTCCTTTCCATCGGCTGGCTCGGTGCTGTCGCAGCCTTCCTGGCATTGGCGCTGGCGGCTCTCGGATCCGACGCGCTTTCTCGAGCGGCGTTCGTAGGGATGGATGTGATCGGCCGATGGGTGCTCGTGCCGTTGAGTCTAGGCGCGCTCACTTCCGGTATCGTTCAATCCATCGGCACCAAGTGGGGCTTGGTGCGTCACTATTGGGTGCTCGTGAAGCTGCTGCTCACGACCGCCGCAACCGCCGTACTCCTGCTGCATCAGTTCACCGCGGTCGAGGAAGCAGCTCGTGTCGCCACGCAGACCACCGCTGAGGTTAGCGAACCGCTGCGACGCTTCGCTCTTGAATTGCTGGCGGACGCAGGCCTCGCGGCGGTGGTCCTGACATTCATCACCGCGATTTCCATCTACAAGCCCTGGGGCTCGACGTCGTTCAGGAAGGCCGCGCCGGCTGTTCGATCGCCGGGAACCCAACGGTGGAGCTTGCGCCTGCTCCTAGGTGCCATCATCGCGTTGATCGCGGCGTTCGTGACGTTGCACTTGAACGGCCGCAGCCACCATCACAGTCACGGTCACTGATTGCGGTAGAAACTGCGTTTCAATGGGTCGGCGGCGGCGTGGACAGGGGCTCCGTAGCTGGGTGGGCAGCGGGCGCGTCGGCGACGCTCGGATCGAGAAGATGTGTGCCCAAGACTAGCGCGTCTGCCGCAAGTGCTCGCTAATCATCTGCGCCTTGTCGCGGACCAAACCCATCGCGCGGCCTTGCTCGAGCAGTAGCTTGAGCTCCGCAAGGACCAACGTGAAGCCGCTCACGGCTTCCAACGCCGCTTTCACGGCTTCTTCCGCGGTACCGGGGAACCCGCGCTGCTCGATCTTCACGAGGGTTTCGCCTTCGCCATGGGCGGCGAACGTCCAGGTAATGAGCGAGCCGTCGGCCGATCGCACCCCCAGCTCGCTCGGCTCCTGGAGCGTGGTAACGACCACGTCGTCGGACGCACCGGGCACCAAGAAGTCCCAATGTGCGGAGGAGCCAGGCTGAAGTGGCGCGCTGGCTTTTCCTAGCCAGAACTGCGTGAGTAGCTCCGGCTCGACGAAGTAGCGGAAGACCGTACTCGGTGGCTTCCGGATCAGCAGGCTCACGCGGGCGACGGGTTCGAAGTCACCGGGGGTCATGATGAGTCCACTTTAGCGCGGCGAGTCGCCCTCGCCTCCCGGTGCACTAGTCCCAAAGGGACAAACGCAAATTCTGCGCGCGGTCGGAAATCGCGACTAGGGCGAAGGCAAGGCTGCCACGGTTTCGTACAACCGTACGGGAACAGCGGCCCCTCGCGAAGCAATGCGCCCGTCATCTGCTCCCAGCGCTTCACAGACGCGATGTCGTTTGCTACCGATGTCGCAGTGCGTGTCGATGGGTCGCCCGTGCCGCTCGGGCCAGTCGCGCTGGCGCTCGCGCTCGGCGTCCTTGCTGGAGTCGGCGGCTACACGTTCAGCTATGCCAAGGGCCTGTCCTACCTGTCGACGGATCCCAAGGCGTGCGTGAACTGCCACATCATGCAGCAGGAGTACGACAGCTGGCAGAAGGGCGGCCACCACCACACGGCGGTGTGCATCGACTGCCATTTGCCGGAGTCGTTCGTGCCCAAGTACCTGGCGAAGGCTGAAAACGGCTGGCGTCACGGCAAGCTGTTCACGACCGGAGGCTTCGTCGAGCCTATCGAAGTGAAAGACGCGGGCCGCGCGATCTTGCAAGAAAACTGCGTTCGTTGCCACGCGGGCCTCACGGCTGAGCTGAGACGAGTGGCACCTGTCAGCGGTCACGAAGACGCGCAGAATTTGCCGTGCACCCATTGCCACTGGGACGCAGGCCACGGAGAACGAGCCGGATTGGGCGGGCCGCTCAGCGCAAGCGAGCGTGGCCAGTCGCCGCGATGAGGTGAGAGTCATGGAAGAGAGTCCCAAGCAAGTCCCCTGGTACCGAGGCCGAGCCGGCTACGGCGTGTTGGTCGCAGTGGTGGCTGCCGCCGCCGCCGGTGTCACGGCTCTGCTCATGAACATCTCCGAGCGCAAGGCGGAGCAAAGGGTCCCGTACGTGCGCGTGGTAGAGGTCACCGAGAACGACACGGACCCCGCAAAGTGGGGCCGCAACTGGCCCGCCCAATACGACAGCTACCGAAAAACGGCGCTCCGCACCGCCACGAAATTCGGCGGTCACGCGGGCAGCGAGGCGCTGCCGGAGGAGAAGATCGAGCGAGACCCTTGGCTGAAGCGAATGTTTCTCGGCTACGCGTTCTCCATCGACTATCGGGACCGCCGCGGCCACGCCTTCATGCTGCACGACCAAGAGGCGACGCAGCGGCTGACGAAGCCGCAGTCCGGCAGCTGCTTGCATTGCCACGCATCCATCATGCCCCTCTACCGAGAGCTGGGACGTGGCGACGCCATGGCCGGCTTTGCCTCGACGTTCAAGCTGTCCTACCAAGAGCTGAACCAAAAGCTGTACGCGTCGGGTCACGCTCACCCCGTCAGCTGCCCCGATTGCCACGATCCGAGCACCATGGCGGTTCGGGTGACGCGCCCCGGCTTCATCAACGGTATTCGCGCGCTCGCCGAGTCTGCAGCGGCCGTTCCCGCCATCCCGTCCATCGACATCTGGCGCGCCGGCTCGCGCAAGGAGCCCTACGACCCCAATCGGGACGCGAGCCGAAACGAGCTCCGCTCGTTCGTGTGCGGCCAGTGTCACGTCGAATACTACTGCGCGAGCAAGATGCCGCTCACCTTCCCGTGGGGGAACGGGCTCGGCGCCGACGAAGCAGAGAAGTTCTGGGACGCCACGAAGTTCCCCGACGGCAGCGCTTTCTACGACTACAAGCACGAGGAGACGCAGGCGCCCATCTTGAAGGCCCAACACCCCGAGTTCGAGCTTTGGAGCCAAGGCATTCATGCGCGCAGCGGCGTTTCTTGCGCGGACTGCCACATGCCGTACATGCGTGAGGGCGCGAGCAAGGTGAGCGATCACTGGGTCAGGAGCCCGCTGCTCAACATCAGTCGCGCCTGCCAGACATGCCACCGCGCCTCCGAGCAGGAGATGCAGGCGCGAGTCGCGACCATTCAAGGCCGCAACTACGAGCTCATGCAGCGAGGCGGTGATGCAATCGTGGACCTCATTCAAGCGATCGTGGACGCTCGGGCGGCGGGGGTCGACCAGGCCGCGCTCGAGCCGGCTCTGGCCCTGCAGCGCCGAGCCCAATGGCGCCTCGACTACATCGCGGCAGAGAACAGCATGGGCTTCCACGCCCCGCAGGAGGCCGCCCGCGTTCTGGGCGAGGCCGCGGACTTCGCACGCCAGGGCGAAATCGCGGTGCTCCGCGCCCGCGCGCCGGGCCTCGCCCCCGCCGCGCCGCCGTCCCGCGCGTCGCCACCGCTGACGCCTGGTAGCGGCGCGCCGGCGGTCGCTCCTATCCCTTCCGCTTCGAGATGACACGAGAAGGACGTGCAGCCCGCGCCGAACGTCGCCACGCTTCCCGCTGAATGATGATATTCCACCGCCCCCGGGCGGCTGCCGTCGAGTGTCATGACCTGACCGCGTGCCGCGACTTCACGGAGGCAGCGACTTGGATCGATCTCCTCGAGCCCACTTCGGAAGAAGAGACGGCGCTGGAGCAGGCGCTAGGGATCGACGTGCCGACGCGCGACGAGATTCAGGACATCGCCACGTCGAGCCGGCTCTACCGGCGCGACGACGCCCTCTTCATGACCGCGACCATCCTGACGAAGTCGGACACGAGCCGTCCGGAAGCGTCGGCGATCTTGTTCATCCTCACCCCCAGCCGGCTCATTACCGTCCGCTACGCGACGCCGTCCGCGTTCGATACATTTCGAGCGCGGCGTGACGGCAGTCCGGACGAATTTTCGTCACCGGGCCAGGTCTTCGGAGGACTTACCGACACGATCGTCGAACGCGTCGCGGATATTTTAGAAGCCGTCGGCAAAAGCCTGGACGAGCTCTCGCCCGACGTGTTTCGGCGCGA
Source organism: Polyangiaceae bacterium (assembly GCA_029266615.1). Lineage (GTDB taxonomy): Bacteria > Myxococcota_A > Polyangia > Polyangiales > Polyangiaceae > PMG-095. Next base: position 7,771 of record JAQSWN010000098.1, read on the forward strand.
CAAGCGCAAGACCAATGACTTTCGCGAGATGTTGGAGCGCTTGGGAAGGTTCAGTGACCTCACCTCCAAGACGCGGGAGAGCCTGCTGAGCCTTTCCCGATTTTTCAGCTTCTTCTTGGACCAGGACAAGCAGCGACTCGTGCCCGAGTCCGAGCGCGCCGCGCTCGATGGCCACGCCAAAACGGTCATGCATGACCTCGCCGCTCTCAGTGATCACTCCGCGTTCCTCTCGAGCAAAATCGCGTTCTTGCTCGACGCGACCCTGGGCCTCATCAACGTCGAGCAGAACGCCATCATCAAGATCTTTTCGGTGGCGGCGGTAGTCTTTTTGCCCCCAACCCTGGTCGCCAGCATCTACGGCATGAACTTTCAGCACATGCCCGAGCTCGCGTGGCGCGGCGGCTACCCGTTCGCCATCCTTCTGATGATCGGGTCGGCAATCCTCCCGTTCTATTTCTTCAAGCGGAAAGGCTGGCTTTGAAGCCTCTCGGCGGGCCCCCGACCGGTGGGGTCGAGCCCGAACGTTTCGAAGTGACCGTCGCCACGCAGCGGCTACGAATCTTCGCGGAGACACGCGCCTTCTGGGCGGAGGTCGAGGACGGAATCGAACGCGCGACCAGCACCGTGTGGCTGTCCACGTTCATCTACATCGACGATCTGCTGGGCCGAGACTTCGGCGAGCGCTTGGCGCGCGCGGCGGCGCGAGGCGTGGACGTGCGCTTGCTCTACGATTCACGCGGCAGCAGCGAAGCAGACCCTGCCTTCTTCGAAGCGCTCTCCGAGCGCGGCGTCCAGGTCAAGTGTTACCGCCCCTGGCGCGTCGCGCGGTTCTGGCGGTACTTCCCGCGAGACCACGGCCGCTTGCTGGTCATCGACGACTGCGCCTACACGGGGGGCATCAACTGGCGCGAAGAGTGGCTCCCCCGCGAGCGCGGTGGGGGCGACTGGCACGACGTCGCGGTGGGCGTGCGGGGCGCCTGCGTGCTCGATTTCCGCCGTGCTTACGAGCTGCGCTGGCAGGAAGCCGAAACGCTCGGCCCCACGTCGGACCACGTGACCGAGCCGCCCGACGCTGCCGTAGCGCTGTTAGCGGATTCGCCGCACAGCTACCCCGTCATCTTCGAGCGGATGTGCGCACGGATCGCCCGCGCCAAGCAGCGCATCTGGATCGAGAATTCATACTGCGTGCCGCCCCGCGACCTGCTGAACGCGCTCTGCGACGCGGCCGCACGAGGCGTGAGCGTGAAGCTGCTGCAGCCAGCGCACACGGACCTTCCGATTGTGCAAACCATCACCCGGGGAGAGTACCGGGCGTGGCGGAAGCGAAAGCTGCTGGTCTACGAGTACCAGCCCAACGTGCTGCACGCCAAGCTCGCGCTCATCGACGATGACTGGGGCACCGTCGGGAGCTTCAACGCCATCGCCCCCGGCCTGTGGTGGGCCAACGAGACCAACTTGGTCGTGCAAGATGCGGGCTTCGTCGATGCGCTCCGGCGCCTATTCGAGCAAGACCTGACGAGGTCGGAGTTGGTGGATGCGGCCTGGCTGGCGCGCGAAAGTTGGGCGGTTCGGATTTGGCGACGCTTCGCGGCGGTGGTTTACCGGGGCCTCGAGCGCTTGGACGTGCTGCTCGGCCCCCGCCGGAGGTAGGACTTGCTCCCACCTCGGGAGCGCAAAAGAAAATGCGGCTTCGCCGGTCACAAGGGGCTACCCCGGCGCTAGTACCCAGCATGAAGGTTTTGTCGAACATCAAACATCGGCTCTTCTTGCCCGCGCTGGCGGCGCTGTCCGTCCTCGGGATGAGCCTCGGCTACGCGGCCCACGTGTACGCGCAGGAGGACGACTGCTGCTATGAGGGCTCGCCGTGCTGCCACCCCGGCGCTCCGTGCTGCGCGTCCAAGAACCGGCACTGAGCCCCCGTGGCGGATCAGGCGATCCGAGAAGCAGAGCTGGATCTGCTCATGAGCCGCTTGGCGCATGGGGATCGCACCGCCTTCGACAACCTGTACACGGAGCTCGGGCGGCGCGCGCTCCGTCTCGCGCGTCTCAGCGTGGGCGAGGGAGCCGCGCCGGACGTGACCCAGCAGGTGCTGGAGCGAGTGTTCTCCCGCGCCAGCGACTTCACGCCGGGGCGGCCGTGCCTACCCTGGTTTTACGCCATCTTGAGCAACGAGCTCCGCGCGGAGCGCCGGCGAAGCGCGAGGTTTTTGCTCGACGAAGACGTCGCCGCGCTCGCTCAGTCGCGCAGCGCGGATGCAGAAGACGAGTTGCTCGAGCGCGAGCTGTGCCGCGCGCTCGAAGGCGCGATCGCGGAGCTGGATGCAGACGCCGCCGCCGCGATCGCCGCGCTGCTCGGCCGCGCCGCGCCGCCGGACGTCAAACCCGCGACGCTGCGCAAACGCCTCTCGCGCGCTTACGCCAAGTTGAGAATTTTGCTGGGAGCGGACCATGTCGGCTGAAGCGACGCTGTCTTATCGCCGCGCGCGCCGCGCCTACGAGCTCGGGCGGCTGCGCTCATCCTTCGAAAAAGCGCTGCTCATCACGTCGCTGGTAGCGCTGCTGGGCTGGCTCACGGCCGGAGCGTCCTCTTTGCGACTGCTACCGCTCACGCTCGTCATCTGGCTCTTCGCCCACTGGGTGGGCCAAAGCGTGCAACGAGGCGCCCTCTACGGTTTGGTTGGAGGGTTCGTCACCCACTGCCTTCCGATGTCCATTCTCAGGCCTTGTTGCGACATGAACGCGCTGCCCGGCGCGGACTGCTGCACGATGCCCGGCGCCTGCCTGCTCGCCGGTTCCGCGGTCGGGGTGGCGCTCGCCGCGGTCGTTCCATTCGGCCGGGCCTCGTGGTGGAAGACGGCCGCCGGCATGGCCGCCGGGCTCACTTCGGTTGCGGTACTCAAGTGCGCCACTCTGTTCACGGGCGAAGCGATTGGTTTGGTCGCGGGTCTAGTCGGTGGGCTCCTCGTCGCCAGCGCGGCCCGCTCCCGGCTCGCCGGCGCGAGCGCCTGACCGAGCCAGCGCAGCGGGCCTGCCGAGCCTCGCGGGTCATGGTACAAATCGCCCATGTTCGGTCGTTGGCTTCGAGGTGAGACCGCTCCCCAGAGCTCGGGTGCGGACGCGCTGCGCCGCAGCATCGCGGAGCAACTGCCGGGCGCGGATCCCGAAACCGTCAGCGTGGTGACCAGCATGGCCGGGTTGCTCGGCGCCGTCGCGTACGCGGACCGTGACTACTCCGCAGCCGAGGAAGCGCGGGTCCGGGAAGAGCTTTCGCGGGTGAACGGCATGAGCGCGGCCGGCATCGACGCGATCTGCGCAGCTCTTCGCCAGCACATCGTGGAAGTATCCACGGTGCAAATCCCCCGCTATGCGCGCGCGCTCGTGGAGCTGGCAGACGTGGAGCTGCGCCGCGAGGTGCTGAGCGCGCTCATCGACCTGGCGGCGGCGGATTCATCGATCAGCGTCGCGGAAACCAACCTGCTGCGCCAAATCACGAAGTCGCTCGGGCTGAGTCAAGACGATTACGTGGAGCTGCAGGCGCGCCATCGCCAGCACTTGGATTCGCTCAAGGGCTGATGCGAGGCCGCGCAACGCGCTGGGTCTGCCTCGAACCCGAGTGAGCTACCGTAGCGCGATACCGATGTAGTTTTTAGCGCCCTTGGCTCGAAACGTTGCGTGCCAGTGCAATTGCGGGCTTCGCCTTCTTAAATCGTCTTGGCCGCCAAAAAGTCATCTACGTTCTGATGAACGCCGCGTGTGCGTGCACTCACTCCAGTGAGGCAATCCCTATGACTCCATCGAGCTCAGCCTTCGCTCCGAGCGTGTTGCCTTTCCTCGTGCTCGGCGCGCTGGCCTGTACCGGCGGTATCGAAGCGCCGGCGCCGGGGGCGCCGAGCGGCGGTGGCACCAGCTCCGTCGGGACGGCCGGAAGCGCAGGGCTTGGAACGAGCGGCAGCGGAAGCCCCGCGGCTTGCGCTGACGAATCCGGGCCGAGTCCACAGATCCTGCGTCGGTTGACGAGCGGCGAGTACCAGCTCTCTCTCCAAGAGTTGTTCGCGCTGCCGGCCGCGCCGGACGTGAGCCAGGTGCCGGCAGACGGGGAGCAAGAGGGGTTTCGCACCATCGCCGCCCTGCAAAGCTTGTCGGATCAGCATCTGCGCGCCTACGTAGAAATCGCCTCCAAGCTGGGCACGGAGCTCATGGCGGACACGACCCGTCGCGCGCAGGTGCTCGGTTGCGAGCCGGCCGCGAGCGACTGCTTGGCGAGCTTCGTCACGAGGTTCGGCAAGCTAGCGTATCGGCGGCCGTTGACGCCGCCCGAGGTGGACGCCCTGGTGACGCGCGCGCAATCGTCCGCCACGGGGGTGGAGGATCGCTTCGTGTTCGCGATGGAGGCGTTGCTCGCTTCTGCCAGCTTCTTGTTCCGTGTAGAGGTCGGCGGCGCGCCGAACGCCGAAGTGGCGGAGCTTTCGCCGCTGGAGCTCGCATCTCGGCTCTCCTTCAGTATCTGGGGTCGAAGCCCGAGCGCGGAGCTACTAGCCAGCGCCGAACAGGGCGCGCTCGCCACCCCCGCGGGCGTGGAAGCCGCGGCCGCGCAGCTACTCCAGGATCCGCGCGCTCGCGTGTTCTTCGCGTCGTTCTTCAAGCAATGGCTAGATTTCGAAGAGCTGCGCCGCCCCAATACGCCCCCGGCCGGCTGGGATGACGCGCTCCTCCCGTCGATGATCGAAGAGTCGGCGGCGCTCCTGCAGGACTTCGCGTGGACGCCGGGGGTGAAGCTGACCGACGCGCTCAGCGCCAACTACACGTACGTCACGCCCGCGCTCGGGAGCTTCTACGGCCTGACCACCAGTGGTGAAGGTTTGCAAAAGGTGACGTTCCCCTCGGGTCACCCGCGGGAAAACACCGGGCTCCTCACGCATGCCGCCCTCATTTCCGCCAAGAGCGACGCGGACTTGCTCGCCTACCGCGGCAAGTGGCTTCGCGGCGCCTTCCTCTGCCAAACGCTCGAGGTGCCTACGGGGCTCCTTTCGGAGCTGTCCGAGGAGCTGTCGGGGCTAACGTACGTGCAGGTGATCGCGAAGCGCAACACGGAGCCGGCGTGCGGCGCCTGCCACGCGCAGATCGACCCCCTCGGCGCCGGGTTCGTCCAGTACGACGCAGCGGGCCACTACGACGCGAGCGTGAAGCCGAGTGATTACGGCCTCACGACGCGCTTCGCGGGCGCGCCGAATCCGGACTTCACGACGCTCGCCCAACTTTCGCAGCAGCTGCAGCAAATGCCGCAGCTGGCCTCGTGCGTCGCCGAAAAGGCGTTCGTCTACACGCAGGGTCGCTTCCCAGCGGACGCCGACCACTGCATGCTGGAGTCCGTGGGGCAGCGCTTCGCCGCTAGCGGCTACGGGTTTCCAAGCCTGATTGCGGCGCTGGTCCAAGCACCTAGCTTCCGGATGAGGAGGGCACCGAAGTGATTCTTTCTCGACGTACGGCGCTGCGCGGCGCAGGCATTCTCCTCGCGCTCCCCTTCCTGGAGGCGATGCGGCCGCGACGCGCCAGCGCGCAGACTGTCACCCCCAAACGCTTCGTCGCCTTCTTCATGCCGAACGGGACCGATCCTGGCATTTGGCACCCGCAAGGCGCCGGTAAGCTGACGGCGGCGGATCTCAAGCCGGCGATGGCGGACCTGAACGGCAGTTTCGCGAAGGAAGGCGAATGGCCGGCAGGCGGCGGCTCGATCATCGACGACGTCACGCTCGTCTCCGGCGTCGACCACCAGGGTATTTGCACGGCCATTCACAGTCCGGCCATGGCGCTGTGCGCCCACAAAGACGGCGGCGAGCCGTCGGTGCCCAAGGTGGCAACTTTGGACCAGTACTTGGCGGAGCGCATCGCGGGCACGACGCCGTTCAAGAGCCTCACCTTCTCCGCCACGACCGACACCGAAATCACCCAAGGCTTCTTGAGCTTTCGCACCGGCGGACAAACGGAGGCGGTGTTCCGCAACCCAAAGCAGATCTTCGATACGCTATTCAAAGACCTCGCGAGCCCCAGCCAAGACATGACGCAGATCCGCGCGCGCAAACAGAGCGTGCTGGACTTCGTGAAGGAAGACGCGAAGCGGCTGCAGGGGAGCCTCGGCGCCGCGGACCAGCAGCGCGTGGAGCAACACCTGCAATCCGTGTTCGAGCTGGAGAAGCAGCTACAAACCGGGCTGGTGCCGGGCTGCACCGTGCCGGAGGCCCCCGGCGCGGCCCCCGACATGCACACCAAGATGAAGCAGATGGTGGACCTGGGCGTGCTCGCCCTTTCCTGCGATCTCACGCGCGTGCTGGTGCTCCAGTACTCCAACAGCTGGGCGCTGGATTTCAAGAAGTACTCGCTGTCGGACGGCGTGGCGGACTGGAGCGACCACTTCATCTCCCACAAGTTGGGTGACCGCGACCGCGCCACGGACCTGGACAGCTTGCCCGCGGACCAAGCCAAAGCCATCGCGGATGCGCGCGTGCTGCAAACCTCGCGCTTCAAGGTGCGGCGCTTCACGAACCTCATCAATCAGCTGAAGGCGACCAGCAGCGGAAGTGGCAGCTTGCTGGACGAGTCGCTCGTGCTCTACACCTCGGAAAACGGCGACGGGGACTCGCACGGCCGCAAGAACATGCCCATCATGCTGGCCGGCCACGCTGGCGGTTTCGAGACTGGTCGCCGCGTGGAAGCCGCGAACAAGCCGACCGGCGCGCTCCACGGCTCCATCCTCAATTACCTAGGCGTGGAAACGGCTGAGTACGGTGACCCGATCAGCGCGCCAATCGTAGGGCTTTAGCTCGCCTCGGGTTCAGTACGAGGCGAGAGCGACGCCGCCGCGTGGGCGTCGCCTCAGACCCAGCCCACGAACTTGAAGTAGGCGCGCTTGTTCAAGTCGGAGGCGGTCGGAAACGGGCTGCCCGCTTGAAACGTCAGGCGCCGCTGCTCTTCGGTCAGGAGCGGCGTCGATGACATGTCGACGTAGCCGTCGAACTCGTAATCGCCGGTGGTGCCGCAGATTTGCCCCGTCATGAAGCGATGGCCGACGCGAATCATTTCTCGAGCTCCGCCCGGCGCGCGACGATAGTGCTCCGCACGAAGTCGTGAACGTCCAGCAAATCGCGTGGGATGACCCCGCGCGCGGCCAGCAAATTCGCGAGCGACTGTGCCGCGACCAAGCAACGGAGATAAGCGACGCCGCTGGGCCGGCCGCCGAGAGTGGAGGGACGACCGAGCGAGCTCAGCTGCTTGCGGAACGTTTGTGGATCCACGTACACGTGCTCCACCGGCGAGAGCAGCGCCGGAAGCGTGGTCGCCGTCTGCCAGCTCGGGCCATCACCCGCCGCGATGACGTACGCGGCGACCCAGCGATCGAACCGGCGCTCGTAGCTCTGCGTTCCGTGCAGCAGATCCACGACCGCCTGCGCGAGCTGTCGTTGCTCTTCCGCGCCCCGAGGCGACGGCAAGGAGCCGGACGTCATTCCGCTCTCCTCCAGCAGCGTCACCGCGATGTGCCACACGTCTGCGATGCGCTGCTCGGCGATCGCCCCCGCCACGCGCTCCGGCGAAAGGAGCGATTGCACTTTGGGAACGAGCGCCTGCCGGGCGCGACGCGCGGTGGCCTCCCCGGGCTGGTCGTTCCAAGGCTTACCGAAGAAACCGCTCGTGAACCGCTCGCGAAACCGCTCGACCTGACCCTCGATGGCGGCGTCCGCCGACAGAACGCGCGGCTCGCGGGGTCCGCGTCGCTTCGCCAGGAGGTTCAAAAGGTGCGTCCACGTGACTTGTTGCTCGCGGCTCGGACGCTCCACTTGGCGGAGAAGCTGCATGCCCTGCGCGCCCAGCGTTCGCTCTTCTCCGTCCTCGAACAGGTAGGAGCACCGGCCTTCCCCCCGCTCCGAGAGAACTCCGACGCCCCACTCCGAACGCTTCGTATGGCAGAAAAGCAGCGGAAATTCCTGATTGTCGACGACGAGCATGCATCCCTTTCTCGGAGTCACGGCAATCGCGAAGGCCACGGGCCTGCGGCGCGCTCCGCATCTCCGAAATGCGGGCGCGTGCGGACCGTAGCACCAACAGTGTGTCGAGGACGGGGACCCTCCCGCGCCCGGCCCGGGTGGGGGCGCTGACGGAGGCGGGACGGAAAAGCACGTGGACCGAGCGCCGACCACCCCTCCCGACGGATGCGATGGTCCCTCTCCTTGACCGGAGGAGTGAAACCAAGTAGGTTCACGCGCTCAAGGCGGTCGCTGCACTCGTAGCGGTCCCAGCACGTGTCGATCCGCGCGGCGGAAGGGCTCCTGCTTCTTGCCGAGCCGCAAGCCCTTCAAGGGCGGATAGGATCGAATGAACCACCGAAATGGCGCCCCGCAGCTTGCGGCGCAGCGAGAGCGACCCGTGATCGCCTCGCTTCCCGCGCTGCAACGCGTGCTCTGCGCGGTGGACGTTCAGAGCGAAGCGCGCGGCGCCCTGGCCATGGCCAGCGTGCTTGCCGAGCACTTTCAGGCTCATTTGCAAGGCCTTTACGTCGCGGCTCCCCACCACAGCTGGGACAACCGCACGGACCGCGTCAGGCGCCTCATCGTCGAGCACAACGCGCGTCGGCAGCTGGAGTCGCTGCTCGCTCCGTTCGAGCGCAGCCTCGCCGTCAACTCATTCGTCACCCGTGGCAGCACGGCGGACGTCATCCTCGCGCACGCGGACGTTCATCAGTCGGACCTCATCGTGTGCGGCATCTCCGGCAACTCCCGCGCGGGGGAAGGCTCGCGGCGCCTCGCGTCAGCGGTCGCGGCGCGCGCGGAGTCGGCCGTGCTTACCGTCCCGGGGGACAGCCCCGCGTGCGCCCTACGTCACATCCTGCTCGTGCTCACCGAGCCGCAGTCTACGGAACCCGCGCTCCACTGGGCGAAGACGTTGGCGCACCGCTTCGGCGCGAAAATCAGCCTGGTCCGGCTGGATTCCGCTCCACGTGGCTTCTGGACCGGCTTCGGCGGAGCCAGCTCGCGCGGAGCAGGTTTGTGCGCTGACAGCCGAGAACGTCGGCGCCACGCGGAGCAACACCGTGTCGCAGCCAGCGTCCACGATTCCGAGCTGAAGCTCGGTGCTCCCCTGCTGCCCGAGCGGGACGCGGCGAGCATCGCCGCCCTCATCGACCGCGAGAGCTTCGACCTCGTCATCGTGGGCCTGCCGCCCGCCGCCGACGAGCCCGAACCCGCTACCACCCTCATCGAGCGTCTCCGCCGCACTTCCGCGGCCCCCACGCTCTCCACCCGCGCTGCCGGCCTCACGCTCAAGCACCTGCCCAGCGCCCGGCCGCCTCTCACGAATCCGTTCGAACGACCGCTCGCCCAAAGCGCGTGAGCACGTCGCCCCCCTAAGACTCCCCTCTTCACGTTCATCACTCAATCGCTCTACGGCGCGGCCCCGCCGTAACAGCGAACAGCATGGGCCAGTTACGAGAATACTATGGGAAATCGTCTCTACGTCGGCAACCTCAGCTTCCACGCCACCGAGCAAACGCTCCGCGACGCCTTCAGCCCTCACGGTGAAGTCGTCGACGTCCACGTCGTCTCCGATCGCACGACTGGTCAGTCGCGCGGCTTCGGCTTCGTCACCATGGGCTCACAGCCCGAGGCGAACGGCGCCATGGCCGCCATGAACGGCGCGGACCTCGACGGTCGCACCCTCAAGGTCAACGAAGCCGAGGAGCGTCCCGGTGGCGGCGGCGGCGGCGGCCGTGGCGGCGGCGGCGGCGGCGGTGGCTTCCGCGGCGGTGGCGGCGGCGGCGGCGGCGGCCGTGGCGGCGGCGGCGGCGGAAATCGCTGGTAATTAGCAACTGGTGAAGCGCGGGCGCCGGGAGTGAAACACCTCCCGTCAGCCGCCCGCGCGTAACCGCAAGCTCTACGCTCCTATCGGCTCAGCCGAAGAGCGCCGCCCCCGGGGAAAGCCCCGTCGACAGGCGGAACGGCGTAGAGCCCACCTTTCAGCAAGCGTCATCAGGCGGATGGACGGCGATCCGTCATCCCCGCCGGCGAGCTCGGCAGCTCCATCCATCCGTTTGGTGGTGAGGATGTTGGCGACGACCTTGGGCGAGCGCTGAAACGAAACGAAGTAGAGGCCGTCGCGGCGGCCGCCGCCGTTGGTGGCCCAGGCATCGCTCGGCGCGCGCCTGGGCGGGGGAACATCGTTGGCGTCGGCTACGGCGCGAATGGTCGTGACGGTCAACCAGCGCCGGGCGGCTCGCTCGGCACCTTCCCGGCGACGAGCCAGAGCAGCGCGTCCCTGAGGATGGGTATGGAGTTCGTCGTCAGCACGGACTCGACGTGGAACTGGAAGCTGCAGAAATTCTCCGAGCGGAGCGCGGTGACTCTGCCGTCCGGCTCGCTCGCGATCTCCAGGCCGGGTAGAGGCGAAGGCGGCAGCTGCGCGAAGAAGGTGTTGTAAAAGCCTACGGGCTCGCGACGCCCGAAGAGGTCGATCGACATCTGCACGCCCTGTAGCGGCGGATCTCTCGGCTCGACCTTCATGCCGAGCCGGTAACTCAAGATTTGGTGGCCGAGGCAGACGGCCATGAACTTCGCTTGGCGATCCAGCAGCCCTTGCACGATGCCGTGCACGATCTTCATTTTCGGGTCGGCTAGATCCGTCGGGTCCCCGGGGCCGGGGCCGACGAGCACGAGCTCGGCTTCAGCGACGAGCGGAGCCGCCTCCCGGTGGTCCACCACGCGCGCGCGCATGCCAAGGTGCGTGAGCACGTGCTTGAGCATGTGCGTGAACTCGTCCTCGTTGTCGATGATGAGGATGGATTTGCCCTCGACGCGCGGCTCCACGTAGCTGTGGTGCTGCTTCTCCATCCAGAAACGAGAGAGGTACTTGTTCCGGGATTCCAGGACTTGGTCGACCTTGGCGTCGCGGAACTGGGCGAGGTACGGCTTGGAAGGCTCGCTGCTTTCGATGGCGCGGAGCACGCCGGCGGCCTTCGTTTTCACCTCCCGGCACTCGTTTTGAGGCACGGAGTCCCGCACGATGCTGGCGCCGCTCTGAATCGTCGCCTCGCCTTGGAGCGAGACTTCCATGGTGCGGATGGTGATGGCGCTGTCCAAGTACTCTTGCCCGTCTTCGTCGAAGCCGGTGACGAGCAGGGCGCTCGAGTAGTAGCGGCGCGACTCACGCTCGTACTTCTTGATGACGCGAGCGGCGTTCTCGAGCGGGCTACCAATCATCGTGGCCGCGAACATGGAGTCGCGGAACGCGTCCATGTAGTCGCCGTCGGTGTGGCCTTGGAGCACGTACTCGGTGTGGATGAGGGAGCTCATCTCCTTGAGGTAGGGGCCGTGCACGTCGCCGCCGGAGCTGCAGATGCGAGACATCATCTTCAGCTCTTCGTCCACGACCTGGAACAGCTCGTTCACCTCTTTTGCGTCCGACAAGAACTCGATGAGGTCCGAGCGCTGCTTGAGCACGCTGCGCGGCAAGGTCCCGGAAATTGGGTTCATGCGCACGACGCCCTTACGGATCGTGACGTGCCGCTCCGGAGAAGAGCCGACGAAGAAGCGCTCCCCGTCGTAGAAGCAGAACGTCATGTAGGCGCCGAACTCGTTTCGGGCCAAGCGCTGGAAGATGGTGTTGGCGACCTTCCAGTCGAAGTCCGCGATCGTGACGCGCGCCTTGCGGGAGAGCAGGAAGTTGGACCCCTCGCCCTGGCAAATTTCTTCCTTGATGAGACGCGCGACGTTGGCTTCGAACTCCGCGTCGTCCATCACGAAGGTGGGCGCGCCGAGCGTGCGTACCTGGGGCGCCTCGCCCGGCACGAGGTCCGCGAGCGACACTTCGCGGTACTCGCTCGTGACGAGCGACAAGATCTCTTCCCCACCGTCGTGCACCTCGAAGCCGCGCTCGCGCAGCTGGGTGTACGGCACCATGCTGAACACGGGCCAGCGCCCACGCCTCGGCACTTCGGAAAGCAGGCGCTGCTTTCGGATTTCACCGGTTGCGTAGTGGGTCTTGCCGTCCTGGTGAGTCAGGCAATAGGGCGCGTCGAATTTCATCGGAAACCGCAGCATACGGTCCGACGCCGGCTCGAGCAAACACGCGCGTGAAGGCGCTCAACCGGGCAGCCGCATGCCGAGGAGCGAGTCGATGGTCGCGCGGCCGAGCGAGCGCGGAAGCGTCGGAAGCAGACCGGCGGCGGCGGCCGGGACCTTGCTCGGGTGAATGATCGCGAGCTGCATTTGACGAGTGCTCACGTCGAATAGAGCCAGGATGTAGCGGTAACCCTGGGTGGGGCGCCGGAAAGCGACGTGCGCGTAGCTGCCGCCCTGCGTGGTGACGCCGCCAACGGCCGCGGGCATGCTCGTCGCTTTGTCGATCAGATCCGCGGGGCCGACACCCGAAATGTTGCAGTTCTTGCCGCACGGTCCCTCGCCCACGTTGCCGGCGTACGAGAAGATGTTCGAGCTGAAGACGTCGAAGTTTTGGTAGTCGTTGTTGTCGTTGACCACCTCGAACGCGTTGATTTGGCCGCAGCCGTCGCCGGCGTACCACTCGGGGGGCGTGCGGCCGTAGCAGTTACAGTCGCCGAACTTTCCTTCGCGCACCAGCTCGCCCAAGCTGATTCCAATCCACGGCGCGTTGTACCAACCGTTGCTCGTTCCGGTGCCGCATGCGGTCGCGGCGTCCAGCTTGCTTTCGCCCATCATTGGCATGCGTGCCGCCATGACGAACAGCTTGGAGCCGGACCAGCCGTAGTTCTTCGGACCACCGCCCTCCGCTGGGCAGTAGGGCACGCTGTTCGGACCGCACGGGAATGGTTTGTCCGTCATTGCGTCGGCCACGCACTCACTGCCAACGGTGCCGGCAAACTTCGCGCCCTTGGTCGCGTTACCGTCGAACTGGATGCCGAACGTCTCCGCGGGCTTGGCCGAATCCCAAGCCGATTGCACGTTCCAACTCTGCTCGTCGTCCGACGTGTAGACGACGAACTGCTTGATTTGGATCGGGCCCCGCAGCGTGACGATGAGCTCTTCGTTCCACGGCGTGAGCTGGTCGTCCGCAAGCGTGTGCTTGGTCATGCAGCAGCTGCCGTTCTGGTAAACGTCGCACGTGCCTGACGTGGGATCGCGCCGGCTCGGGTAGAACCCGGCTTTACCCAGCTTCTGGAACGTGAGGGTGCCGCCATCGCTCGCCGAGTCGAGGTCCCCGTCTCCGAACTGAGCGGGCCCGATGGCGGGACCAGGCGACGCGCTGCCGCCCGAGCTCGTACCGGCAGTGGCTCCGCCGCTCGCGCCTGGTTGCCCGCTGCCAGCGTTGCCGGGCGCTGCGCCGTTGCCACCCTGTGCGCCATTTCCGGAGCCGCCTCCGTTCGCAGCGGAACCGCCGCCGCTCGGCGACGCGCCCGCCGCGGGAGCCCCAGCCGCGTTGCCGGGCGCGCCCGCGGCCGGAGTCGCATCGTCCGGCGAGCACGCGGTGCCGAAAAGGCCAAGCATCGTCCCGAGACCGGTCACCGTGAGCGCGCGCATACTCAGTTGAGTGTCCGGGCCGCTACGATTTGTTCGGCCTCGCGCATTGCGCACACGGCGGTACATTGGGAGCCATGAGCGTCGACGCTCGCTTCGTGGCTCCGTTCTTGGTCACCGTGGCCCTCGGCGGGTGTCGCCCGGCCGCGAGCCCTTACACGCGCGTCGCTCCCCCGCCCGCCGTCGAGCGATACCCTCGAGTCGAGCATCGCGGGTACCACTTTTACCGCGTGCACGACCGCTGGTACGTGCAGAACCGCGGCGCCTGGTTCGTGTACGAGCCGCCGCGGGAGCCTCAAAACCTGTGGATGTGGCGGCGCTGACGCGCAACGCCGCGACGCTACGTCACGCTCACTCGAAGGAGCAGACGTACTCGGCGATGCCAGCGCCGACTTTGATGTCGAAGCCCGACTTGCCCGGCACCTTGAAGAAGCTGCCGCCCTCGTAGGTCTTCCACTCACTGTCGCCGTCGATGCGGACTTGGCAGCTGCCGGCCGTGATGTCCATCCGCTCCGGCGCGTCCGTGCCGAAGTGAAACTCGCCCGCATAGATCAAGCCGAGCGTCTTCTTCGAGCCGTCCTCGAGCTTGATGGTGTGGCTCACGACCTTGCCGTCGAAGTAAACGTTGGCTTTGGCGACGGCGGTGACGTTCGAATACTCGGCTTGTGACATGACGGCGCGCATGGTGTCACGGCGCGCCGCCCTGTCAACCATCAGGGGCAGTGCTTCGGCTTCTTGAGCTGGCCGCGAATGCTCGCGATCGTCGCCGCCCAATCGTCCTTCGGATTGTACTGGCTGATTGAGATCACGCCGTCGTCGATACGCGCGTTGAGGTTGGCGACCACGTCCCAATTCGCGTCGTGTCCAGCCGACACGCCGTTCGCGCCGTAGCCGGTGTCAGCCAGCAAGCTCTTGCCGGTGACCTGAGCGACGCCGGCCCACGTCATGTTGTTGGAGCCGCGGATCTTGGTGTTTGCGGCCTCCGTGCTGCCGCCGGAAGTGTTGATGAACGTAAACTTAGAAAGGTCGAAGTTCGAGTACCAGCTCTGGCCGTTGGTGGCGCCGTTGTCGTCCACCCAGGGCGAGATGTCCAAAGAGAAGAACGCGTTCGGCAAGTGCTTTTGGATCGCAGCCACGAACTGGCCGAGAATCGTGCCCGCTTCCTGCTTGGTGAGTGGCGTTTGCTGCGAGCTTACCGTGTACTGGTACCAATCCGGCTCCATCTCGAAGACGATCGGCCGCGTCGTGCCGTAGCAGTCCGCGTAACCCTTCGCGTAGCTCTCGTAGACGGCCACGATCTTTTGAAGGTCTTGCTTGATGTACTGCGCGCCGAAGTTGCAGAGGTCGTTCGGCCTGCCGTTGGTTTGGCCGCACGTGGTCACGTTGCAATCGCACAGGTTGCCGTTGTGGCGCTTGGCGTAGAAGGCGGCCACGTAAGCGACGATCACGGGAACCTGCTTGCCGAGCACGGCGCCTTCCTTGGCCTCGTCGCACACGTATTTTTGATCGAACGTGTCCGAGAGCCCCATCCAGCCGGGCGTGAAGAAGTCCAGCTCCTTGATCAGCTCTGGGCGCGCCTTGGCCTTTTCGTCGATGGTGCCGAAGTGGAGCCGGCACTCGCTGAATACTTTGTTGGTCGGTCCCGTGCCGCCGCTGCTCCCCGCGGTTCCGCCTTGCGCGGTCGTTCCCCCCTGCGGGTTGGCTCCGCCCTGCGAGTTGGTTCCGCCTTGGGAGTTGGTTCCGCCTTGGGAGTTGGTTCCGCCTTGGGAGGTGGCTCCGCCTTGCGCGCTGCTGCCGGCTTGCGCGCTGCTGCTGCCGCCGACGCCCCCCGGGACGGAGCCGCCGACACCGCTACCGGCCGCGGTGCTGCCCGCGACCGCACCCGCCATGCTACCCGCCGCGCCCACCTGGCCGCCGCTGCTGGCCCCGGCGCCGCCGCTCGGCCCGAGCCCGGGCTCGCTGGAGCTGCAAGCCGCGACCATTGCCACCAAACCGACGACGAGTGCGCTTCGCATGTAGAGGGCATGTTGGCGCGTTTCGTCCAAGCGTCACGACGTTTTGTGCCGTGAAAGGACCGGTTCCACACGCGCTCGTTCAGCGATGCCGAAAACGTCCAAGCGGAGGCGAAGCGCAGGCGCGAACCGCACCACCAAAGTCGGCGTCACCGGCAGGAGCGAGTCACAGCCGGGGTCGTCGGCGGCGCCCAGCTCACCAGAACGCGCGGAGCAGCTGGCGCTCGGGGATCTGCGGCCGGATGCGGGCGTGCAGCGCAGGCAGCTCCGACCAGTGCAGCCCCGGCTTCATGTGATGCGCGGTGTGCAAGCCGAGGTTGCAGGTGAGCAGGTTGAACAGAGAGTTCTCGCGGTTCACGCTCGCCTCGACGTGCTCGGCGGCGCTATGCCCGGCGTGGTGCTCGTACGTCGCGTAGCACGTGTGCATCAGCGTGAGCAGGCTCGGCACGAAGAACACGACGAGGTACATCAGCGGGTTCAGATAGAAGCCCGCGGCCATGAAGGCGTAGCAGGGCACCTTCATGAGCAAGTAGCTACGGAGCACTCGTGGGTGCCGCAAGCCGATACGGTACACGTCCACTTGGTGATGAAGGAACGTGTGCACCGTGTACTCCCAGCGCCCCATCTGGCTGCCGTCCGCCCGCGTCCAATGTGACTCGTCGGGGCTCGCGCAGGGCGGCTGGTTCAAGTAGTTGAGGTGGTGCCCCAAGTTGTGGTGCAAGACCCACGTGTACGGACCCACTCCGGTCTGCACGGCGAGCACCACGTCGTACACGCGATTGAGCACCGGCGAACGAAACACGTTCACGTGTTGGTGATGGTGGTTGAACGCCGCCACCACCGTGCTCACCGCGACCACCGCGGGCAGCGCCGCGAGCGCGAGCCAGGTAGGCGCCCAGAAGAACACCGCCAGGTGGAATAAGAACGACAGCGCGACCACGGTGACGGGAAGCCAGTCGGCTGAGTATCGAAGGAAGCGGCCGCGGGGCGAGCTGTCACTCATGGGCGGGCCTCCCATAGCGCGACCTATGCGGGCCGGGGACAGAAACATCGCTCCCTGCCATCCTGGCGCGATTTCCGCGCTACGGTTCTGCCCGCATGCCCCCGCGGCCCGACCGAAAGCGCCCCGCCAAGCTCCCGAAGCCGCGACCGGCGCCCTCGACGTTCGCCCCCGCCGCCTTCCTCAAGGGCTCCCCGGAGGCGGTGCGGGACCTCTGCGAAGGGCTGGCCGGCATCGCCCACGAGCGCTTCTGCGACCTGACTGGAACCACCTGGGAGCGCACCGGCTCGGACCTGGCTCGACAGCTGCGGGCCGCGGGTCACGACCTCACCAGCTTCGACGATTCGAGTGACCTGCAAGAATGGCAGGTCACGTACTACCACACGCGCGGCACGTTCTCGCTCCTGCTCACGTTT
>JAQSWN010000099.1 GCA_029266615.1 Polyangiaceae bacterium
TGGCGTCCTCGAGGTGCAGGCGCAGGTCGTCGAGCAGCCGCTTCTCCAGCGTTCTGATGCGCTGACGCGATATACCCAACGTTCGGGCGGCGGCCAGCTGCGGCTCGCCTTCGAGGAAGCGGTGCCGAAGAACGCCGTGGAGCACTGGGTCGAGTGCTCGAACGTAGGATCCCGTCGCTTCCAGCATCTCGCGCGGGTAAGCCCGTAGCTGGTCCTCCGAGCTCGGCTCATGGTCGTCGACGGAAACGTGCGAGTCCGCATCTCGTCGCGATCGCCGGAGCCAATCCACCAAGGCGTTGCGCGCAATGCGCTGTAGATAAGGACCCAACGCCCGGGAGGCGTCGAATCGCTGTCGAGCTCGGTCGGAGAAAGCTCGCGCGAAGGCTTCTTGGGTGACGTCGGAGAGGTTCTCCGGGCTGAGCCGTCCTACCCTCGCCAATTGGTTGCGAAGCGAGCCCCTCACCTCGCTGACGTACTGGAGATACAGCTGCTGGGTCGCTTGCCGATCACCCAAGCGAAACGCCTGCAGCATCGGGGCTGGCAGGCATTCTTCGTGCGACGCCGGAGCGCGCGCCGCGCGGTTGACGAGGGTGTTCGAAGTCGGTCGATTCCTTGACATGCGTGCTGAGGGCTTTGCAGTCCACGTGCCGCAGTCTCCGAACGCTGCGCGCGGCGACTCCCCGCATTTTCCGCAAATTGAGGGTGAATCCACTCACGGCGACGAGGTACGAGGCGTCGTTGTGTGCTCGACCCCTCAGGGACGTAGTGGTGCATCACTCAGCGCCAGCGCGACCGCGGGGACGCAGCTTGGGTTGGTGGCCCACGTCGGCGTGAGACGGAGGCACTTGAGTCAGTTCGTCGTTCAGCGTCGTTCCACTGCGCTTGAGTCGGGTCACCATTTTGTTGAGGTGTGCGCGATCGAGCCCGGACAGCCGAGACGCCTCCGACTGATTTCCGCCCGTCCTCTCCAAGAGCATCGCCAAATAGACGTCAATGAACTCGCCGAGGAGTCGTTCCTTCTGCTCGTGGTACGGCTTCTCCGGGTCCAGTACCCGGCGCAGCAGCTCCGTGTAACCGAGCTCCGACGCGCTGCTGAGGTTCGGTAGTACCCCGATTGCCGCATAGCCCCGGAGCACGTTGCGCAGCTCGCGGACATTGCCCGGCCAGGCATAGCTCCTGAGGTCGTCAAGCGTTTCCTCGGCCAGCGGCTCCATGCCAAAGCTCTTCGCGAAATGCTGCGCCAATAGCGGGATATCGTCCCCGCGC
The DNA here is from genome assembly GCA_029266615.1 of Polyangiaceae bacterium. Taxonomy (GTDB): domain Bacteria; phylum Myxococcota_A; class Polyangia; order Polyangiales; family Polyangiaceae; genus PMG-095. The sequence goes on from JAQSWN010000099.1 coordinate 1,267, forward strand.
TCGCGAAGCGGCGGAAGCACTAGGCGCACGACGTTCAACCGGTAGAAGAGGTCGTCGCGAAATCGACCCTCGGCGACCTCGCGAGCCAACGGCCGGTTAGAGGCCGCGATCAAACGTACCTTGACAGTCCGCTCCTGCGAGTCGCCCATACGGCTCACGCGCTCCGTCTCCAGCGCTCGTAACAACAGAGGCTGCACGTCGAGCGGCAGCCCGTTGATCTCATCCAAAAAGAGCGTGCCGCCGTGAGCTAGTTCGAATGCTCCGGCCCGCGCTTCGATGGCGCCTGTGAACGCGCCACGACGATGACCGAACAGCTCGGAGCGCGCCAGTGCGCGATCCATCGCCGCGCAGTTCACGGCCACGAAGGGCGCTGCGGGCGCGGAGGAGCTCACGTGAGCGGCACGCGCGACGACTTCCTTGCCCGTGCCCGACTCACCCTCGAGTAAGAGTGGGACGGAAGAGCCCCGCAGGCGCCCCAGCGTCACGATTAGGCGCCGCATCAGTGGTGCCTCCCCCAGAATCTCATCGAATCCGTGCGCGTCTGGCTGAGACTCGATTTGGGTCGGAAGCGGGGCCACCAGCACCTTCACGTCGCCCAAGCGAACGTTCGACTCGCCTTGAAGCAGCGCGCGCTGCACTTTTTTGCCCTCCAGGTAGGTGCCATTCCGGCTACCTAGGTCGAGCAGCTCCACTCCTCGCTCGTCCACGCACAGCTGAACGTGGCGTCGCGAAACGCTCGGCGCGGTCACGACGATGTCGGAGCCCGCATCGGCCCCGAGCAAGATCGCGCCGCGATCGACACGGCGCTCTGAAGGTGACGCGGGAGCGTTTAGGACCGCGACGCGGAATCCGGACGCGCCGCTCGAGGTACTTCGGCTGACGACAAGCGCACGCATCACGGAACCCTTTCCCCTCGGAGTCATCCGCGGGCGACGCTAACACTTCCTCGCGGTGAGCAAAGCGCGCAAAGGTGGCAAGGTGCAAACCGATCTTGCCCACGTCAGACAGCAGCTGACGCCCGCGTAAACGCTGTAAATGAGCCGCCACGTAGGAGGGCCACTCGCAGCTTTGCATGGTTGCTGCGCAATCAACTCTTCCCGCGCTCGTACGAACCTGGCGCCTCCAACCCGTCGTGTGGGGTTAGAGCACGGACCCGGGTACGCATTCGCATCGCCTCGTGCGGATGGTGATGACCGTCATCGTCGCGAGAATGTCACCGAGTACATGACGCTGCGCCGCTTCGTCCGAAGCATGCATCGACGCGCGGTTCTTCCTCGCGCGCCATTTCGAAGCCTTCGCGGTCCGGCTCGCCGAGGATGCGCCAGGCCGCTACCTTTGGCAGAGCTGAAAACTTTCTTACGGCTCTCAGGGCGCGCTTCATGGCTCGCATCTCAACGCAGCGTGCGGTCATCTACCAGCGCTTCGAACCGAGCGCAGGCGGCCCGTAGCGCGCGGACCTTGCGGGGCAGGTAAATGAAAAGACCGACGAGCAGCGCCACTAGCAAGCCGACCTCGGCAACGCCAAGCCAAGGCTCGGCGCGATACAGCGAGTAGCGTTCGGAGAGCGCCCACGCTACCCACGGCACGATGCAGAGAGTGGCAATATCCAGCGAGCGGCGCCGAAAAAGGTGCCACTTGAGATCCTGTGCGAGGCGCCTCCGCGTCAGCTCCACGAATGCATCGAGAGCGCTAGCGGCATCCGCCGAGGCCCCGTACTTCAGCGTGAGGAGCCGCGTCACCCACACGCCCGTGAAGACCAGGACCCCCGCGCACGCGACGACCACGACGGGTTTACCCCCGGAGTCCACGAGCAACCAGAGGCAGAGCGCGGTCGAGGCGGCGGCCCAGGCCATCTCCGTGACCAGCTCGCGCCGAAGGCGGCGACCGTCCGCCCGTACGCGCTCGGCCAACGAGCGCGCCAAGTCATCTCGGCCGCCCAGAGACTGCCAGCCTTGCCTCCAGCCCTCAAGCTCGGTGTCTTTTTCTTCCATCACGCTTTCTCCTTCCGCTGATCGTCTCCGAGCAGCACACGCAGGGCCGCGCGAGCGCGGTTGGCGCGCACGGCCACGTTGTTTTCCGTGACCCCGAGCACGCCCGCTATCTCACGGTGCGAAAGCCCTTCCAGCAGAAGCGTGAGGACCTGACGGTGCCCGAGCGGTAACGCGCGCGCGGCCGCGAGCAGCTGATTGCCGCGTTCCTTGCGCTCGTAGGCAACGGCCGGGTTTGCACCCGAGCTGGCTTCGGCGCTCGCCGCGTCGTCTTCCACCGACCCATGGCGCGGGGCGCGCCGCGCAAGGAAGGTGACGGCGCGGTTGTGCGCAATCCGCAGCAGGAACGTGCGCTCACTCGCGTCACCGCGGAACGTGGGCAGCGCGGTCCAGATCGCCATCGCGAAGTCCTGCAGCAAGTCTTCACGTTCCACCAAGGTTCGGGCGTAGCTGGCCGCGATGCGCTCGAGCGGGCGGGCGTGCTCCGCCAAAAGGCGCTCGAGGCGCTCGGCCAAGGCCTCCGTGGGGGCGTCGACCGCGCTTTGCTGAGCCGTTTCGATGGTCACGTAAGGATAGTCCCCAAGCGCAGAATAACCTTACAGACGATATGGCGGCGGGCCACCTCCGGAGCTCGTGTCGGTGCTGCGGTCTGGCTCGACGACTCGTTAGCCGCGCGCCTCAACCAGTGTAAAGCCACGGCATGGGGTCGTCGCGCTTTCTCGAATATGGTGCACTCTGCTTCGTCGTGCTGGCGTGTCGATCGACGGCGCCCGAAGGTTCGATTGCGCCCGGACCTCCGCGACCCGTCCCAGTGGCGGCTGAGCACGAGCCCATCTCAGCGACACCGGGCGACGCCGTACCGACCGCGCCCCGCGAGCCAGAGCCTACTGGCGCTGCTTCTGTCGCAGCGGCAGCTTCGTCACAGGCGCCCAGTCGGCTCAGCACGGCAGGTGGCGCGCCGCGAGCGCCACGGGTGCGCCTCCAGCCGGTCATCGTGGAGAGCGGCGACGTCCCTACGGAAGTGATGACACGTATCATTCGGCAGCGGGCGCCAGAGCTCCGAGACTGCTACTTGCCGCGTCTGGCAGAGCGCCCTCACCTCGAAGGGCAGCTGCATTTCCGCCTTCAACTCGCAAATCACGGCGACGTTCTCCGCGTCGCGGCGGTAGTGAACACGCTCGGCGACGCCGGAGCCCTCTCGTGCGTGCAGGCCATCATGGAGAGCCTGGTGCTCCCGGGGGCGGGCGAGCCGTCCGTGATCGTCGTTCCGCTCCTGTTCACGCCCTCGGGTTGAGGGTTGCGCGAGTCAGGGCTGCTCGGCGCCAGCCCCCCGCGCTCTCAGCGCATCGGCGCCAAGATCAAGCAGCCGAGCGGCGGCAGCTGCAACTTGATCGAGTGCTGGCGGCCGTGCGCGGCGATGGGGTCGCTCTCCACGACCGTCGTCGTTTGGTATTCGCTCCCGCCGAAGCGGACGTCGTCGCTGCTGATTTTCTCGACGTAGCGGCCGGGGTGGGGCACGCCGATGCGGTAGTCGTCGCGCGGCACGGGCGTGAAATTGAGCAGGACGAGGACGAAGTCGTTGCCGTCTTTACGGAGGTACGAAAGGACGGTGTTCTCGCGGTCCGTGCAGTCTACCCACTCGAAGCCTTCGCCGGTGGGGTCGCCGCGCCAGAGCGCGGGCGTCGCTTTGTAGAGCTTTCCGAGCTCGGCGATGAAGTCTTGCAGCGCACGCCGCTGCGGGTGCTCCGCGATGTGCCAGTCCAAGCTCGCGTCGTGGTTCCACTCGTTGTGCTGGGCGAACTCCGTGCCCATGAACATGAGCTGCTTGCCGGGGCGAGTGAATTGGTAGGCGATGAGCAGGCGCAGGTTCGCGAGCTTCTGCCAGAAGTCGCCCGGCAGCTTGTCGATGACGGACCCTTTGCCGTGCACGACTTCGTCGTGGGAGATGCTGTTGACGAACTTCTCCGTGTACTCGTAGAGCATCGAGAAGGTCAGCTGGTCGATGTGGAACTTACGGTGCACCGGCTCCTTCTGAAAGAAGCCGAGCGTGTCGTGCATCCAACCCATGTTCCACTTGAAGTGGAAGCCGAGGCCGCCTTCTTCCGGCGGCCGGGTGATGCCGCCCCAGGCCGTGGATTCCTCCGCGATCGTGAACGCGCCTGGCACGTCTTGGCGGATCACCGCGTTGAACATGCGGAGGAACTCGATGGCGTCGACGTTCTCGCGACCGCCGTACGGGTTGGGCATCCACTCGCCCTCTTTGCGGCTGTAATCCAGGTACAGCATGGAGGCGACCGCGTCCACGCGCAGGCCGTCGATGTGGAACTCTTGCAGCCAGTAGAGCGCGTTGGCGACGAGGAAGTTGCGCACCTCCAAGCGCCCGAAGTTGAAGATGAGCGTGCCCCAGTCCGGGTGCTCGCCGCGGCGCGCGTCCTCGTGCTCGTAGAGCGCGCTGCCGTCGAAACGGCGAAGCGAGAAGTCGTCCTTCGGGAAGTGCGCCGGCACCCAGTCCAGGATCACGCCGATGCCGTGCTGATGACAGTAGTCGACGAAGAAGCGAAAGTCGTCCGGCGTGCCGTAGCGCACGGTGGGCGCGAAATACCCTGTCACCTGGTAACCCCAGGACGGATAGAACGCGTGCTCTGCGATCGGCATCAGCTCGATGTGGGTGAAGCCGAGGCGCTGCGCGTGCTCCACGAGCCGAGGTGCAATCTCGCGATACGAGAGCCAACGGTTGCCCTCTTCCGGAACGCGCGCCCACGAGCCGAGGTGCACCTCGTAAACGTTGACCGGCTCGCGCAAGATGTCCTTGCCGACGCGCGCCTTCATCCACGCGTCGTCGCGCCAGCTGTGGCCGGACACGTTCACGCGCGAAGCGGTCGCGGGCGGGTGCTCCATCTCGCGGGCGAGCGGATCCGTCTTCAGGCGCAGCGCGCCCTCCGGCGTTTTGATCTCGAACTTGTAGAGCATGCCCGCGCCGACACCGGGCACGAACACTTCCCAAATCCCGGAGCTGCCGAGGGTGCGCATCGGCACCAAGCGGCCGTCCCAACGGTTGAAGTCGCCGACGATGCTCACGCGCCGCGCGTTCGGGGCCCACAGCGCGAAGGCCACGCCTTGCACGCCGTTCATCGTCTTCGGGTGCGCGCCGAGCACTTCCCACAGGCGCCGGTGGTTACCCTCACCAATCAGGTGAATGTCCATCTCACCCAGCGAGGGCAGGAAGCGGTAAGGGTCTTCGCGCTCCCAAGTTTGGCCGTCCGCGAAGCGGAAGCGCAGCTTGTAATCTAGCGGCGCGCGGTGACCGGCGAGGAACACCGCGAACACACCGCCCGCGAGCAGCGCCATCGGCCAAGAGCTGCCGCCCATGACGACCTCGCAGCCCGTCGCGTCCGGATGAAACGCGCGCACCACCACGCCCGGGCCGCCGTTGTGCTGCGCCGAGTGCGCGCCCAACACGGCGTGAGGATCGTGACAACGATCTTCGATCAGACTGGTGAGCTTCTCGACATCTCCCAAGAGGACAGGGTCGGAAGATTGAAAGCCGGAGGTTCGGATAAAAGAAGCCATCAGTCGAGGACGTAGCAAAGCAGCACAAGTGAGTGCGGCGCAACATTGATCCCGCTGCCCTTTTGAATGCGCTGCGTCGCCTGGGCGGTGTTGACGACCTCCTGCCAGTGACCCTTCTGAGGCAAGCTGGGCAGGGCGAATTTGTGAGAGCGATTGCTGCCGTTCAGGAGGAGCAGCAGTGACTGCCCCTGGTTGGGCCGGCCTCGCTCGTCGACGTCGTCGGATGCCTCCCCGGGGATGAGCATCCCGAGGATGTGATTTTTCGGGTTTCCCCAATCCTCGAGGGTCATTTCCGCGCCATCCGGCCGGATCCACGAGACGTCCTTCACGCCGTGGGCGGAAATCGTGCCACCCGCGAAGAATCGGCGGCGGCGAAACAGCGGATTGGTGCGCGTGATCGCGAAAACTTTGCGGGTGAACTCCAGCAAGTCTTTCTGGTGGGGGTCGAGATCCCACTGCATCCAACTGATCTCGTTGTCCTGGCAGTACGCGTTGTTGTTGCCCTTTTGCGTGCGGCCGAATTCATCGCCGTGCGAAATCATCGGCACGCCTTGCGAGAACGCGAGCGTGGCGAGCATGTTCTTCATCATGCGCTCGCGGAGGCGTGACACCTGCGCGCTGCGGGTCTCGCCCTCGACGCCCCAGTTTTTGCTAGCGTTGTCGCTGTTGCCGTCCCGGTTGTCCTCGCCGTTCGCCTCGTTGTGCTTACGCTCGTAGCTGACCAAGTCCTTGAGCGTGAAGCCGTCGTGGCACGTGACGAAATTGATGCTCGCGTACGGACCGCGGTCGCCGCCGTGGAAAATATCGCTCGAGCCCGAAAGCCGTGACGCGAGCTCGGGGACCTGCCCTTCGTCCCCGCGCCAGAAGTGGCGGATGCAGTCGCGGTAGCGGCCGTTCCACTCCGCCCAACCGGGCGGGTAGCCGCCCAAACGGTAACCGCCCGGCCCGAGATCCCAGGGCTCGGCGATGAGCTTCACCTGCTGGAGCACCGGATCTTGCTGCACCAGGGCGAAGAAGCGGGAAAACGCATCGAACTCGTAAGGGTCACGCGCGAGCGTGGACGCCAAGTCGAAGCGGAAGCCGTCGACGTGCATCTCGGTGACCCAGTAGCGCAGGCTGTCCAGGACCAACTGCAGCGCGCGCGGGTGGAGCACGTTGAAGCTGTTGCCGCAGCCCGTGAAGTCCACGTAATAGCGCGGGCTCTGCTGGCTCAGCCGGTAGTAGGACGCGTTGTCCACCCCGCGGAAGCAGACGGTAGGGCCCGTCTCGGAACCTTCACCGGTGTGGTTGTAGACCACGTCCAGAATGACCTCGATGCCGGCGCGGTGGAACGCCTTCACCATCGTCTTGAACTCGGTCACCTGTTGACCGAGCGCGCCCGTCGCGTAGCGAGGATCCGGGGCGAAGAAGCCGACGGTGTTGTATCCCCAGTAATTGGAGAGGTTGAGGTCCTCGAGGCGGCGCTCACCAGCGGGGTGGTGGATCGGCAACAGCTCCACCGCCGTCACGTTCAATGAGCGCAGGTGGTCGATGATGGCATCGGACGCGAGGCCCAAGTACGTCCCGCGGAGGTGCCCTGGCACGTCCGGATGGCGCATGGTCATGCCGCGGACGTGGCACTCGTAAATGATGGTGCGGCTCCACGGCACCTTCGGCAGCCGGTCGTCACCCCAGCTGAACGCCGTCTCGACCACGACGGATTTGGGCATGTATGGCCCGCTGTCCAGCTCGCTCTTCGAAAGATCCATGCCCGGATCGCGCAGCCGGTAGCCGAACATCTCGTCCAGCCCGCGCACCTCGCCCGAAATCGCTTTCGCGTACGGATCCAAGAGCAGCTTTTGCGGGTTGAAGCGATGACCTTGCTCGGGAGCGTACGGACCGTCCACCCGGTAGCCGTAGAGTTGGCCGGGCCGCACGTCCGGCAAGTAAACGTGAAAGACGCGGTTCGTTCGCTCCGTGAGCGGGATGCGAATGATCTCCTCGTGCGCCGTGTCCTTGTCGTACAGGCAGAGCTCCACCGAGCTCGCGTGCTGGGAGAAGATGGCGAAGTTGACGCCCTCACCGTCCCAGGTCGCGCCGAGTGGGTACGGGGAGCCGGGGCGCGTGCGCATGCCGTTGGGAAGAGCCTTCACGAGGGCCGTTGGATCCGGAACAGGTGCGCCACGCGCTCGCTCGGGTCGAGGCGCACGTAGTTGCGCGAGCCGCGCCAAGTGTACCGGATGCCGGTCAACAAGTCGTTCACCTCGTACGGCTCGTTCTCCCCGATACCGAGCGCGGCGAGCGGCACGTCCACCAAGCCATCGTGCGCTTCGTGCGGGTCCACGTTGACGACGACGAGCAGCTCGTTGCCGGGCGCGTATTTCCGGTAGGCGAAGAGGCGGTCGTTGCTCGTTTGCACGATGTCCAAATTGCCGAGCTCGTGTAGCGCGCCGTTTTCGGCACGAATTCGGTTCAGCTTGCTGATGTCTTGCTTGATGTTGCCGGGCGCGTTCCAGTCGCGCACTCGAATTTCGTACTTTTCCGAGTCCAGGTACTCTTCGCTGCCCGGCTTGACGGCGACGTTTTCACACAGCTCGTAGCCGCTGTAGATGCCGTAAATGGGCGAAAGCGTCGCGGCCAGCACGAGCCGAATCCGGAAGGCGGGGCGACCGCCGTGCTGCAAGTACTCGTGCAGGATGTCGGGCGTGTTGGCGAAGAAGTTCGGCCGGTAGTACTCGACCATGTCCGTCTTCGTGAGCTCGGTCAGGTAATCCCGCAGCTCCCAGGACGTGTTCTTCCACGTGAAGTACGTGTAGCTCTGCGTGAAGCCCAGCTTGCCGAGCGACTTCATGCGGTTGGGCCGCGTGAAGGACTCGGACAGGAAAATCACGTCCGGGTGGGAGGCTTGAATGTCCGCGATCGCCCACTCCCAGAAGGCGAGGGGTTTGGTGTGCGGGTTGTCCACCCGGAAGATCTTCACCCCGTGCTCGATCCAATAGAGGAGCACGTCCCGGCAGGCGTTCCACAGCGCCTCGCGGTCCTCCGACCAGAAGTTGATCGGGTAGATGTCTTCGTACTTCTTGGGCGGATTTTCCGCGTAGCGAAGCGTTCCGTCCGGTCGTACGAAGAACCACGTGGGGTGCTGCTTCACCCACGGGTGATCCGGAGAGCATTGCAGCGCGTAGTCGAGCGCGATCTCGAGGCCCAAATCCGCGGCCTCTTTTACGAGCCGGTCGAAGTCGGCAATCGTGCCGAGCTCGGGGTGGACGGCGTCGTGCCCGCCCTCCTTACCGCCGATTGCCCAGGGGCTGCCGACGTCGTGCGGCTCGCACGTGACCGAGTTGTTGCGCCCCTTGCGGTGGGAAACACCAATCGGGTGGATGGGGGGCAGGTAGAGCACGTCGAAACCCAGCGCCGCGATCTCCGGCAAGCGGGCGGCCGTGTCCGCGAAGGTGCCGTGTTTGCCCGGCTGCGTGCCCTGCGAGCGCGGAAACAGCTCGTACCAAGCACTGAAACCCGCCTCGGCGCGGTCCACGATCAGCGGTAGTGTCGGAAGCCGGGTGGCGTCCCCCGGTAAGAGCGGGACGCGGACGGTTTCCAGTACGTCGTCTGCGAAGGCGACGCGCAGCCGCTCTTCCAGGCTCAGCTGCGGGTCCGCCAGCTTTTGCGCCGCTTCCTTGATGCGCTTGCCGGCGTCACCTTTCAAGAAGCGCGACTGCTTGAGCAGAATCTCCGCGCCGTCCAAAAGCTCCGACCGCACGTCTTGCCCGGCGTTCAGGCGCTTTCCCAAATCGCTTCGGAAGGTGCCGTAGCGGTCCGGCCACGCTTCCACCGTGTACTCCCAGCGCCCCAGCCGATCCGGCTTGAAGGAGCCGAACCATCGGTCCACATCGAAGTGATAGGTGAGCGGAGCGGTGCGAAACTCGCCGCCCCCAACCGGCCGATACAAAATGTGAGCGGCGATGAGGTCGTGACCATCTTTGAAGATGTTCACGCCAACGTCCACCACCCTGCCCAGCAAGCGCTTGATGGGGTAGCGACCGCCGTCCAACTGCGGGGTCAGGTTCTCGATGACGAGGCGGGGGAGCTCTTCTGCTGCCGTGTCCATGCGACTTTTTCCGAGGGAGCTCAGCCACTTACCACCTTCGGCGCCGGACTTCACCGCGCACCTTGCGGGGGTCTGGCTTTGCGAAAAGTAACGCCGAAAAGGGCTGTAGGCGGGGGTGGGCCGCCTATCTGCGAGCTCGACGCCGGGGCGTCCGGGCGAGCTTTCGTCTCACGGTAGAGCCGCGGCCATGAATGGCGGACGGCGGCGATAGTCGTGCCTTCGCAACCAGCGGCGGAAAGCGCCTAGGGTGCCTCGCGCCGCCATGTCCAAACTGTTCTCCGAATTCAAGCTCAAGGACGTCTCGCTCCGCAACCGGATCGTGGTGTCCCCCATGTGCCAGTACTCCGCGGAAGATGGCGTGCCGAACGAGTGGCACCTCGTTCATCTCGGTGCTCGGGCGGTGGGCGGCGCCTCGCTCGTCGTGGCCGAAGCGACCGGCGTCACGCCGGAAGGACGAATCACTCCTGGCTGCACGGGTCTGTGGAACGACAACCAAGCCGCGGCTTGGGCGCCGATAGCGTCGTTCGTGAAGCGCCACGGGGCGGTCCCGGGTATTCAGCTTGGTCACGCCGGTCGCAAGGCCTCCGCCAATCTCCCGTGGGAGGGTGATGACCACATTCCGGCGGGACAGCCGCGAGCTTGGGAGCTCCTCGCCCCGTCCGCGCTCGCGTTCGGCGGAAACTTGCCGCGCGTGCCGCATGAGATGACCAAGGCCGAGATCGCCCAACTTCAGCGCGATTTCGTAGCGGCCGCGAAGCGCGCTCTCGGCGCGGGCTTCGAGTGGTTGATGCTCCACTTTGCTCACGGGTACCTGGCCCAGAGCTTCTTCTCCCCCATCGCCAACCAGCGAACGGACGAATATGGCGGCAGCTTCGAGAACCGCGCGCGGCTCCTCTTGGAGACGCTCAGCGCCGTGCGCGCGGTTTGGCCCGAAAAGTACCCGCTGACGATTCGGCTGGGCGTGAGTGACTTCAGCCCCGACGGGCAACCGATGGAGGAGTCCATCGAGCTCGTGAAAAAGTTCAAGCAACAGGGGCTGGACTTGATCGACGTGAGCCTCGGGTTCAACTCGCCGGACGTCTCCGGCGTGCCGTGGGGTCCCGCCTTCATGGCTCCCATCGCGCAGCGCATCAAAGAAGAAGCCGCCATCCCGACCGCCGTCGGCTGGCTCATCACGCAGCCGCAGCAAGCGGAAGACATCGTCGCCCAGGGTCAGGCGGATCTCGTGATGTTGGCGCACCAGGAGCTGGACGATCCGCACTTCCCGTATCACGCCGCGAAGGCGCTCGGTGTCACCGAGCCCCACCGGATCCTCCCTTCGCAATACGCACACTGGCTAAAGGGCAGGTAGGCCCGCCCCGGCGCAGCGCGGCAACTCCCGACTGCCAACCTACTGCTAACTGCTAGCTCGCTGCACCCGCTCGCCGCGCGTCACGCTCGAGCGCACGACGAGGCCGGTGACGAGGGCGGCGACGGAGACGCACCAAAAGAGCCAGACGCCGCCGCCTTCGAAGCCATTAGTGAGGTTCATACCGAGCACCGAGCCCACCGCCGTGACCGGCAGGAACAGGGCCGCGATGAGGTTCAAGCGGTGCTGCGCGTCGGTAGCGCGCCGAGCGAGCTCCGTTTGCGCTTCCGCCTCTTTCGCGCCCACGAACTCGAGCGCGTTCTTGGCGTCCGAGGTGAGCAGCTCTACGGAGCGCTCCACGTCACCGGCCGTGTCGCGCAGCATGATCAGCTCGCGCGCGTCGACGGCTTCCCGCGCCTCCTGGAGCGTGCGGTGGAGGTGGCGGGCCGTCCGCGCGATCGGCGTGGCCGCGCGGAGCACTCGATAGAGAACGCCGGCTGCATCCGCGTCGTCGATCTGGTCGTCCAGCTCGGCGATGCGCTTGCGGAACACCTCCAGGTGTTCTTTGAGCGGGCCCAAGCCATTGCCCTTCGTGCCGGTCGCGCGCCATTCGCCGGTCGGCGCGCGCCAGTACAGCCGAGCCTTGCGCTCCTGCTCACCGGGCGCGGGCAGCTCGTGAAGCACGAGTAACAGGTGACCGGCCTCGACCATCGCGCGCTGCCGACCCGCGCTGGAGCCTAACCGTTGCCTGAACTTGTCGGGAACTCCCCACGTATCCGGGATGAGCGAAGCCATGCCGCGAGCCTAGGCCGGCTACCGGCGAGCGCCTATGGCGTTGAAACACGCCTTTTGCACGCTCGCGAAGGAGTTAGCGATGGAACGCAAAGTGGAAACGGGGACACCCGACTCGGCTCGAGAATGGGTTCGCAAGAATGGCCCAGGATTGATCACTCTTGCTGCAAGGTGGCCTGCGCTAGCCTCCGGCGTATCTCCGCAGCGAGACGTCGCGCGGCCCTACGGCCAGAAACTGAGTTGACGATAGGACCGACCGCTACTCACCGCGCGCGCCTCGCCCTCGATCTCGCGCCTCGCCCTCGCTCTCGCTCTCGCGCCTCGATCTCGCGCCTCGCCCTCGATCTCGCTCTCGCGTCCCGCGCGAAAAACCATCGCCTCGAAAAGAGGCCGCTCTGTAGGCTCGCTCGAAGTCTCAGAAGTAACTAAATTTCTCTAACGATTTCGAGAGCAGCGCGTCTGGACGTCGATCAGTCGCATGGGTGACAATCTCAAGAAGCCCGGCGTTAGATTGTCACCGCTGCGACTAACTCGGAATGCGCGATCGAGGGCCCGAAATCATTCAGCAAATTTCGTCCGAACCGCGACATCGTCCCGAGCCTCGAACACCCCCTCCTTTTTTTGAATGTCGAGCGTCTCTACGCGCGGCTCGAGACCTGACTCCCGCTGTCTGTCCTAATGCAGCACATGTGACCGGCGTTCCGCACGTGACCAAATCCTGAGAGCAATCGAGCTCAAAGTCCCTGCTCCCCGTCGCTCCACTTCAGATGAGTGGCAATAACTCACTTGCATGATGATAGTGCCAATGTTACGGCCTGCGTATGCGGAGAAAGAGCCTGAGCGAAATCGAATGCCCCATCGCCCGCACGCTGGACATGGTTGGCGACGCTTGGACGCTCTTAATCCTGCGGGACGCGCTGCTCGGGGCGACGCGCTTTGGAGATTTTCAGGAAGGCCTCGGCATGCCGCCCAGCACTCTCACCCGGCGGCTGGATCAGCTCACCGACCAGGGCCTGCTCGCCCGCCGCACCTACGAGCAGAAGCCGCTCCGCGATTGCTACGAGCTCACGGAGATGGGCGCCGACCTCGCGCCGGTCTTGCTCGCCATCTCTAGCTGGGGCAACCGCTGGCTCGCGCCGAACGGCGCGCCGCTGGAGTGCGTGGATCCTGCCACCGGCGAGCGGGTCGAGCCAATGGTCGTGGACCGGCGCAGCATGCGCCCGCTGCGCGCGGGCACCGTCGCGCTCCGCACCGGTCCCGGTGCGAGCCGGCAGTTGCGCCAGCGCTTACCCGGTCAAGTGCTGTTCGGCGTCGCCGAGGGGTGCGTGCGATGAGGCGCGTGGTCGTCACCGGTCTAGGCCTGGTGAGCCCGCTCGGGGTGGGGGTCGCGCACGCCTGGTCCGCCCTGCTCGCCGGCAAGTCCGGCGTCTCGCGCATCGAGCACTTCGACGTGAGCGACTTGCCCACCAAGATCGCGGGCCAGGTGCCGCGCGGAACGGAGCCGCACCAGTTCGAGCCCGAGCGCTACGTGGAAAAACGGGAGCTGAGGCGTCTGGACGACTTCATGCTGTTCGCGCTCGGCGCGGCGGAAGAGGCGATCGCCGACGCGGGCTGGAAGACGACGAACGAGGCGGAGCTCGAGCGCACGGGCGTGCTCATCGGCTCCGGCATTGGCGGCTTGCCGAGTATCGCGGAGAACGCGGTGAAGCTCCATGAAGCGGGTCCACGCCGCATCTCGCCCTACTTCATCCCCGGCAGCTTGATCAACGAGGCCTCCGGCGTCGTATCGATCAGGTACGGCTACCGCGGGCCCAATCACGCGGTCGTCACGGCCTGCGCCACCGGCGCGCACGCGCTGGGCGACGCCGCGCGTCTGATCGCCTTGGACGACGCGGACGTCATGATCGCGGGCGGCACGGAAGCCGCCACGTGCCGACTCACGCTCGCTGGTTTCTCCATCATGCGCGCCATCTCTACTTCCTTCAACGATCGGCCGACGGAAGCGTCGCGCCCCTGGGATCGCGAGCGCGACGGCTTCGTGATCGGCGAAGGTGCGGGCGTCGTCGTCCTCGAGGAGCTGTCGCACGCAGAGCGGCGGGGTGCGCACATTTATGGCGAGCTCGTCGGCTACGGCCTCGCGGGAGACGCGCACCACGTGAGCGCCCCGGACCCGACCGGCAGCGGGCCGCGCCGCGCGATGCAAGCCGCCATCGGCCGCGCTCGCATCGCCCCGAGCGACATCGGCTACATCAACGCCCACGCCACCTCCACGCCCGTAGGCGACCCGGTGGAGCTGCGCGCGGTGCAGGACTTGTTCGGCGCCCACGCCCCCGAGCTGTCGATGTCGTCGACCAAGTCCGCGACCGGCCATTTGCTCGGGGGAGCGGGGGCGGTAGAGGCCATCTTTACGCTGCTCGCGCTGCGCGACGGCGTGCTGCCGCCCACCTTGAACCTGGCGGAGCCGGACGAGCCGTACGGCTTGGACTTGGTGCCGCGCGAAGCGAAGCAGAAGTCGCTCCGCTACGCACTGTCCAACTCGTTTGGTTTCGGCGGCACCAACGCGGCTCTCGTGTTCGGCAAGCTCCCGTAACCCTCTTTCGCACCATCGCGGCGAGGTGTGCGCCGCCCACCTCGCACGCCCACAGTCTGCGTGGGTGTCAGCAGGTATGAGCAAGCCCCGGGCGGTAGCGAGGCGGGAAAGACCCGCGAATTTCGGGCCCCGCACCACACGGCCGCTTCCACCCCGACGGGTGACCATGAGCGCGCGCAGCGGCCCACGCCGAGCCGAGGATGGCTCGACTCCGCTGGTGAGCTTGGGAGCCCCGAGCTATGCTGAAAGCCAACCCTGAAGTCCGCGGCACCTCAGCGTCTTCGCGGACTTCGTTCCTTCTCGGCGAGAGGCTCGTCTTCACCCATGCGCTATTTCGGAGTGTGGTTCTCCTTGTTCGTCGTCGCGTGCGCGACTGAGGTGACGCAAGACATCCCGAGCGAGGGTGACGGCCAAGCAGGCACGGGCAGCACGAGCGCCCAGGGCGGTACGAGCACACAAGGCGGCTCCGGCTCGAACGCCAGCGGGCAGCCCGGAACGGGCGCGAAGGCCGGGTCGGGCACCTCCGCGTTCGGTGGCACCGCGACGACGGGCGGCTCCGGCAATGCGGGGTCGTCGAGCACCGCGGGTGGCGGAGGCGCGGGAACGGCCGGCAGCGGCGGCAAGCCGTCCGGCGGAGCGAGCGGCGGCGGCGGCGCGGGAATGGCGGGTACCGCTTCCGGCGGCAAAGGCGGCGCCGGCGGCACATCGACGGGCGGCAGCGCAGGAGCGGGCGGTGGAGCGGCGGGTTCCCCTCCGGTTGGCACGGGCGACTGCGCAGGCACACCGGTCTGGGCCCTAGGCGCGGGCAACAAGTACGCGCTCAACGCGTTGGTGGTCGCCACCTGCAACGGCAGCACGACGTGCGCGCAACCCATGCCTCCGCTCACCACCGGCAAAACGTACGAATTCAAATGCCTGGATCAGTACAACTGCGGCGGGCAGGATCCGGGCACGACGAACTGGGCGCAGTCGCCTTGGGCCGCAACCAAAGCGTGCGAAGAGTGAAGGCGGGCGCGCTCAGGGAGCGCCGACTCGCAGCGTGATCTCGAAGGCGGCGCTACCGGAGGAGGGCGACGCGAAGCCCATGTTGTAGAAGACGCGAAGCAGGCACGCCCCGACCGGAGTGCTCGCCAAGTCGCCTCCGAGCGGGCGGCTGTCGGCGACGCTGCCCGCGGCGTCGATGCTGGCCTTGACGTTCAGCGTGCCGGTTTGCGTGTTTTTCGGGTCCGCTAGGCACGCCGTGAGCCGATCCATCCGTCGTGCGACGCCGCTGCGTGCGTCCGCCTCCAACATGCCTCGTGCGCTCACGGCCTCGATCGAAAGCTGACTCGGAGCCATCGGCGCCGCGCTGGCCAAGACGGCTGGCGCTGACGGAGCCGGGGCGGGAGCGGCCGGAGGAGGCATGACGATGACGGACGCGACCGGCAATGGCGGGCCAGCCACTGCCGGCGCTTCGGCGCGCGCAGACGACGAACGCGTGAGCCCCGCGCCAACGAGCAGCGCGACGACGATCATCGCCAAGAGCCACGCGCGGTGGCCCAGCTCCAGTAGCCCGGCGCCCGCGTAGCGCGTGCGCTGCACGAAGACGACGAGCACGCTCGCCACCAGCGAGAACATGAGCGCCCACGCGAGGCGCGCGTGATGCAGCGAGCTCTGCCCGAGATCCAGGCTCGCGGCGCCGACCGCAGCCATGGCGAAGAAACCGCCCGCCACGATTCCGGACGCGCGGCGCACCACGCACGCGCCGTCTTTCCGCGTGAGGGCGGCGTCAATCTTCGCCGAGCCCACGCCCATCGCGAGGATCCCGGCCGTGGCGAACAGGAGCGGTAGCGCTAGGTCCGAGCGCTGTGGCGGCGGAGCCGCGAAGTAAGCGACGACCTCCCCAAGCACCCCAACGCCCGTGACCGCGAGCACGCGCGGCGACAGGAGAAGCGGCGCGCGCTCGGAGAGGCCGGCGAGCGTCCACACCCCAGCGAGGCTAGCGGCTGCGCCCGCGCACGAAAGCAGCAGGGACGGTGTGCTCATGATTCGAGGCGTAGCGACGCTAACATGCCCGCCCCGCGCGCATCAGCTGAAGCGCTTTCGGGCATATTCCGTCATCGGGCCGGGCGGCACGCTGCTCTTGCGCGGCTCGAAACGGCTGCGCCAACTCCCGGCGCGCAGGCGGCGCTTGCCGCGCACCTTGTCTTCGTCCATGGCGTACGTCTCGGCCGTCGTGCCGTCCTCGAGCTTCACCGTCACTCGCCGGAACAAGGCCGGGCATTGGTGGTGGACGTCCAACTTGAAGCGCAGGTGACGGCTAATTCCATACAGCTCGCCATGTACCGCCACCTGGCCGCCTACGAGAAGCGCGGGGTAAAAGTCCAAGTCCACGAGCGTATGCTCGGGCGAGGTCGACGCCGCGCCGAGCAGCGTCGCGCCTTCGAGCAAGCCGTGCTCCCTCTCACCTTGGAGCAGCAAGCCGTACACGAACAGACGAACTTCCGGCTCGGCGGGCTCCATGACGACAAAATCCGCCACTCGGAGGAACTTCGCAAGCGTAGGATTGTCAGGTTGGCTCGCGCTCGAATTTTGGAGGCTGGATGCGACTCGGTAAGGACGTGCTGGAGGCGGATCTCTATGGGGAGCTCGGGCTGCTGGCGGACGCGACAGAGTCGGAAATTCGCGTCGCTTACCGAAGCCGCGCGCTCGCCAGCCACCCGGATTTGAACCCGAACGATCCCCAAGCGCAGTCGCGAATGGCGCGGCTCAATGCCGCCGCCAGGGTGCTGCTCGATCCCGCGCTTCGCCGCGCGTACGACCGAGTGCCGCGAGGCGCGAAGAAAACACCGTCGGTGAAGCCGCCCCGGCGCGCGGCCTGGTTCGAACAGCGCGACCAGGGTGGGGACAACGACTGGTCCGCAGCGCCCGTGCCCACGCCGAATTCGGGTGAAGGCTTTTGGGTCGAGGTTCGCGGACGCGAGGGGCAGCTCACCTTGCGCTTGCAGGGGTTGGTGGAGTCGCTGAGCGCCCGGCAGCAGTTGAGCGTCGCCGCGCTCTTCTTCGCAGTCGCACTGGGCCTGTTCGCGATGGCCGGCGCGCGCGGAATCTTGAGCGACGCGCCTCAGCCGACGTCGGTGCACATCGGCTCCGTTTACCCCTGACCGCGCCTCAGGGCGCGGGGTCGCGGCGGTAGAGCGAAAGCGCTTCGATCGCGACGTGGCGCACGTCGCGCGCCAGCTCGTCAGTCTCGTCCGCGTCTTGGCTACGGGAAACGATGCGTACGAGCGCTTCGCGCGCGCGCCGGAGCTCGAACGCGAGCCAGCGCACGTCTGCTTCACAACCGTGCTCGGAGCCGACGTGACCGCCCTCGATATCGCGTAAGCGCCACTCGGTTTGAGTGTTGCCGTCGAGCTGCTTGCCGGCGCCGCCGCAGTCCGGGCAACGGCTGGGTCCCCAGTCGTCCACCACCTCGCCTTTGCCGTAACAAGTCAGACAATCCGGCGCGCTGCTAGTTTCTTTCATGCTTGGATAACTCTCTCGGCGAGAACGACGCGAAGCGGTCGTTGAAGTCTAGCTCCAGGCGGGAGGCTCAGCGGCAAGTGTGAATCGGGCGGACCAGCTCGGGCTGGCCGAGCGACACCGTGCCGTCCTGGAAGATGGAGTGCCGCGTGCGCTCGAGGCGGAGGTCTCCGCCCCCCGCGTCGTTCGCCCTCGTTGGCCTGACCGTGCACAGCTCTACCCAATCGCTGGCATCCCCATTGGCGACGGAATAGCCGATGAGCGCGGTGCCCGCCTTTTTGCGGTTTTCATGCCACCAAAAGATGCTGGCCAAGAACGCCAGGTTCTCGGGAGTCGGATCCGCGAGCACGCCGTCCTGGAAGTAGTCGCACCGCAGGGAGCGAGCCGACTCCCCGGGACCAATGCCGCAAAAACTCCCTTCGTAGAACCAAGGCGTCGTGAACAGTACGGGCAGGCCCACCAAGCCAACGGATCCGCCTCGCTCGCTCATCTGCTCGGGGTAAGAAGCGCACGGCTCCAGCAACAAGCCCTTCCAACGTTCGGAGTCAAAGAAGAGCCCTCGCGGGGTCCGCTCCTGGCTGCTCTGGGATCGGGCTACCAGCACTTCGTCCGGTATGGCCTCGCAGGGGCCGATCAACGGCGCGGGTCCGTCCGGGCGCGGGCCTCCCACCTCCTCATCACAGCTCAGCGGGGCAAAAGGCTGGCCGTTCCCACCCGACCCGCCGACAGACACGCAGGGACGTTCGCCACCCGTGCCGAGGGTGCCGCCGCTGCCACCCATGCCGAGGATGCCGCCGCTGCTGCTGGTGCCGCCAGTGCCGCCACCTCCCGTACCCGCACTGGAGCCGCCCTTCGCCGGACCGTCACTCGAACCGGCCTGGTTCCCGCTGGTCCCGCCCACTGGTGGATCGGCGTCGGCCTGATACTTGGTCGCGCCCCCGCAGGCACCCGAAAGGATGCCTGCGGCCAAAAGAGCCGTCCTGACGGACCTCACCCCCGTTAGGCTAGGCCGGCTAGTCCTCAGGTCAAGAGCGGGCTCATGCCGGCGGGTGCAGCTCCAGGCGACGAGACGGCCTCGGGATTCGGCTCCGGCGGCCGGTAGCCCTTGAGGCACAGCCGCAGCACGCCCGGCAGCACCAGGAGCGTGAGCAAGGTGCTGATGAGCATGCCGATGACGACCGCGGTAGCGAGCGGTTGCTGCACCTCGGCGCCGGCGCTCGTCGCCGTGGCCATGGGCAAGAAGCCGAGCGCGGCCACGACCGCAGTCGTGAGCACCGCGCGGAGCACGTGGGCGCAGCCGCCGGTGATGGCAGCGTCCAGCGTTTCTCGCGCGTCCAGGCGCTTGCGCACCTCGGTCGCCATGACGACGCCATTCAGCACCGCGATGCCGCCGAGCGCGATGAACCCGACCGCCGCCGGCAAGCTGAACGGCATACCGCGCAGGGTGAGGCCCAGCATGCCGCCGGCCAAGGACAGCGGCACGAGGGCGAACACGGCCACCGCCAAGCGAACGTTCTGGAACATGCCGAGCAGCATGCCGAAGATGAGCCCGATCACGACCGGCAGCACGATCGCCAAGCGCGCCTGAGCGCGAGCGAAGTTTTCGAACTGCCCGCCCCACTCCCCGCGGTAGCCGGTCGGCAGTGGCACGTTGGCCTCCACCTTGGCGCGCGCTTCGTTGACCCAGCTCACCAGATCCCGACCGCGCAAGTTCACGTCCACGCGGATGGCGCGCATGCGGTTCTCACGACGGATGGCCGTGGGTCCCTCGTTTTCGGAGAGCTCCACCACTTCACGCAGGGGAATGTTCTCGCCGCGCTGAGTTTCGACGAAGAGGTCGCCGATGCCGTCCGCGGTGGGCGAAGCCGGCGGCGCGAGGACCCGGATCTCGAAGCGACGCTCTTCTTCGTAGATGGGACCGACCGGCACGCCTTCACGCGACGCACTGATGGCGGCAAAGGCGTCCTCGACCCGCACGCCGTAGCGAGCGAGCCGCGCCCGATCCACGGAAGCGGTGATGGTCGGCGCGCCCAGCACGCGCTCCACGCGCACGTCACCGGTTCCGGCGACGCCCCGCACCTGGGCTGCGATCTTGCCCGCGACGTCGGCGAGCTGCGGCAAATCCGTACCGAAGATCTGAATCTGCACGTCCGCGCGCGAACCACTGATGAGCTCGTTGGTGCGGTCCTCGATTGGCTGGGAGACGGACACGAAGGTGCCCGGCACTCGGCTCTCGATTTTGTTCTTGAACTGCTCCGACAGAGAGTCGAAGTCTTTCGCAGTCGTCCACTCCTCGAGCGGGCGCAAGCGGACGAGCAAGTCCGTGTTGTCGTTGCCGACCGGATCGGTCGCGACTTCTGCGCGGCCGGTCATGCCGAGCGTGGTTTTGACTTCGGGGAACGTGTGCAGCACCTTCTCCGCCGCCAAATCCAGCTTGAGGGCGGCGTCCAAAGAGATGCTCGGAGCGCGGCGGATGGTCACGACCGCGTCGCCCTCGAAGATGCGAGGCACGAACTCGGCGCCCTGCTGCGCGAAGATCCACCCCGCGAACACGAAGACGCCGCACGCGCCCGCGATGTAAGCCCAGCGGAAGCGCACGATGCCGTGCAAGGCGTTCGCGTAAGTGCGAGCGAGGTACTCGAGCCAGCGCGGACCATGGCCCTTGGCGGGCGGTACGAGCGCGACGAGCACGGCTGGGAAGAACGCGATCGCGTAGACCAGCGCGCCGAACAGGGCGCACGCCATGGTCACGGCCATCGGCCGGAACATCTTGCCCTCCACGCCTTCCAGCGCGAGCAGGGGCACGTAGACGAGCATGATGATCGCGACCGCGAACGCGACCGGGCGCGCCACCGCGCCGGCGATCTCCGAGTAGGCGCCCGCGCGCGCAGCTCCGACCAGCTTTCTACCGGCCGTCGCGGCTATCACCGATTCCAAGATGACGATCGGGCCGTCCACCAGGAATCCGAAGTCGATCGCTCCGAGCGACATCAAGTCGCCGGTCACGCCGAAAACGTGCATGCCGAGGAGCGCGATCGTCATCGCGACCGGGATGCCGAGCACCACCGCGACGGCGCCACGCCAGCTGCCGAGGAAGATGATGAGCACGAGCGTCACGATGCCGACGCCCTCGGCCAGGTTCTTGAGCACGGTGCTCAGCGTGCGACCCACGAAGTCGCTACGATCGTAGATGACGTCCAGCTTCACGCCGGCGGGGAGCGTCTTTTGAATCTCTTCGACGCGCACGCCCACGGCTTGCACGACGTCGCGGCTGTTCTGCCCGAGCAGCATCATCACGATGCCGGTCACGGCCTCGCCCTCACCGTTGCGCGTGATGACGCCTTGGCGGAGGGCCGCCCCCACCGTGACGTCGGCCACGTGGCGCACCAAAACGGGCGTATTTTCCGCGGAGGTGCGGATCATCACCGCGCCAATTTCGTCCGCGCTGGTGAGCATGCCTTGGCCGCGCACCGTGAAGGACTCTTCACGCCGATCGATGTAGCCGCCGCCAGCGTTGACGTTGGCGGAGCGCAGCGCGTTCGCCACGTCCGAAATCGCCATGCCGTGCGCCTTCAGGCGCGCGCGATCGATGACGACCTGAAATTGCTTCAGCTCGCCGCCCATCGTGTTCACTTCCACGACGCCGGGCACGTTGCGCAGCTTGGGCACGATGTCCCAATCCAGCATCGTTCGCAGCTGCATCGCGGAGTGCTGGTTGCTCCGCACCACGAACTGGAAAATCTCACCCAGACCCGAGGAGACGGGCGCGAGCTCCGGCGCGGTGGCGGAAGCAGGTAGCTCCAGGCCACGCAGCCGCTCCAGCACCAGCTGGCGCGCGAACCAAATGTCGGTGCTGTCCTTGAAGATCACCGTCACGGCCGACAAACCGCCGCGCGATACGCTGCGCTGGTTCACCGCACCGGGAACGCCGTTCAAGGCGTTCTCGATGGGCGTGGTCACCGTGCGCTCCACCTCGACGGGAGAAAGCCCGATGGCGCCCGTCAGCACGGAGACCTGCACCGGAGAGACGTCCGGCAGGGCGTCGATGGGCAGGGTCTTGGCCGCCCAGACTCCGACGCACAAAAGCAGCACGAGCGTCGCGATGACCGCGCCGCGCGCACGAATGGAGGCCGCAACGAGAGCTTGAAGCATCAGCGAAAGAGCTCACTCTTGAGCGCGAACGCCCCTTCCGTGACGATTTCGTCGTTTTCCTTGAGACCGACGGCGATCTCGGTCTCGTCGCCGTCGTTGGCGCCGAGCTGAACCCCGACCACGCGCACGGAGGACGGTCCGGCGGTGACGAACACGGTGGGCTTGCCGTCCACGAACGTGATGGCTGACGTCGGCACGATGGGCAGCTTCGCTTGCGCGCCGCCCGCGGAGTGAATCACCGCTTGCACGGCTTGCCCGACGCGTAGCTTCCGGTCCCGGTTCTCGACTTCGATGCGCACCTTCGCGCTGTGCGTCTCTGAATCGATGCGCGAAGCGACCTTGGCCACGCGCCCAATCAACGTGTCCGAGGTGCCAGAAAGCGGGCGCAGCTCCGCGCGGTCACCCACGCTGACGCGCGTGAGGTTGCGCTCGAACACGTCCAGCTCGATCCACAAGTGGTCCAAGTTCGCGACCTTGAAGGCGACGAGCTGCCCTTCCACGAACTGCCCCGGCGCGACGTTGCGTTCCACCACCGTGCCGGCGATGGGCGACAGGACGGCGTGCGCGCCCAGCATGCGCTCGTGCTTGACACGCGCGTTGCCGCCCAACGCGGCCACCCTCTGCTCGGCCGCGTCGAGGAGGAGACCGGCTTTCTTCGCTTCCACGGCCGCGATTTCCGCTTCGCGCGCGGTGGTCAGATTGCGCTCGGCCAGCTTCGTTTCGCGCTGCGAGTTCAGCTCCGCGGCGCTGCGTTCAGCGTCCAGCATGCTCACGTTGGCTTGGGCCTCGCCGAGCTCGGCGCTCTCTACGTGGGCCAGCACCTCGTTCGCCTTCACGGGGTCGCCTTCGAACTTGCTCACGCGGCTGACGAGCCCTCGGAGGCGCGTACCGATGGCGGCGACGTGCTCGGCGTTGAAGTCCACGGTACCGACCGCGGATACCACCGGCACGAGCTGGTCGAAGCGAACCTTGGCGCGCTTGATGCCGGCGCGCTTCGCGAACGTCTCCGAAAAGTTGATGAGGTCGCCCTGTACGCGCGGCACGTCCGGCGCAGCCGCGCCTTTGTCCGGCGCTGCCTCACCGCTGCTTTGCCACGCGACGAAGACGCCTACTGCGCCGAGCAGCGCGATGCCGCCGACGATTGCCGTCTTCTTCCAACGCGGGCGCGGCGCGGGCGCGGCGGCTGGGGGCTGTTCGGTCGTCGAGGATGAAAGGTCTTCGGATGAATCAGGGCTCACGGCAGGTCTCCTGTGATTTCGACGTACTCGCTGACGAGCAGCCAATTTTGTTGCAAGAGCTCCAGGCGTCGCAGGTAGAGCGACGAGAGCTCACGACGGCTGAGCAAGACAGCCAGCATTTCGGCCTTGCCG
>JAQSWN010000332.1 GCA_029266615.1 Polyangiaceae bacterium
GCTCGCGGGTGTTCGCGCGCGAAATCAGTAGGTCGCCGTCCATAGGCCTCGGGCATTTGCCGGGTGAATAGCCCTCCAAGATCGCCTTGTTCTCACCGGGCCGAAACTCTCCCCAGGTGACGGCACTCAACTTGAGGATGCCGAGCTCATCGCTCTGCGCCGGCCGTTCTTGGGTCTTGACGCTTTTTCCCGTTTCGATGCGTAGGAGCACATCTCCAACGCTCCCAATTCGCCCAACCGTACCGTTGGCACCGCCAGTCATTGCAGGAGCTGCTCCAGCTGCTTCATCTCCGCCTGAATCGTCCCCTCAAGCTGCGCCAGCCCAGCCAAGATCTCCCGCGGGGACCGGTGCACGACCTCCGCATGCACGACCTCCCGATATCGATTCAAGCTGAGATCGTACCCCTGCGCCGCAATGTCGGCCTTCGGAACGCAAAAGCTCTGCTCAGTCCTCGTCCGCTTCCGCTCCTTGCCGTCTCGCTCGCCCCAGCGCTTCAAGATGTCGGGCAAGTTGTTCTTGGCGTGCTCGTCACCGCTCAGCCTAGCGTCAACGCCGAGCTTCTTCTCGTCCAGCAACGGGGAGCGCTTGTCGTCGAGTGACCACCCATCGGCCTGGCAGTCATAGAACCAAACGTGGTCGGTGCCACCCGAGTTGGTTTTGGTGAAGAGCAGGATTGCGGTCGAAACGCCGGCGTAAGGCTTAAAGACGCCGCCGGGGAGTGAGATGACACCGTCGAGCTTTTGATCTTCGACCAGGATGCGCCGCAGCTGCTTGTGTGCGTTGCTGGAGCCGAAGAGCACGCCATCGGGGACAATCACGGCGGCGCGACCGCCGTTCTCGAGCAAGCGAAGGAACAACGCCAAGAAGAGCAGCTCGGTCTTCTTGGTCTTGACGATCTCCTGGAGGTCCTTCGCGACCGTGTCGTGGTCGAGGGAGCCGGCAAACGGCGGGTTCGCGAGCACCAAGCTGTACTTTTCGACCTCCCCCGCGTGGTCTTGCGCGAGCGAGTCGCGGTAGACGATGTCGGGGCTTTCGATGCCGTGGAGCAGCATGTTCATGCTGCCGATGCGCAGCATGGTGCTGTCGAAGTCGAAGCCGTGAAACGCCTTCTGGTGAAAGTGCTTCTTCAGCTTGGCGTCGCGCAGCACTTCGGGGTGGTGGGTGCGCAGGTACTCGCTGGCAGCGACCAAGAAGCCGGCGCTGCCGCAGGCTGGGTCGCAGATTACGTCCTTGAGGCCCGGTGCCATCAGCTCGACCATGAGCTGGATGATGTGGCGCGGCGTACGAAACTGGCCGTTTTGACCCGCCGTCGCGATCTTGCCGAGCATGTACTCGTAGATGTCGCCCTTGGTGTCGCGCTGCTCCATCGGCAGCTTACCGATGAGGTCGACGACCTTTACGAGCAGTGCCGGCGTCGGGATCGTGAAGCGGGCGTCCGCCATGTGCTTGGCGTAGGTCGATTCCTCACCGCCCAGGCCGCGCATGAACGGGAACGCATGATCTGCGACAATCTCAAACATCTTGGCGGGCGCGCCGAGCTGGCTGAAGCGTGACCAGCGCATTTCCTCGTAAGCGACGCCCTTGCCATCCCTGTCCTTGCCCTTGGGGAAGATGCGCTTCTCGAGCGGCTGCTTCAGGCGCGCCGCTCGGTTCTCTTCGAGCGTCTGCAGGTCATCGAGCCGCTTGAGGAAGAGCAAGTAGGTGATCTGCTCGATCACCTCGAGTGGGTTGGAGATGCCGCCGGTCCAGAAGGCGTTCCAGACGGCGTCGACTTGGCTTCGAATCTCACCGGTGAGCATGCTTCGGTAACTTCAAGGTATTGGAAAGGAAGCGAATCACGACCAGCCCGGCGCGTGAACCAACTCGGCGCCGGGGCGAAAACTCACACGTCTGGAGCCAGACCGAGGCGCTTCATGCGAGCCGTGAGCACCTGGTGGCTGTTTAGGCCCAGCAACTTTGATGCCTGCCGCTTGTTCTGGCCGGTCTTGGTCATGGCGAGTTGGATGTACTGGCGGCTGACCTCGTCGAGCACGGCGTCGAGGACGAAACCCGGCTCGACGTCGGCGGGCAGCGCTCCACCGGTGGAGCGGGCACCCTGGAAGAGCGCAGCCCGAAGGTCCCCCTCCGAGATAACGGGCTCGTCCGCCCATACCGTGGCTCGCATGAGCGTGTGCTCAAGCTCGCGGACGTTGCCCGGCCAGCGCTGCGCCATCAGGAGCGCGCGCGCAGCCGTGGACAGGCGCTTCGGAACGAAGCCTGGCTCGTCCTTCTTGCCTGCGTCGTTGGCTTTGGCGAGCAAGGTGTCGATCAACCGGCCCAGGTCACCCTCGCGTTCGTGGAGGGCCGGGATGTGGATGACTGCTACGGCCAGGCGGTAGAACAGGTCCTCACGGAACCGACCGGCCTGCACCTCGGCCGCGAGATTGCGATGCGTGGCGGCGATGACCCGAACGTCGACCTTGATCGCTTTGGTATCGCCGACCGGCACGACCTCACGCTCCTGCAAGACTCGCAGCAGCTTCACCTGCGCTTCCAGGGGCAGCTCACCGACCTCGTCCAGGAATAGCGTGCCGCCGTGCGCTTCTCGGAACCAGCCATCGCGGGTCGCCACTGCACCGGTAAACGCGCCCTTCGCGTGCCCGAAGAGCTCGGCCTCAATGAGGTTTTCGGGGATCGCGCCGCAATTGACCGCGATGAACGGCCTAGAAATGCGCGGACTGGCACCGTGGATGGCCTTCGCCATCAGCTCCTTACCGGTGCCGGTCTCGCCTTCAATCAGGACGGCGACGCTGCGCGCCGCCACCCGTTTGGCGCGCTTGACCACGTCTTCCATGGTTCGGCCGCGGTAGACGATATCTCCGAATTGGGCGGCCTCGTCCGTCGTCCCGGCACTCCGGGCCTCGAGGGCAGCATCTGGTTGCGCGGTCAGCTTTGGGATCAGCTCCACGAACTCGGCGACGATGTCGAACGGCACGGCCGCCGTACGCACGCCCTTCTCCCTGGATGACTGAATCAGCTCGGCGCCGTAGCGCGTCTTGCCCAGCAGCATCCAGATGGCGCTCATGGCGGGCGTGCCGGGGCTCAGGTGCAACGTGAGCTGCGTGTCCTTGCCGCCCGACGTGAGCGCCCGAAGCACGGGATCGGCCGCGCGGTAGATCCCCATGAAGTCGGTGGGGTCTTCCAGATCCACGGCCTTGTAAGTCAGCTCGGCTGGGGTGCGCTCTCGTGCCCAGGCGGCGTACTTGGCGGTCTCCTCGCGCGAGTAGTTCGAGAGCAGGTGAACCTCTTCGAACGCCCGCGCCTTCAGTGCCTGACCGATGGGGCCTTCGCCCGCCTTGGGGTCGCCGCGGCTGGCGTCGAGGTCGGTTCGACCGACCCAGGAAACGAGGAGGCGTCGCATTGCGACGTGATGGTATCAGAACTTACTCCGCCGGTATGTTCTCTTACCTCCTCAGTCGTTCTATCGGCGTATCTACGTACTTTCTTCAGTTATTTGTGGATGGAACGCATCCTGCTCTAGCGCCGGGCATGACCAACCAAATCTCAACGCAAGTCACCGTTACCGACATCGCCCTCGACGTCTGCATCCACGACGCGCGCCCCGACGCCGTGCAGACCGTCGCGGGCATGAACAGCGCGCAGCACGGGCAGCTCGCGCACGAAGCCTGGCTGATCGGCTACCGCGCCGTCACCAACGCGCATCGTCTGGCCGAAGAGGCGCGACTCAACGACATCGGCAAGAGCCTGCTCGAGGACATCGACGTCCAACTGCGCGGGCACGCTGAGCGACAGGCCGAGCGCATGCAGACGGCGCTCTCGAGCTACCTCGATCCCGAGAGCGGCCAGGTCGGCGAACGCCTGCGCCAGCTCGTCGGTGACGGCGGCACGCTTCCCGCGTTGCTGGATCGCCACCTCGGTCCCCAGAACAGCATCCTGGTAGAGACCCTCGTGAAGCACGTGGGCGAGCAAAGCCCGCTGTTCAAGAAGCTCAGTCCGACGGACAGCGAGGGCCTCTTGCAACTGATGGCTGACCGACTCCGGAAAGTCATGGAGGAGCAGAACCAGGCTTTTCACAAGGCCTTGGACCCGAAGGCCGAGGGCGGCGCCATTGCCGCGTTCATCCTGAACCTGCGCGACGAGCTCAAGCGCGCTGAGGACGACCAAGCGAAGCAGTTGAAGCTGGCGCTGGCAGCGCTGGATACAACAAAAGACGATTCGCTGCTCAACCAGCTGCGCCGCGACACGCAGCAAGCTCGCGAGCAGTTGCTGAAGGCGATCAACCCCGCCGCGGAGGGGTCGCCCCTGGCGGTGATCCACACGTCGTTGCTCGAGCGCCTCGAGCGCCATGCGAAGTCGCAGCAGGAACAACTTGACGAGGCTCGCAAGCTCACGACCGACTTCCAGCGCGACGTGCGCGAGGCGGTACAGCGCATCGAGCTACGTCGCCGGGAAGAGCACCGCAGCAGCCGCGGCGGCCGCTTGTTCGAGGACGCCGTGCTCGACTTCGTTCAACAGTCGGTCGGCGGCAATGGCTACATCGTGGAAAACACGGGCTCGACGGTGGGCTGCCTCGCCAACTGCAAGGTCGGCGACGGCGTGATCCGCTTCCCGGAAGAGCATCTTTTCCGCGACGCCCGCGTGGTGGTCGAGGCCAAGCACGACAAGAGCTACACGGTGAGCGCCGCGCTCGACGAGATCCGCAAGGCCCGCACCAACCGCGATGCCTGCGCAGGCATCTTCGTGATGGCGAAGAGCCACGCGGCACCTGGCTTCCCGGCGTTCAGCCGCTACGGCCAAGACGTGTTGGTCGTCTGGGATCACGAGTCGACCGAAACCGACCCGTACCTAAACGGTGCGCTCATGGTCGGGCTCGCGCTCGCCATCCGTCAGCGCAAGACGGCCAGCGAGGGCGACCTCCAGGCCCTGCAGAAGATCGAGCAGCGCATTGCTGACGAGCTCAAGCGACTAGAAAAGATCCGCGGCGCGGCCGCAAAGATCCGGGCGCAAGTCGAAATCATCGACGACGAGGCGACGAAGGGAAGTCGCAACTTGCAGAAGTTGGTGGGCGATGCGCAGAAGACGCTGTTGGCGTTGAAGGTCGAGCTACACGACGAGGCGCTCGAGGCCGCAGCCCCTATCGCGGTGTGGCCGCCGGCGAACGACGAGGCGGGCCCACAAACGACTAGCCTTGTCGTCGGCGGGCAGTGACAGGACCATTGACCCGCTCCTACCCCACCGAGGGACCTAGAAATGCCACCACTACCGCAGCTCGGAGACATTCCCCTATGGGCAGGCACGGCACCCGAGGCCGGCGCCGCCTTCATGACGCGGCACCCGCTACCGCTCGATTTCGAGAGGCCGTTGGGCGCGACGTCCGTACACGGTCGCAAGGGCAGCCGCTGGATCGTCGCGCGGGTCCCTTCCGGGACGGCAGACGAAGTTGCTTCCAGAGCCCGGTCGGAAGCCAATGTCGCGCTTGACCTGATCGCTGGCAGGGTCGGTGAGTTCGTCGACCTAGATGCACCCGAAACCGACAACGTCGTTTGGTGGGTAGACGACGCCCCACGGCTTCGCGCGACCCACGTCACCGTGCTTGATGTGCCGCGACCACGGGGAACGATACGAGTCCGGCGAGCTGACGGGACGCTCGCTCCTGAGCCACCGCTCGCCTGGCATCCGGCTCTTCGCTTCTACCGCCTCGGCTACCTGACAACGGACCCAATCGAGCGCTTCCGCTACCTGTACCTTGCTATCGAAAATGCCGTCAGCAGCATCGACGCGAAAGGCCGGCGCGAAACGGAACAAGCCTGGCTGAAGCGGGTGTTGGTATCGCTCGTGCCAACACCGAACTGGGCCGCCATTGTGCCGACGCTCCCACCGGGCGTCGCCCCAATCGACTTCATCGTCGACAAGGTGTACCGGCAGACGCGCCTGCCATCTTTCCACGCCAAACAGGGCCGCACTGTTTTTCTCCCCGTCGACCGTGAGGCGATGTCGATTGCCGCGGGCACTTGCGTGATCGCGCATCGCCTCATCCAAATGCTTGCGCCACACGCTGGATACCGAATCGGTGGTGCAGCGTACTTTCACGGAGGCTTTCGCCACATGACCGAGAAAGCGCTGACGAGCGCCACCATTCAGTTCAGCGCCGATACGCGGCCCATGAACGCAGCCGACACAAT
>JAQSWN010000100.1 GCA_029266615.1 Polyangiaceae bacterium
CTTGGATTTTTACCCCGTCGCGGATTTGCAGAAAATCGTGGCTCGCAGCGCGCGCCTTCTGGAAATCGAATGTGACGAAGGTGGAGCGCTCGCGTTGGCCGAGCGCGCGCGCGGGACGCCCCGCATCGCCAACCGCCTCGTGCGGCGCGTGCGCGACTTCGCGGAGGTGGAGGGGACGGGCGTCATCGATCGCAAGATCGTGGACATTTCGTGCGAGCGGCTCGGCATCGATCACGCGGGGCTGGACGAGATGGACCGGCGCCTGTTGGGGATCTTGATCGACCACTACGACGGCGGTCCCGTCGGCGTGGAGACGATCGCGGCGGCGCTGGCGGAGCCGCGCGACACGGTGGAGGACGTGTACGAGCCGTACCTGCTGCAGCAAGGCTTCTTGGGTCGGACCCCGCGGGGCCGCGTGGCGACGAAGCGGGCCTACGAGCACTTGAAGAAGGTCATGCCTCCGCGCGGCACGAACCAAGGGAGCCTGTTTTGAGCGCTCCGGTTCGCCCCGGGGCGGAGCCTCTTTCGCGCGCAGGCAGCGGCGAGCTCGAGGACGTTGGCATTCTTCTGGTGCACGGCTTTACGGGGAGCCCAGTGTCGCTGCGGCCGCTCGCAGAGCTGCTTTCGAAGCGAGGCTTCGCGATCGAGATGCCGCTCCTTCCCGGTCATGGCACGACGCCCCGTGACCTCTTGCCTTATCGTTACTCGGACTGGCGCGCAGAGGCGAAATCCGCCTTGGATCGGCTGCGCCGGCGCACGAAAGCGCAAGTCGCGGTCGGCTTTTCCATGGGGGGCACTCTGGTTTTGGACTTAGCGACGAATGAGCCGCTCCAGGGGGTCGTGACCATCAACGCGCCAATTTTGGGTCGCGACGGCGTGATCGTGAAGCTTGCGCCGTTCTTCGAGAAGGTCGTGCCGATCGCGCCGGCGAGCTCGGCCGGATTGAAGAAGAACGACATCAAGAAGGGTGGGGACGAGGACGCCTACGACATGGTCGCCGTCGCCGCCGGCAACTCGCTCGTGAAGGCGCTGCCGGAGGTGCGCGCGCGTCTAGGTAAGCTGTCGGCGCCGCTGCTCGTGATCTATTCGCGGGACGACCACAGCGTGCCACCCGATAACTCCAAAGAGTTAGCGAAGCTCGTCGGCAGCAAGGCCGTGACGGTGCTGGAGCTGCTCGATTCGTATCACGTCGCCACGTTGGACAACGATCTGCCGCTCTTGGACGAACGGATCGCATCCTTCGCCGAAAGCGTCGCGAAAACGTCCTGAAACAACGGGCGTGGTCCCTTGATGACGCACCGTGCCGTCGCGCGCTTTCATCTTGGGGTAGCGCCTGGAGACACGGTGGGGCACCCCGGATGAATCCTGAGCATCCGGGGTGCTTTTTTATGGTCGATCCACGTGGATGCGAGCGACCCGGAGCGGCGCGTCCAGCCCTTTGAGCGACGCTTCGAAGTGCTCGCTCGGGACGTGTGCGCCGAGCCAGCCGTTCTGACGAGCTTCCTCCGCGACGCTCTCGACGAGGATCACCTCGCCCGCGCCGGCCGCGCCCTGCAGGCGCGCCGCCGTGTTCACGGTCTGGCCGAAGTAGTCCAAGATCCCGTTCGCGGTGACGACGTAGCAGGGCCCTGCGTAGACGCCCGCTTTGAGGAAAGTGCGGCCCGCTTCCGGCAAAGTGCCGCGGAACTCCGGGAAGCGCTCCAGCATCTCGATCGCGGCGGCGATCGCGTCGCGCTCTTCCACGAACGCGGCCATCACCGCGTCGCCGATGGTCTTCACCAGCGTGCCGCGGTGCGCGGCGACGATGCCGAGCAACAAGTCGAAATGCTCGTGCACGACCTTGAATGCTTTGGCGTCGCCGACTCGGGAGTAGAGCGCGGTCGAGTCGGTCAAGTCCGTGAAGAGAAGCGCGACCCGCGCGACGCGCAGAGTGGTGCCAGGACGGAGCAAATCGCTCGAGAAATCGCGCCGAAATTCGGGCAACGTGCTGACCACGTGCGCGGTGGCGGCGCGCGAGGCGTAGACGAGACGCTCGAGCTTCACGTGAGTTTGCTTCTCGCCCGTGTGCGCGACCTCCAGCCGTGCCCCGGGGGCGAGGGTGGCCTTCGTCACGTCCAACCCGCTATCGGTCGCCTGAACGACGAGCTGGGCGTCGCCGCCCGGCGCGACCTCGATCGCCGCGCTCGCGCCGCCGCGCAGGAACAGACGGTAGCGCCCGGGTTCGTCCGGCACGCGCAGCTCCGCCTTGCCCTGCGCGTCCACTACGGCCTGGCTCACGACGTGCGGAGTGCGAAAGGGCCCGCCGATGCAGTACGGACCCGCGGCGAGCGTGCGCAGCGAGCTCTTGGGACGGAAGGTCGCCTCCACCGCGCGATCCAGCTCGAGCTCGAAGGAGAGGTCGCACAGTTGGCAGTGACCTTCGACCGGTAAGTCCGAAAGCGTGTCCGTGCTCTCCGTGCCGGTGCGGCAGCTGGGGCACACCAGCTCCCAGTGAAGCTCCAAGAGGCCGGACTTCACGGCGTGCAAACAGACCGAGAGCGTCTCGCGGTCGTCCGCCTGCAGCAGGCTGGCCAGCTCGAATGGGCGAATGCGCACGACGTCCGAATCCGGCGCGGTGCGCACGTACTCCACGACCTTCTGCCCGAGCTCTCGCCGCGGCGGTGCGAGCAGCTGTTCCAGAGCCCGAGCCGCGCGCGACAGGGACGGCTCGTCCACCGGAGACGTGCCGGTGCGGAAGCACGCGGTGCGACCCGCCTTCACGTCTTCTTCCACGCGGCCCAGCTCGCTGATGATGCGACCGGCGAACCGCAGTAGCTCGAGCTTCAAGATCGGCGCCAGCACCTGCCAGCGCGGCTCCACCGAAAGGCGGAAGCGCACGCTGGTCCCGCCCTCCGGCCGCGGGATGAGCCAGAATTCGTTGGTCATCGACAGCAGGACGCCGCTGCGCATGCTGCGGTGGATGCGAAAGTGTTCGTTTTCCACCCACTCGAAGGGCTGCTCCTCGTACTCGAGCGGGAAGCCGCCGGAGACGGTCCGCACCACGTAACGG
Source organism: Polyangiaceae bacterium (assembly GCA_029266615.1). Lineage (GTDB taxonomy): Bacteria > Myxococcota_A > Polyangia > Polyangiales > Polyangiaceae > PMG-095. The sequence goes on from JAQSWN010000100.1 coordinate 3,050, forward strand.
GCTGCGCTGGCGCTCTCGTGGGGGCGCACCTCGAGCGTCCCGAGGCCGACGGCCCGATTCATGCGTTCCGTGTCACCGATGGCACACCACAGCTGGCTGCGTTCGCTCGAAAGCTCGACGACGCGCTCCACGGAAACCGGCATCCTGCTCGGTTTATCACGTTTTGGGCCGGCCGCGCCGTGCGTCCGCGGTAGGCTTCGCCCGCCAAACGATGCGGTTTCGGGCCACTGCCAAAAGTAGCGAGCGTAGCAACGCGGCCGGCGCCGTAGAGCTCGAGTGCACGGAGCAGGGCCTGCTCCTCGGCTACCGCGGTGTGTTCGCGCTCAACGACGGCTACGTGCCGGGGGCGCTCGCAACGCGAGACGTGGACGTGCCGTGGTCCAGTGTCTGGGAGACCACGGTAGAGGGTAGTGAGGTCTTCTTGGAGGTGGACGTAAGCCTCACGCCCCTCAACCGATTGAGCCTGTCGGACTTCACGAGCGGGTACGTGGAGTTGCCGCCGGAGGAGTCGCGCAAACGCCGCTTGGTCGTGCGCGTCGCCAGCGCCGGTCTCGCGTTCACCGCGGCGCTGGCCGCGTTCGCGGGGGCGCGTGGCGCGGGTGCTTCGGGATCGCTGGCGCTCGCCTTGTCGGCGTCGGTGCTCACCGCCCTGGGCGTGGTCGCGGTGGGCTTCTGGGCGGATCGCTTCGTGGCGACGCCGGTACCCAAGCTGAGTGGAAACGTGGCGCGCGAGGTATTCCTGGCCGAGCTCATGCGCTTCCGCCCGGCGGTGACGCGCGCCGCGCCCCCGCCCGCGCCGCCGCCGGGCTCCCGCGCGCGAGCCGGAAGAACAGGATGAAGCGCCCCCGCCGCCCCCGCGCGTGCTGGCGGCGGCGACGACGGCAGCGCCGAAACCCGCCGAAGTCACGGCGCCACCGTCCGGCAATTCGGTGCGACTCGGTGAGTCGTGCCGCTGCCAGCGCTCGGACTCGGCCCTGTGGCAGACGCCCATCCCGCGGCTCAGCTTGCTCACGCTGTCTCAGCGCGTGCGCAAGGGCCGCGGTGACGACGAGCGCAAGAACAAGAAGTACTTGGAGCTCGAGCTCGGCGTCGTCAACAACGGCAAAACGGACGTGCCGGAGCTGTCACTTCTGGTCGAGTTCTTCGAGCGCGACCCGCCGCCCTCCAACAAGCGCTACTCGGTGGTGACGCGACCGCTGTTCTTCGAGGGGCCACTTCGTCCCGCTCAGGCCATCAAGTGGAGCGTCGAAGGGCAGGGCACCGAGTTCGAGGTACACAGCCCCGTCCCTGGCGACGTCGGCCCGTTCGGCGACGACGCTGCGCCCGCCAACCTGTTCGCAGAGCTGCTCACCGCCAATCACCGCCCAGTGCGCCTCCACGCCGCGATGATGCTCACCTTCCTGAGCGATCCACGCGCGCGCGACGCGGTGCTGGAGCTGCGCGAGGCTCTGCGCGAGGACGAGGCGCCGTACCTCAACCGGCTCATCGTCGCGCAGGCACCGGTCAAGGTCTGCAAGCTTCAGATCGAGCCGGCGCGCCAGAGCGGCAGCGCGTGCTTGTTCAACGCTAGTAACGAGCCCAAAAAGGACTGGGGCCTCCGCGTGCGCGCGCTCGCGGCGGATGTGACGCACGGCGACCCCGTCGGCCAGCCGCCGGAGGTGCGCGCGGAGTCGAGCTACCACGTGCCGGGCGAGCTCGTGCCGGGCGAGGGTAGGCAAGCAACGTTCGGCTTCGACCTGCGCGGCGAGCGCAGCGACTCATTCGAAGCCTTCGCGGACCGGTTCGACCTGTTGCCGTAGCTGCGCGGCCTCAAAGCCCCGGCATTTCCGGCAAAAGCACGGACACGGCCGGAACCCCGCCCCGCTCTCCGATCTCGACCGTGCCCCCGTGAAGCTCCACCACGGACCGCGCCAAGCGCAGGCCGAGGGCGAGGCCGCGGTGCTGCGTCTCCGCGCGGCGAGGGTTCGGCTTCAAGAGCGTCTCCAGATCCGGATCCGGCCGGGGAAGCTCGATGTCGATGCGCACACCGCCCGGTACGGCGCTGCCATGGACGTGCAGCTCGCCGCCGGTGGTGCGGCGTAGCGCGTGGGCGACGAACGTCGCCAGCGCGCGCGGGATACGTACCGGGTCCACGCGCACGAAGGGCAGATCCGGATCCCAGGAGGGCACGACCGCGGTCTCGGTACTGCTCGCGAGATCTCGCCCCTTGATCGCGGCTTCTTCGAGCAGGGCCGGCACCTCCGCGCCGTCCAAGAGCAGGCTCAGCTGCCCAGCTTCCACGCGCGCGGCGTCCAAGATCGTCTCGATCAGCGCGAGCAGCTCCCGCCCTCGCCGGTCGATGAGCTCCAAGCTCTCGAGCTGACCTGGCGAAAGCTCCGTATGACGAACCAACTCCGTGAAGCCCAGAATTGCGTTCAGCGGGCTCTTGAGGTCGTGGCTCACGCTGGCAAAGAACAAGCCGCGCATACGCGCTGCAGCCTGCCGGGCTTCGATCGAGCGCTCTTGAGCCTTGGCGAAAATGCGAAATCTGGCTGCCAATTGCTCGATCGCGCGGCCGAGGCGCGCCACCATGCGAAAACGCGCGGCGCGCACCACGCGCGTGCCGCCGCTCAGCACCGCCTCCGTGCCCAGGTCCCGCACGTCCCGCGTTGCCGCGCGCAGGTCGCGCCCGAGCGCGGAGCCGAGCATTGTGCCGAGGTAGCCCGCGAGCGCCGTCATCATGAGCGCAACCCCGACGAAAGAAAGCCCCAGCACGCCTTCGGTCGTGCCCAAGAAACGAACCTCGGCGCTGCCGTCGTCGAGCGGCGTGACCACCGTTACTACGCCGTCTTCGCCGCGCGTCACCGCGTAGCCTTGACGGTAGTCTCGCACGGAGGCGTCGAAGCCGAGCGCGCGTCCTTGCTCGATCGCGGCGTCGAGCCCCGCGTGTGCGACGGGGCCGGGGCGCTCCTCGAGCGAGGCCCGAGCCAGGACGCGCGCGGTCTCTTCCCGGCTGCGCTCGTCGGCTCGGCGCAAATGCGCGCCCACGATGAGCGCGGAGCCGAGCGCCAAGAAGGCGACCGGCATCGTCACGGCTGCGATCATGCGCCGCGAGACGCGCTCCACGATCAGACCGCGCTTCTCCGCGTCCTCCACGACGTCGCGCATCTTGTCGGGCGGCGCGAGCTCCAAAGCCTGCGAAAACGCCGAGCGAAGCAGGCCGAAAAGTGGCAGCGCGGCCGCGGCGACGATGACGGCGCCGAGCAAGCACAGGGTGACGCCGGTCGTGAGGTCGAGCAGCTTGGGCCGAAACGCGGTCGTCGAGGCTAGCGCGCACAGCAGCGAAGGCACCGACCAGCCAGCGAGCACCTGCTTCGGCTCTTCGCTCATGTCGAGCAGCTCGTGCGACTCTACCGCGCTCGAGCCAACGGCCAGCGCGCGGATGGCGAAGCGCAGCCGACGTAAGCGCCAGCCGCTGCGCGCCAGGCCGAGCACGCCTCCCGCCGCGATGCCAAGGCTCAGAGTTTCGATGCCCTCCGTGGCTACCGGACCGCTCAAGAGCAAGAAGTGCGGCGCCAGCGCGGCGAGTAGTCCGATGCTGCCGAGCGTGAAGGCAATCTGCCACCCCAGCACTCGGACGATCAGGCGAGCGGCGGCGCGGTTCAAGGGCTCGGCTCCGCGCGTGGCCGCGACTTGGCAGGAGGAGGGAGCGGATCCGAGGGGCGGGTTTCGGGCGGGGGCTGCGACGGCAGCACGACCGTGAACAGCGAGCCGCGCCCGAGCTGGCTCCGCAAGTCGATGAAGCCCCGGTGCATCTGCACCAGCCGCCGGGTGATGGCGAGGCCGAGCCCGGTGCCGACGCGCTGCCGCCGAGCGTCGCCGGTCTGGAAAAACTCGCGGAAAATCGCCTCGTGGTCCTTGGACGCGATGCCGGGGCCGGTGTCCGCGATCGCGATCGACACGCCACCGTCGCGAGGGTCGACGCGCACCGTGACCCCACCTTTGCTGGTGAACTTGATGGCATTGTTCACCACATTGCCGATGATCTGCCGTACGCGGCGCGGGTCCGCGTAAGCTACCGCCGGCTTGCCGGAGAGCTCCAAGGTGAGGCCCTTGGCGCTCGCGGCGATGCCGGCTTCGCGCACGACCTCCTGCGCGATGGGGTACACGTCGATGGGGCGCGAGCTGAGCCGCAGCTCGCCCGACTCCAGCGCCGACAGATCCAGAATGTCGTCGATGAGCGCGCGTAGATGCTCGCCGCTGCTACGAATCACGCTCAGGTTCTCGCGCGAGTCGTCCGTGAGCGGGCCGTCCACCTCCGCGAGCAGCACGTCCGTAAAACCCAAGATCGCGTTGAGCGGAGTGCGCAGCTCGTGGCTGAGCGCGGCCAGGAAGGCGCTGCGCTCCTTGTCGTAATCTTGGGCCCCGGTCAGGTCCTGGCGGTACGCCTCCTCCGCGGCGGTGAAGCGGTCGACCAGCACGTTGAAGGAGGCCGCGAGGAGCCCGACCTGATCCACGGACCGCACCGGCACGGGCTTTCCCGCTGGATCTGCGCCTTCTTGCGCCATTTCCGCGATGCGGCGCTCCACGAACGTCACGTCCGAGTACACGTCGCGCGCCAGCGCGAGCGCGACGAGCGCCGCCGCGCCGACGAGCAAGGTCGCGAGTAGAGCGACGGACACGACCAGGGAGCCGCCCGCGAACGGTGTCTCGGGCGCGACCACGAAAGAAAGCACCGAGAGCGGCTCCGCGGCTTCGACCGGTGCGGCGAAGTAGCGCGAGCGGCCGAGCTGGGTCGACGCTTCTCCGTCTCCCTCCACCAGCAGCTTCACGATCTGCGTTTTCTGGGGCACGCCTTGGGTGCCGTCCACCACCACGTCTCCGCTCTGCTGCACCAGCAAGAGCTCGGCGCCGGAGCGCCGCGCCGCTTGCTCCACGAGCGCCGCGCGCTCTTCCTCCGGCGTCGCGCGTAGCCGCTCCGCGACCGTGACTGCGAGAAGCTTGGCGCGCAGCGCGGCCGCTTCGTCACTCTGATTGCCGAGCTCGCGCGTGCCCAGCGCCGCCATCAGGAACGCGGCCAGGACTCCGACCACTACCACCAGGCTCGGCGCGAGCACCAAGAACGGCACTTGCCTCCGCCGAGCCGGAAACTCGATCATTCGTCCTGCGAAAGCTTGGCGAAAACGGCGTGATCCAGCCAGCGCGACTGCACCAGCTCCGCTTGCCGGGCGATGCCCTCGAAGCGAAAGCCGAGCCGCTGAATCACGCGCAGGCTCGGGAAGTTGTCGGTCGCGGCCGCGCAGCGGATGCGATGCATGGCCATGCGCGAGAACGCAAACTCCACGGACGCGTTCGCGGCCTCGGTCATCAGCCCCTTGCCGGTCGCGTCACGCCGGAGCCAGTAGCCGAGCTCGCAGGAGCGGTGGAGGTGCACGCAGGAGTCCAGGCCGACCACGCCGAGCAGATCGCGCGACTGGCGATCGCGGATGGCGAAGCGCACCGCACGTCCGCCGTCCCAGTCCGCCACACACGCCTCCGCGTAGCGTACGCTCGCCTCGCGCGTGCCGTTGAACGGAACCCAGGGAAGCCAGCGCTCGAGGTGCCAACGCGAGCCTTCCACCGCGTCCCACAGCTCGTCGCCGTCGCTGATCTCGATGGGGACCAAGAGGAGGCGTGACGTCTCCACCGGCTGGCGGCGTATCTGCGCGCGCGCGGGGATGGACAACAGGTGCGGAACGGTGTGCGTCTCGTCGTGCTCGGCGCGGCTCATTTGCACTCCGTCCGCAGCCCAAAGGCTTCGAAATGGGCGGATTCGTAGTCTCGGAAGGCGACCAGCCACTGGCCGGGCTTCTCCCCGCGCGTCACGTCCGGCTCTGGTTGAAAGCCGTTCACGCGCGCTAGCACGCTCGGCTTACCGAGCCCGTCGCGGCCAATCTCCGCCAGCTTGAGCCGCGAGTCTTCGTACCAGGCGATGAGGGTCTTCTTGTCGGTCGTGACCAGCGTCGGCCGAATGCCCTTGGGCGAGAACTCGCGGTGCCAAAGCGGCTCGGCCTTGTCTCGTTCGATGTACGCGGCGTAAGCACCCGCGTTGTCATCGTCCCACACCACCGTGCAGGCCTTGTCCAGGCAGGCGATGCGCGGGGTGGTGTTCTTGCTGTTCGCGCGCGAGAGCTGGATCAGCGTGCCGACGCTGGTGTCGCCGACGGGCTGCTTTTTCTTCTTCTTGTCGACCACGAGCCCGGTCGTGAGACCCACGTCGTTCTGCGGCACACGCAGCATGAGGATTTGGTGCTTGTCCGCGCCCCGGTCCACCGAGAGCACGACTTGCAGGGCGCCGTGAGCGATGACCGCGTCGGGGCTCGAGGCGGTGTTGCCGTTTCGCGGTGCTCCGACCACGTCTGCCAAACGCGTGATTTTGCCTTTGATGTCGAGCTTTTCGTCGAGGGAACGAGCCATCACGTTCACGTGACCGCGCGCGCCGTCCTCTTCCCAGAGCGCCCAGTAGCCGGCGTCGGTCGGGGTCAAGCTGGGGTGCAGCTCGCCGCGCTTGTTGTCGGATACGCGCCGGCCCGGGCTTGCGATTTTGCCGTCGGCCTCCAGGCGTCGCACGAACACGCCCGCGTCTCCCGCGTCGTCCCAATAGAGGAGGGCAGCGCCGCCGTTCATGGGTACCAGCTGGAGCGACCGCACCGAAACCGCTTCGGGCGTCACCGGTACAGGCTCCGAGACCCGCCTCATGGCGCTGTCTAGTAGCACGACATAACCTTGCCGCTTCTTCGGGTCGATGTGCGTGTCGACCCAGCCGTACAAGATGCCGCGCTCGGTTTTCACGAGCGTCGGACGCGAGCTCGGCTCTGCGATGCCGAAAGGACGCGGGCGCGCGAGCGCGTCCACGCGGCACGCCCCGCTGCCTTCCTCCACGACCACGGTTGCCTGTGACAAGAGCGAGCGTGCCGGCGGCTGAGAGCCCGCCGCGAACGCCGCCTTGAAGCGCTCGAGCGCGTCCTTCGCGGAGCCGTTGGTGAGCAGGTCCTGCGCTTCGAACAGCAGCTTGGAGTACGCGTCCGGATCCGCGTTCTCGCCTGATTTTGCGCCAGTCTTCGGGGGCCGGCCTGGAGCTGCGCCCGCGCTGCCTTTCGCGCTCGGAGCCCCGATGTTCGCGCTCTCGCCCGGGGGATGCAGCACGTAGAGCCACGCGGCGTAGCCGCCCAGGCAGACGAGGGCGACGAACATCAGGATCGAAATCGCGCGGCCCGAAGACGCTTCGGGCGGCTTGTCCTGAGTGGCGCCGCCGGGTGTGTCCGGCGCCCGCACGGTTTGGGGCTGAGCGTCGTGGAACGAGCCGGCCGCGTCCAACTTGGGCACGCGGTCGCTCGACGCGATCAGCTCGTCTACGACCATCCCTTCGTTGTCGCTGGACAACGAGATCCCGCGCGGGGCGGGCGCCGCGGCAACGAGCGCCTTGTTCAGCGCGTCCGACAGCTCGCGCGCAGTTTGGAACCGCTTGTCCGGATCGCGGTCGAGCGCCTTCAGGAACCATTGCTCGAAGCTGGGCGGCAGGTCTGGCCGCAGCTTGTTCGGCCGCGGCAAGGGCGCGCTCGCGATCTGCGCCAAGATCATCGCCACGCCCTGGTCCACGCTCCACACCGTCTGCCCCGTCAGGCACTCGTAGACGATGCAGCCGAGCGCCCACAGGTCGGCGCGGTGATCGACCTCGCCTTTGCCCTTCGCTTGCTCGGGGCTCATGTACGCGGGCGTGCCGAAAAGCGCGCCTTCTCGCGTCAAACGGACGGTCGCCTGGTCGTTGCCGGTCGGCTCGTAAAACTTTGCGAGGCCGAAGTCGACCAGCTTGGCGAGCAGCTTGCCCTCCTCGTCCTTGGTGAGGAAGATGTTCTCGGGCTTCAGGTCGCGGTGCACGATGTTGGACTCGTGCGCCTTCTGCAGCCCGCGTGCGGAGTGCGTCGCGATGCGCAGCGTGCTTTCGAAGTCCAGCTGTCGCGCGCGGGTGAGCAGATCGTAAAGGCTCTCACCCTCGAGCAGCTCCATCACCAAGAACGGGCGCTCTTCGTACATTCCCGAGTCGTAAACGTCGCAAATGTACGGGCTTCGCACGGCGGCGGCGGCGCGCGCCTCGCGCAGGAAACGTTCACGAACGATGCGAGAGGTGATGAGCTCCGCGGCGAGAATCTTCACCGCGACTCGTTTACCGATGTCGACGTTCTCCGCCTCGTAGACTGCGGCCATCCCGCCCCGTCCAATCTCCCGCGTGACCCTGAACTTACCCTCGAGCAGGGTGCCGTCCGGGACCTTGGACTGGTTCTGTGTGACCATTGGAAAAGGGAGTCGCTGAAACGGAAAGCCGAGCAGGTGCCCGCAGCCGCCGTGCGGCGACGGGCTCGAAGGGAAGGGGAGCGTAATACTACTGCTGGCGGATTTCGGGCACTTTGACGTGTCGGCCTAGTGGCCTAATCAGGGGGCCTAGGTCCTTGAATTTTCGCCAAAGTAGCGCGTCGAGCGGCGAGACTTCTATGCGAAACATTCGCGAAACAAGGACCCCGCTACTTGCTCAGCTCGGGCTCGCACTGCGAGCAGCAACGCTCTTTGCACCCGCCTCGTGTCGCGAGTCGGGTCAAAGAGGAGCGCCTTGGGGCTCAACCCCCCCAACTATCTGGAGAGCTGAGATGAAGAAGGTCGAGGCGATCATCAAGCCTTTCAAGCTGGACGAAGTGAAGGATGCCCTGTCCGAGGTCGGCATCCAAGGCATGACCGTGACGGAAGTGAAGGGCTTTGGGCGCACCGGCGGTAAGAAGGAAGTCTACCGCGGGTCGGCCTACGTCGTGGACTTCGTGCCGAAGGTGAAGCTCGAGATCGTCGTGCCGGACCAAATGGTCCATCAGGTCATCGACGCCATCGAGAAGAGCGCCAAAACCGGCCGCATCGGCGACGGCAAGATCTTCGTGATGCCGGTGGACGAAGCCGTGCGCATCCGCACGGGTGAGCGCGCCGAAGAAGCGATCTGACACGCCGTTTTCAGGGGGAGGCCTGGTCCTCGGCCGCCCAGCGGGGCGGCCAGCTCCGCACGGAGCCGTCGCCACCCCGGTGACGGCTCCGGCCGAAGGACTGCGAATGCTTCGCGTTGCGCCGGCCTGGTGGCGTCACCACACGCGAACGGAAGACAAACGTCGGTAGGGGCGTTGTAGGCTCCCGCCCGGAGGCCGTGATGGATGCGAAGCACGCCATAGAGCTTGGGAAAAAGCACGCTGCGGTGATGGTCGATCTCAAGTTCGTGGACTTGATCGGCAAGTGGCAGCACACGTCCGTGCCCTTTCACCGGCTCAGCCTGGACGCGTTCGAGGACGGCTTCGGCTTCGACGGCTCCTCCATCCGCGGCTTCCAGCCCATCAATCAGAGCGACATGCTGCTGATCCCGGACGCCACCACCGCGGTGATGGATCCGTTCACCAAGCACCCGACGCTGTCGCTCATCTGCACCGTGCAGGACACCATCACGCGACAGAACTACTCACGCGACCCTCGGCAGATCGCGCTCAAGGCCGAAGCGTACCTGATGAGCACGGGCTACGCGGACACGGCATTCTTCGGGCCGGAGGCGGAGTTTTTCATCTTCGACGACGTGCGCTTCGACGTGAAGGGCCACGAGGCGTTTTACGCGGTCGATTCGGTGGAAGCGCACTGGAACAGCGGGCGGGACGAAGGCCCCAACCTGTCCCACAAAATCCGCGCCAAGGAAGGCTACTTCCCGGTGCCGCCGCAGGACACGCAGATGGATCTCCGCACTGAGATTTGTCTGGAGATGGAGAAGGTCGGCATCGAGGTCGAGGTCTCGCACCACGAAGTGGCGACGGCCGGCCAGGGCGAGATCGACATGCGCTACGACAGCTTGCTCAAGTGCGCCGACAAGCTGATGTGGTTCAAGTCCATCGTCAAAAACGTCGCGTACCGCAACGGCAAGACCGCGACGTTCATGCCGAAGCCGCTCTATGGAGACAACGGCAATGGCATGCATTGCCACCAGTCTTTGTGGAAAGACGGCAAGCCGCTCTTCGCGGGCGACAGCTACGCCGGCTTGAGCGAGATGGCGCTCTATTACATCGGCGGCATCTTGAAGCACGCGCACGCGCTCGCCGCGCTCACGAACCCGACCACGAACAGCTACCGGCGGCTGGTCCCTGGCTACGAGGCGCCCGTCAATCTCGCCTACTCGAGCCGCAATCGGTCGGCCGCGATCCGCATCTCCACCTACTCGCCGTCGCCCAAGTCCCGCCGGCTGGAGCTTCGTTTTCCGGATCCTTCGACCAACCCGTACCTGGCCTTCAGCGCGATGCTCATGGCAGGGCTGGACGGCATTCAAAACAAGATCGACCCGGGCCAGCCGCTCGACAAAGACATTTACTCGCTCTCCGCCGAAGAGCTGAAAGACGTGCCGCGCATGCCCGCGTCGCTCGAGCAATCGCTCGACGCGTTGGAGGCTGACCACGACTTTTTGCTCAAGGGTGACGTCTTCACCAAGGACGCGATCGAGATGTGGCTCGACTACAAGCGCGAGCACGAGGTGCAGGCCTCACGCCTTCGCCCGACCCCGTTCGAGTACCACCTCTACTACGACATTTGACGACATGTAGTGCGGGTGGCGCCGCCCGCGCTGCCGCGCCGCTCGACTCCTGTGCCTTCTCGAGGTGTTTCCCGCACATCTGCGGAGGGGCCGGTCAAAAGCGAGGCGGCCATGCCGGCCTGCGGCAAGATGCCCACTCTGACGCAGCGCTCGTAATTGTGGTCATTGTGTTTGGCCTAGTTGGAAGGTTTCGAGCGTTTGGTATGCTCAAGGTACCGCCCAAGACCCAAGCCGCGGCCTTCTGCTTTGCCCGAACCCGACGACAACTACGAGTCCACGCTCGAGGTCACGATCTCGCGCGACATGGGCACGCTCATTCGCGTAGCCGCCGAGCAGCGCGCGCTGTTGCTCGTGCTGTCGGGCACTCGCTTGGGCCATCGCGTCGTGCTGGGCGATGCGGCAGTGGACGTGGGACGTGGCTCCGGCGCCGGGCTCATCTTGGATGCGGACTCGGTGAGCCGGAAGCATGCGCGGCTGGAGCGCTTCGGTGGCGGCCACAAGATCGTGGATCAAGGGTCGACGAACGGCACCTACGTCAACGGTGTGCGCATCAAAGAGCAAATCCTGAAGGATGGCGATCGCATCGGCATCGGCAAGGCGCTCTTGAAGTACCTCGCGGGCGGCAACATCGAAGGCGCTTACCACGAAGAAGTGCAGCGCCTCATGCGCTTCGATCCGCTCACCAACGTCTTCAACAAGCGGCACTTCGACGAGAGCTTGCGGCTCAGTGTGTTCACGGCTTCAGGCGGCGCCAAAGCGCTCTCGCTCATCGTGTTCGACTTGGACCACTTCAAGAAGGTCAACGACACGCACGGCCACATGGCGGGTGACTCCGTCCTGTGCGGCGCCTCGCAAGTCGTGCAGTCGATCCTCTCGCCTACGGAGCTCTTCGGGCGCGTTGGTGGAGAGGAATTCGCGGTCCTCTGCGAGGAAACGGACATCGCCACCGCCCGCGAGCGCGCAGAAGCGATCCGTCGCGCCGTGTCGCGCGAGCCCTACACGTTCGAAGACAAGAAGCTCCCCGTCACGGTCAGCGTCGGTGTTGCTCAGCTCGCGGTCGGCGAAGAGGCGGAGGGCTTCTACGAACGGGCGGACGCGCAGCTCTACGCGGCCAAAGCCGCCGGCCGTAACTGCGTCCGTCCGTAAGTCGGAAGCTGCCTCCGGCCTCCTCGCGTGGGAGCCACGCCGTAGCAAGGGCACGTCCGTAGCGGCTTCGCGAACCGTTGGCCCTGCGTCGTGCGAAGACCTCGTCGGCGCCCCCGCGCGCGCGCGTCGGTGCCCAGGGGGCTCTCCGAGGCAACAGCTTGGACCCTTGAGACCGAAAGTCTTTTTGGTTCCGAGCCGTTACGCCCGATCGGTGCGGGAAGATCGCTCGATTTGCGGCCACTTTGGGAGGGCAGTCGCGCGACCCGGCCTTTTCACGACGAATAGACGCCTTATCCTCAGCCGATGGTCAACCGCAGTTGACCTTTTCGGCGACAGACGACATGGTCAAGCATGATTGACCAATTTAGGGGCGCTCGACCGGACTGGCTCGACCGCTCCGCATTTCCGTTCCAGTCCCGGTGGCTCGCGACCAGCCACGGTAGCGTCCACTATCTGGACGAGGGGCCGGAGGATGGCGAGGTCGTGCTGCTCGTGCACGGCACTCCCAGCTGGTCCTTCGAATACAGACACTTGATCGCCGTGCTCTCGCGCACGCGTCGCGTGGTCGCGTTCGACCACCTCGGCTTTGGCCTGTCGGAGCGGCCGCACGCTTTCGAGTACACGCCGGAGGCGCACACGCGCGTGCTGCGTGAGCTCGTCGCGCGACTTGCGCTCACGCGCTTCTCACTCGTGGTGCACGACTACGGGGGACCCATCGCGCTCCCGCTCGCCTGTGAAGACTCTGCACGTATCACGAGCCTGGTCGTGCTCAACAGCTGGATGTGGCCGCTCACGGACGACCCCGAGCTCGCGAAGGGCGCCCGCTTCGTGGCTTCTTGGGTCGGACGGTTCCTTTACCGCTTTCTCAACGCTTCCCTGCGGCTGCTCATGCCGAGCGCATACGCGGACAAGCGTAAGCTCACGCCTCGCATTCACGCCCACGACCTGGCCCCGTTCCGCGATCGTGATGCGCGGGTGCGTGTGCTGTGGACGCTCGCCAAAGCGCTCACAGCCTCTGCGCCGAGCCTCGCGCGGCTGTGGCAAGAGCGCCAGAGCTTGGCGAAGGTGCCTGCGCTCATCGCGTGGGGGTTGGAAGACAAGCTGCTGCCACCGCGGCTACTTTCGCGTCTGCAGGAGGCTTTGCCCCAAGCTCAGGTGCATGCGCTGGAAGGCGTCGGCCATTGGCCGCAAGAAGAGGCACCCGAACGGCTGGCGACGCTGCTGGACGGCTTTTTGCCACGAATGCGGGAGGCAGGGGAGTAAGCTTGCCCGCGCTTGAAGACGATCGATCCCGCCGATTTCGAGAGTAAGAAGCGGCAGAGCGTCGCCCAGCTCTTGTTCAAATGCGCGAGGCTCGTCAACGAGCGTGCGATCGAGCGAGTCAATCGCGAGTCGGGGCCGAACCCTCCGCTTCGCGCGTCCCACACCGCGCTGTTCCCCCACTTGACCGCGGAGGGCGTGCGAGGCGCGGATCTGGCCAAGAAGCTCGGCGTCACCAAGCAAGCCGTCAGCCAGCTGGTGGCAGAGCTCGAGTACTGGGGCGTGGTCGAGCAGGTCGAAGATCCGAAGGACGGGCGCGCCAAGCTCGTGCGCTTCACCCCGAAGGGTGAGCAAGGACTCTTGCAAGGGCTGGCCGTGCTCGGCGCTTTGGAGTCCGAGCTGAGCGACAAAATTGGAAAGCGCCGAATGCAAGAGCTGCACACGGCGCTTTTGGCCTTGGAAAAGGCCCTGCTAGAAGACGACGAGCCTTAGGCGGAAGCGCCCGCGCGCTTGCCACCCTTGGCGGCCTTGGCGGGCGCCTTCTTGGCGGGTGCCTTCTTGGCGGGTGCCTTGTCGGCCTTCTCCGCCTTGCCGTTGGACGCGCCGTTGCTCAGGCCGTGGCCCTTGAGCAAGCTGCCGCCGAGATCCGACGCCAGCTCCTTGGCGCGGGCCGTCTTCTCCCACGAGAACTCGGCACGGCCGAAGTGGCCGTACGCGGCCGTCGGCGCGTAAACCGGACGCAGCAGGTCCAGCTCCTCGATCAGCGCGCGCGGGCGGAAGTCGAACTTCTCCGCCACGTAGGCGGCGAGCTTCTCGTCGTCCAAGATGCCGGTGCCGAACGTGTGCACGTAGACGCCCATCGGCTTCGCTACACCGATGGCGTAGGCGACCTGCACCTCGCAGCGCTTGGCCAAGCCCGCCGCGACGATGTTCTTGGCAACGTAGCGCGCGAAGTAGCACGCGGAGCGATCCACCTTCGACGGGTCCTTGCCGCTGAAGGCGCCGCCGCCGTGACGACCCATGCCGCCGTAGGTGTCCACGATGATCTTGCGGCCAGTGAGGCCGGCGTCGCCGCAAGGGCCGCCGATGACGAAGCGACCGGTCGGGTTGATGAAGTACTTGGTGTTCTTGTCCAGCAGGTGCTTCGGCAGCGTCTTCTGAACGACCAGCTCCATGACCGCTTCTTTGAGCGTCTTGTGCTTGACGCTCTCCGAGTGCTGCGTAGAGACGACGACGGTTTCGATACGCTTCGGCACGTCGTTCTCGTACTCGACGGTGACCTGGCTCTTCCCGTCGGGACGGAGGAAGTCCACCTGGTTCTTCTTGCGCACCGCGGCCAGCTGCTTGGCGAGCTGGTGCGCGTACATGATCGGCGCGGGCATCAGCTCCGGCGTCTCGTCGCAGGCGTAGCCGAACATCAGGCCTTGGTCGCCGGCGCCCTGCTCCTTGAACAGACCCTCACCCTCGGTCACGCCCTGAGAGATGTCGGGAGACTGCGGCTCGATAGCCAGCAAGATGCCGCACGTGTCGGCATCGAAGCCCATTTCCGAGCTGGTGTAGCCGATGTCCCTGATCGCCTTGCGCGCGACCTTACCGAAGTCGATGGTCGCCTTGGTCGTGATCTCGCCGGCCAGCACGACGAAGCCCGTCTTGCACAGCGTCTCGCAAGCCACGCGGCTCGCCTTGTCGCCCGCCAGCGCCGCGTCGAGCACGGCGTCGGAGACGGCGTCGCTCACCTTGTCTGGATGGCCTTCGGTGACGGACTCTGAAGTGAACAGGTAACGACTCATGAGATGCTCCAGCGCTCTGCGCATAACCCAGAACCATCCGGCCCTGGGGCAAAACCGCGCGGACCCTAGCATGGAAACTAGGGAGGGGAAGCCCAGGTTTAACTTGAAAAATCCGCTAGCTTTACGCGGATTTTAGCAGCTCAGCTCTTCTTCGCGGAGCGAGGCGGCGTCCGGCGCACGGTGACTCGAATGACTCGGCCCTCGCGGAGCAGCGTGAGCTTCACCGGATCTCCCACGCTACCTCCGAGCGCGCGGCGCACGCCCTTGTCGTCCAGCTCTCGGACGTCGCGCCCGTCGATGAGCAAGACCTCGTCCCCCGGCATGAGGCCGGCTCGCCCCGCGGCCAGAGCGGAGGGCACGTCACGAAGGACCAGCCGCTGGTCGGGGGTTTGAGCCAGCACCGCCCCGATCGTCCCCCGGTCCGGCGCGCAGCCGAGCCAAAGGCTGGCAAGGAGCGCGATCGCCGCCGCCCGCATGGCGCCGACACGGCTCGGAAAAAGGCGAATATTGCTGCCTCTCACGCCGCGAAAACCTAGCAGATACCGTTGTGCTTGACTAACGGACGCTCGCGCGTATCCTCCCGCTCCCTTTCGCCGATTTAGCTCAGTGGTAGAGCAGCGCTTTCGTAAAGCGCAGGTCGCAGGTTCAAGTCCAGCAATCGGCTCCAGTAGTTACGCGGGGCAGTGGGGAACACGGGGGGACGGACAGACAGCCACGGGAGGGCGACGATTTCGTGGCCTCGTTCTGCGCCGCTGCTGGCGACCACCAAGCGCGCCTGGTGCCAGGCGAGGTGCCGGTCACGGCGATGACGCGCACGGATGCGCGGGAGGGCCTCGTGAGCGCGGACGTCGTCAGAGCTCGGTCGTGCCGCCGCGACCCGGGGCCCGCCTTCTCACTCCGGGCCTGGAAGGGCTAGCGGTCGCGGACGACGCGTCCGACCACAGCCGCTCACCCCGCAGGAGCACCTAGCCGTCCAGCGGCACACGATCCCGACCGAGGAGCTCACCTTGCCAACGCCAAACAGAAACCGACGACCCTGGTGTGTGCGCTACCGCGACCAGCGCATCGGCGGGAGGGGCTTGGTGCACATCGCGTGATCGGCTCCGGGCGCTTCAAAGAGTCGACGTCACGAAGGCGCGAAGGGCACGGCTGAATGCGGTGGGGTTGTCGGTCATGACGCTATGACCCGCGCGAGGGACAGTGAGCGCCTCGCACTTGGGCAGGAGCGCAGCAATCGACCTGGCGACTGGTGCGGTTAAAAACGCCGAGGCGGCGCCGCGAATGACGACCGAAGGACACGACACGCGACGTAGGAGGCCCTCCAGCTCCGCGAAGCCGGAGCGCAATCCGAGGTCGCGCCGCTGAGCAAGCGCCGGGTCAATCTTCAGCTCGTAGGCACCATCCACCTGACGCAGTGACGCTTGGGCGAGCACCCCTGCGGCCTCGGGCGTCAGCAGCTGGCGGTTTTCCAGCAGCCAATTCGTGTACTCGCCGACGGTGGCGTAGCGACGCATTCGCTGCTCGAGACCATCGAAGATGCTGGCCTGCGTGCGCGTGTCGGTCTCTGGGCCGATGTCCACGAGCGCTAGCGCACGCGCGCGTTCCGGCCACCGTGCAGCGATATGGGCGGCGATCCACGCGCCCATCGAATGCCCTATCAGAATCACTCGCTCGAGCTCGAGGTGATCGAGTACCGCCCGCACGTCTGCCACGTACAGCTCGAGGTGATAGGAACCGCCTGGCGACGCGGCAGAGTCGCCGTGGCCGCGGAGGTCGATGCGGAGCGTGGAGCAGAGGTCGCTCATCGCCGCGCTGGTGTCGAGCCAGGCTGAGCTGTTCTCGCCGAAGCCGTGAATCAGCACGGCTGTCGAGCTGGACGCCCCGCGCACGTACTCTGCATGAACTTCTGTTCCGTCGGCAGCGACGGTCCGAAAGGTGCGTATCCCTGTCCGATCCATGATCAGCATCCGCCTGGCTGTGCAGTGGGCGCGCCCTGCAAAACATCGACGAGCTTCGAGAAATAGGCAGAACCCAGCTCGGGCCAGGCAAAACCCACCTCGCCCAACGCTGGCAACGTGGCTTCGAAGGTGTACTGCGGTTGAAAGCTAGGCTCGCTGGCGCCTCGCTGGCGGCCGCCATCCAGCAGCAGCCAAAGCTTCTTCAGCGTGTCGGGCGAGCCGGCCTTGCTCGCATGAACGGAGAGCTCGTCCCGAAATTCATCGTCACGCTCGACCTTTCGAAGCGGGAGACCCGCCGACTCCATGGCGGAAAAGACGCGGCCGAGCCGGGTCGGCCGTGGATTCATCAAGTGGAAGTTGGTGCTACTCGCTGGGTCTCGAGCCATGAGTCGAACCAGCGCCTGGGCGCACAGATCCACCGGGGACAGCTCGACCTCCATCTCGGATAGGGACTGGGGGTAACTACGCAGCTCCATAATGGCGCTGAAGCTCGCGTAGAGCAGGCTTTCACTTGCATTCGCCTGAAAAACTCCGTCCTTCAGGCGGCCCGTGAGGTTGCCGATTCGAAACACGTTGGCGCGGAGCCCAGTGGCACGGGCGTGGTTGACGAGTTGCTCGGCTTCGTACTTCGTTCGAGCGTAGGTGTTGCCCAAGAAGCTTTGCTGCTGCTCGAGGTCGCGCTCAGCGAAGGTCGTCGGTCGTGCTACGCGGCCTGAGACCACGTAGGTGGAGCAATGCTGTAATCGCTTGGAGCGTACTGCGCGGCACAGCTCGATAACCCGCCGGGTGCCATCGACATTGGCGGCTCGCAGTTGCTCGGCAGGCGCGACCTGCCTCACGTCCGCAGCCGAGTGAATGACGTTGCTGATCGTTCGACAGAGCTCCAGGTAGGGGGCGTCTTCCACGCCGAGCCGTTCTTGCCGGACGTCTCCTTTGACGACCAGCAGGCGCTCGCGAGCAAATGTGTCTAGTTGCGCGCCGAAGTAGAGACGCAAGCGCTGCTCCAGGCGCTGGCGGGCCTGCGATTCCGACTCTCCACGTACGAGGCAATGAACCACGCTACGGCTCGACGTCGCGAGCTCGCGCACGACGTGCGCGCCAAGGTAGCCAGTCGCGCCCGTTACCAGCACGTGATCCGGCTCGTCTCCGGCTTCGATGCGGAATTCGCCCCCGCCCGCCGCGAGAACCGCTGCTGGCGGTGCTTCTACGACGCTGCCTGCCGAGGCCCCTGCGTCCACCGCGTCCGGCCCGGAAAACGACCGGGCGACGACCAGCTCCCCCAGCTGGCGCAAAGTCTGCGCTTCATAGAAGTCGTCCACCGACAGCTCGACGCCATAGCGCTCCTGGATTTGGCTCGAGCACTCGACGATTCCGATCGAATCGCCGCCGTTGCTCAGGAAGTCCGCATCCTCGCTCGCGCCAGCGGGAAGGAAGCCTCTCAGCAAGTCCATCGCGTCCGCGAGCGTGGGCCCCGACGGGGCCGCAGACGCACGTTCGAGTCCGGGGCTTGCCTCTTCGGAGGTCGGCGACGGTCGCGCCTCGGCGGCTCGGGTCGCACCTGGCTCGGGAAACAAATCGCGCCGGAGATTGCTCTTCAGCGCGAAGTGCCGCTGCCGTTCGAGTGGAGTGGGGGGCAAGGACACGCGCCGGCCTGCAGAGCCGAAGAGCTCGTGCCACCGAATGTCGGCGCCAGCCTCGAACGCGGAGCCGAGCGAGGCGAGAAAACTCCTGCTGTCAGCCGTGGGCCGGTGCACGGCACCCCCGCTGCCCAGGTAGTCCTGCAAGCGGTCGAAAACGGGCGTGACATCTCCAAAGAACAACAGCGTCGTGTAGCCCTTGTCCACGGCGCTGCGAGCGCGCTCCTCGATCAACCGCTCGTCTTCGTGCGCTTGGTCCCCTTCCGCGGCGAGCGCGGCGAGCGCTTCGGCTACGGAGGTTTTACCGGATACCAAGTTGGCCAGGTAGCGCCCGCTTCCCCAACCGATCACGCCCTTCGCGCCGCAACCAGCGCTGGCGAGCGCCTGCGCGTGAGCGTAGTCCCGTAGGAGGCGCTGCGCGCGCGCGCTCTGTACGCCGCCGGCTAGCGCCGTGTACCTCCGCTCGACCTCGGCGCACATCAGGCTCGACGGTCGTTCGAGGCTCGATGGAGCACAAACGTAGAGCACCCCGCCCCCCGGTGCAGGCGGCTTTGGCGCTCGCCCGACCAGTTGGCTACGAAGCTCGCTCACACTGCCGACGACGAAGCAGGCCCGATGACGCAGCGCGCGACGCCCGGTGGCGAGCGTATACGCGACGTCCTCTATCGAGAGGCTTGGGCGGTCGCCCAAGCGCCGCTCGAGCTGGGCAAGCTGCGACGTCAGACCATCACGGCTTTGCGCCGACACCGGCACCGCGTAAGCTTCGTCCAGCGGACGCGTAGCGTTGCGAAGCGGAGCCTGCTCGAAAATGGCGTGGGCATTCGTGCCGATGATGCCGAACGAGCTCACCCCCGCGCGAAGCACCGAGTCCGGCGTTCCGAAGTCCGCCAGCCGCGCGTTCACGAACACGCCCGCCTTCTCGAAGTCGATATGCGGGTTGGGCTCGTCGAAGTGAAGCGAAGGAGGAAGCTTCCGCTTCTGCAGGGCGAGCACGACCTTCGCCGCGCCCGCGAACCCGGCCATGCCGACCAGGTGTCCGATGTTGGTCTTGACGGACCCGATGGGTAGCGGTGCGCTGCGCCCTTTGAACGCTTGCGCAATACCCTCGACCTCGATTGGATCGCCGAGCTCGGTTCCGGTGCCATGAGCCTCGACGTAGCCGACTTCGTCGACTGTCAGCTCTGCGGTTCGCAGGACCTGAGTGATGAGCTCCGCCTGCGCCACGTGGCTCGGCGCGCTGAGACCATTGGAGCGAGCCGCGTCGCTGTTCACGCCCGAGCCGCGCACGACCGCATGCACCACGTCACCGTCAGCTAGCGCGCGGGAGAGCTTTTTTAGGATGAATGCGCCGCCTCCTTCGCCACCGAGGGTGCCGTCCGCGCCCCGTGCGAACGCTCGGAGCTGTTCACTCTTGGCGAACACCGGATAGTCCTTCATCGCCTGCCAGGGCGCGGGTAGTGGAAACACTTGGCAACCGGCGACCACGGAGTAGTCGCTCTCACCCGTTAGAAGGCTCACGCACGCCATGTGCAGTGCCACCAACGAAGAGGAGCAAGCCGTGTTTACGGTGATGGCCGGACCTCGAAAGTCATAGATGTAGGCGACGCGCCCCGCCAAGGCAGAGTCGAGAACGTTCACGACGCTCATCGGGTGATTCGCCAGGAGCGTGCCGTATTGATTCGACGCGTGTGCGATGTAGGTACTGACGGTCGCTTTGGCCAGCTCCGCTGGCCGGTAGCCCGAGTCTTGAATGGCTTCTTCCAGCAGCTCCAGGGCGATGCGTTGTTGCGGATCCATGAATCGCGCCTCCTCCGCCGAGATCCCGAAATAGCCGGCGTCGAAGTCGGCGATCTGGCTTAGGTATCCGTTCTTAACGTAACGTTCGGTCATCGGCCCGAAGGTGTCTTCGACCTCGCGGCGCCTGCTCTCCGGAAACTGCCGGATTGAGTCGCGCCCCGAGGCGAGGTTGCTCCACAGCTCGTCCAGGTTCTCCGCTTCGGGGAACCGGCCTGACATACCGATGATCGCAATGGGTTCGTAGCGCATGTTTGCTTTCCTGAATTCACCGCCCAAGGGCGCAGATCAGAGAGAAAAATCCTCGACGGTTTGACCTTCGGCGCTTCCGGCGGAGCGTAAGACTCGCGCCAGGTCCTGGACGGTGGGAGCCGAGAACAAGTCGATGGGTCTGATCGTCGCCGAGAGCTCGGCGCGCAGGCGGCCGACGAGCTCGATGAGCTTGAGCGAGTTGCCCCCCATGTCGAAGAAGCTGGTGCAGACCCCAATCCTCTCGACCGGTACTTTGAGGACGTGCGCCCACTGCTGCGCGATCTTCAGCTCGGTGGCGTCGCGAGGTGGCACGTCCGCGGTGAGGAGCGGCGCGGGCGGCAGAGGTAGGCACTGACGATCGATCTTGCCGCTCACGAGCAGCGGCGGCTCGACCAAGTGAACGAACAGCTCCGGGATCATGAATGGAGGCAGCCGTTGCCGACACCAGGCTCGGAGCTCGACATCCGGAATCGGTGCCGCGCCGAAGTAGTAGGCAACCAGTCGGGGGGTCTCGTCGTGAGGCAGCGTCTTGACTTGAACGACAACTTCGCGGATGCCCGAGCGCGCGCCGATAGCGGCTTCGATCTCTGCGGGCTCGATACGGACGCCTCGCAGCTTGACCTGATCATCCTTACGACCGAGGAAGACCAAGTTGCCGGTGTGGTCCCAACGAGCGAGGTCGCCGCTCTGATAGAACCAGCCATCCGGCTCGAAGCTCGGCCGGCAAAAGCGCTCCGCAGTCAGCTCGGAGGCGGTGTAGCCGCGCCCGACACTGGCGCCGCCGATGAGGATCTGCCCCACCGCTCCGTCCGGCACGAGCTGGTGCTCGTCGTCTACCAAGAACAACCGGACATTGGGCATCGGTTTGCCGATCGGCAAGAGCTCACCCGTCGGCGGGCGCTCGCGACAGTCGTAGAGACTGACGCAGACGGTCGCCTCCGTGGGACCGTACGCATTGAGCACGTGCAGGTCGGGGTTGAGGGCCAACCACTCCGTCAGCATGGCGTCATTGATGGGCTCGGCGCCAATCATCAACTTGTTCAACGGCAGCCGCTTGCCTGTCCGCCTCAAACTCCCCGCGATTGGAGCCAACAGTACGAGTGGCAAGTACGCGAAGGTGATCTCGTGAGCTAACAGCATGCTCGCGATCGCGACCGGGTCGAGCAGGTCGTCCTCTTCAACCAGTGACAACGAGGCGCCAAACCAGAGCGGTAGGGAGGTCTCGGCAATGAAGGCGTCGAAAGACGTGTTGGTGATGCTGAGTCCGCCGTCCTTGGCCGAAAAGCCCGACGCGTAGGTTTGGCTCAAACCCAGCACGAGATTCGCGAGAGAACGATGCGTGAGCTGAGCGCCCTTGGGCTTGCCCGTGCTACCGGAAGTATAGATGAGATAGGCGAGGCTGGTTTCGTCGATCGTGAGGTCGAGGTTCTCGGTACTGGCCTGCTCTACGCGCGGGTCGTTCAGCCAGAGCGCCTGAACGCCCCCTACCTCCGTTGCTTCCTCGGCGGTCACGACCAACGTCGCTTGGCAGTCGGCGACCATCAGCTGACGCCTATCCAGCGGTAAGCCAGGATCGATGATCAAGAAGGCCCCCTGCGCCTTGTGCACGGCGACGATCGCTGCGATGAGCTCGACGGAGCGCTTCAGCTGGAGCGCAATCACGCGATCGGGACCGCAGCCCAGGCGCCGGAGCACCGACGCCAACTGATTGGCTCGCGCGTTCAACGCTGCGTACGTGAGCGCTCGGGAGCCGTAGTAGACCGCCAACCGTTCAGGGCGCTCGGTGGCGTGCAGCTCGACTCGTTGCGACAGCGCTCCGCCCAGCATGGGCGACGCCGCGCCTGCGCGCCCCGAGAGCTCCTGCAACTTCGCTTCGCTCAGCAGCGAGACATGCGAAAGCAAGTCCGCGGGGGCGCTCCCAAACGCCGAGATCGCCTGCTCCAGGCAATCTGCCAACTCGCGAGCACGCGACTCCGAAAAGAGCTCGGTATTGAACTCGAACGCTAGGTCCAGCCTACCGTCGACCTCCCCGCCCCAGATATTCACGT
Organism: Polyangiaceae bacterium; assembly: GCA_029266615.1. Classification (GTDB taxonomy): domain Bacteria; phylum Myxococcota_A; class Polyangia; order Polyangiales; family Polyangiaceae; genus PMG-095. The sequence goes on from JAQSWN010000100.1 coordinate 25,547, forward strand.
CGAACTTCGCAGTACGGGTATCGAAGTAGTACGGCTCGATACGGGTGCCCTCGATCTCGAGCGCACCCGTGTCGGCATTCTGCAGAGCGAACATCACGTCGAACAGCGGATTGCGGCTCGAGTCTCGGCGCACCACGACTTCCTCCACCAGGCGTTCGAACGGATAGATCTGGTGCTTGTACGCATCCACGGTCAGTCGCTTAGTTCTTCGCAGCAAGTCCAGCCAAGTGTCCGTCGGAGCCAGCTCGCAGCGGAGCGCAAGAGTGTTGACGAAGAGCCCCACGACCCGCTCGATTTCAGGCTGGATGCGACCTGCGATCGGCGTACCGACGACCAAGTCGCGGCCGCCGGTCAGCTTGTTGAGCCAGACGTACACACAGCTCAGCAGCGTCATGAAGAGCGTGGCGCCAGCGTCTTGCGAGACGCGCTTGAGCCGCGTCAGCGTGGTCGACTCGATGCTGAGGTGAAAGGTCCGACCTTGGAAGGTCTGGACCGGCGGTCGACGCTTGACAGTCGGCAGGCTCGCCGGGGTCGGCATCGTGGCGAACTGGCTTAGCCAATACGCGCGGCTCTCGGCGACCGCGGCCTCCCACGCCGGGCTGCGCTGCCACTCCGCGTAATCCCGATACTGCAGCTGAAGTGGCGGTAGCGGCCTGCCCTGATAGGCATCTCCCAGCTCGCGAAGCAGCACTTCGATCGAGAAGGCATCCAAGATGACGTGGTGCGCATCCACGAGCAGCAGGTGCGAAGCGGCACTGCGCTCCACGACGAACACTCGCATGAGCGGCGACTGCCCTAGATCGAAAGGGGCAACGCGCTGCCGCACGAGCTCATCGGTGGCGCTCACGCTGTCCTTCGCGCGCTCGACGCGCAGGCTGCCCGTCGGGTGCACGATCTGATGCACTCGGCCCGCTTCCAGCTCGAAAGATGTCCGCAGGGCTTCGTGGCGCGTCAACAAGGTCTCGAACGCGCGCTCGAGTCGCTGTACGTCCAGCGGCCCCGACCAGTCGAACACCATCGGAACGTTGTAAGCGGTCCCGATTGGCTCGAGCTGCTGCAGCATGAACATGCGGGTCTGCTGGGAGCTGCAGGCGTAAGAACGCCTCGACTCGATGGCTTGAATGGGAGCATAGACGTGACGACCGAGCGCGTCGATGCAGCGAGCCAGGTCTGTCAGCACCGGTCCATCGAAGACGTCGTTGAGCGTCAGCACCGCGCCGAGGTCACGGTGCACTCGCGAGATGAGGAGTGTCGCCTTGAGCGAGTGCCCGCCCAGATCGAAGAAGTCCGCCCTCCTGCCGATCTGCCCGCGTTCCAAGCTCAGGAGCTCGGCCCAGACCTCCTGCAGGTACGACTCTGTCGGCGTGATGGGGGCCTCGTTCGTCGGCTGGTCTTCCCCCGCTGGCTCCGGCAGCCGTCGCAAGTCCAACTTGCCGTTGATGTTGAGTGGAAAGGCGTCCAGGAACACCACGTGGCGCGGCACCATGTAGTCCGGCAAGAGCTGCTTCAAGGTCGCGCGTAAGCCTTGCTTGTCGCAGCTCTCCGTCGCGACGACGTATGCGCACAGCGACTTGTCCGAACCTTCGCCGCGGACCACTACGCGCACGTCTTGCACGCCCAGTTGCTGCATCACCACTTGCTCGACCTCGCGTGACTCCACTCGGAAGCCGCGGATCTTGACCTGACCGTCCGCACGCCCACCGAACTCGATTTGACCGTTGGGCAGTACGCGTCCGATGTCCCCGCTTCGGTAGAGGCGAACCTGGCCGGCGCCAGGCAACGAAACCTCCACGAACTTCGCCTGCGTCTCCGGCTCGTCTTTCCAGTATCCGATGCCCAAGCCGTCGCCGCCGACCACGATTTCACCCCAAGCGTAGGCGGGCAGCAGGCCGAAGCGGTCGTCTACGATGAACGCCGTGCTGTTGCCGATAGGCCGACCTATCGGGATGCCGAACGGATATTCACCCTCGATGTCGTGAAACAGCGAGTATGTCGTGTTCTCGGTGGGCCCGTAGACGTGCACGATGCGCAGGTCAGGGTGGTGCCGGCGAAGGCGCTCCACGTGGGGTTTGGAGATCACGTCTCCACCAGTGAAAATGCAGGCCAGCGGCTCGAAGATCGCGATGCTCTGGTCCACGAGCTGTGTGAACCAAGCGGAGGTGAACCACATCGTCGTGATGCGGTGGCGAGCGACAGCACGAGCGAGCAGGGCAGAGTCCAGAAGCGTGGCTTGGCTCTCTACGTATAGGGTGCCGCCGTTCAGGAGCATGCCCCAAATCTCGAAGGTCGAGGCGTCGAAGGAGAGTGAGCCGGTGAGCAGCAAGCGTTCATCGGCGTCCAGCTGGATGTAGTTCGTTTGGCGAACCAGCCGAACGATGCCGCGATGCGAGACCATGACCCCTTTGGGCTCGCCCGAGGTGCCAGAAGTGAAGATGATGTAAGCGAGGAGCTCGGCGGCTCGAGTCGATACCGCTGGCGGCTCCGGCGGCGACTGGGGCAAGGTTGCGCTCTGTAAATCAGTGACGAAGATGCCGCCATCGTGGCCATCGACGTCGAGCATGTACTCCGAGCTCGTGATCAACAGCGCCGCCGAGATGCGCGCCAAGATGCTCGCTCGTCGAGGCTTCGGCGCAGCCGTGTCGATCGGCACGTAGGCTGCGCCGGCTTTGAGCACCGCGAGCATGGCTACGATCGCGTCGAGAGACCGATCGAGGAGGAGCGCGACGCGCTCACCGGCGCACAATCCGTGCTCCGTACGCAGCACGCGGGTAGTCGCTGCGGGTCTCGTTGTTACCGAGGACCAGCTGGTGCAGCTCGGCCTCGGACATCATGCGTAGCGAGCGAACGGGGGTCGTCGGCGCCCGCAACATCTCCAGCAATAGTGACTGAAAATGTCGCGAGAGTTGCTCTATCAGATCTTGAGGGTACGACGCCGCGCAGTAGCCGATCGTGCAACGGAGGCCTGACTTCGTTCGAGCAAAGCACCACGAAAGCTTCGTGCTCTCTGTCGCGCCGCGCGGCTGCGCGTCTTCGAAGATGACGGCCACGTCGAATAGCGTGTCGAGCTTCGTGGCAACTACCTGCTGTAGGTCCTGCAGCAGTAGCTGCGTCGGGTAGTTCTGATTCTCGAGCGCCTCGTGGTAGCGCTGGCGAGCTTCGATGAGCAGTTCGCGGAAGCTGACGTCGGCGACGCAGTCGAGAGCCAGCGGCACGGCTTGCGCCGCTTCGCTCGCCGGAACCGACCAGCACGCGGCCGTGCCCACCACGACGCTCTCGGCTCCGCTGTAGCGGTGAACCAACGCCGCGACGCCGGTCAGCAACGCCACGAATTGGCGCTGATCCATACCGCTACTCAAGGCTTGGAGCGATGTGTGGAGCTCGTCTGATACCTGGAACTCTAGGGAGCCACGCGCGTTCGATCGAGGCCCAGGTAGCTCGGGAAGTCCGGGCCCTCCGACTCTAGGACCGAGACGCGCGAGCCAATACTCTCGCTCAAATCCGACCTGATTGGCAGCTGCCGCCAAATTGACCACCGAACGATTTTCCAGTTTTTCCATGGCTACTCGCAAACCCGTAGGCACCGACAGCAGCGCCACTAGCGGCGCGACGTCCTCTCCCCCCGCTGACCCGCTACTGCTCGAAAATGGACAGGGAGCGCTCGAACGCGTCTTCGTCCTCGCGCGCGAGGTCTTGCGCCGCGTCTTGCTTACCACTCAAGAACGCGGCGATGCCACCGACGGTGGGCGTCCTGAACAGCTCCACCAAGCTCATCTTCTTCGTGTAGCGCTCGTTGATGCTCTTGTTCAGGCGCGTCAGGTTCAACGAGGTCCCTCCCAGGTCGAAGAAATTGTCGTGAAGACCGACGCGCTCGACCCCGAGAGCCTCTCCAACGAGCTGGGCGAGCTCGGCGCCGAGCTCACTCCCTGGCGGCGTGTATTTCGCCCCCAGGCGCGTCCGCAGAGCGTCGACCCCGAGCAGGCCTTTACGGTCGAGCTTGCCATTGGCCGTCATCGGCAGCGCGTCTAGCTTGGCGATGAAGCTCGGCAACATGTAGTCGGGCAAGAGCCCACCCAGGTGCGCTTTCAGGGCGGCGGGCTCGACCGAGCCCACATAGTGGGCGCACAAGAAGCGTTCTCCGCGGTCGTCGGCCTGAACCAGCACCACGGCTTCGCTGACCTTACTGTGAACGAGCATCGCTCGCTCCACCTCTCCTAGCTCGATGCGGAAGCCGCGAACCTTGACTTGTCCGTCGTCGCGCCCCAGAAATTCCAGGTTTCCGTCCGGCATCCAGCGGGAGAGGTCCCCGGTGGCGTACAGGCGGGTTCCGGGCGCAAACCGGCTGTCGACGAACTTGCGCGCGTTCAGCGCAGCGTCGTTGTTATACCCGAAGGCGAGGCACTCGCCGGCGATGTAGAGGTGTCCTGCGATGCCGATTGGACATGGCATACCGGCGGAGTCCAGCACGTAGTACTTCGCGTTCTGGATGGGCTTTCCATAGGGGATGCTGGTCCAGCTCGGCTCGACCTTCTCGATGGGGAAGTAGTTCGACCACACCGTGGCCTCGGTCGCGCCTCCCAGGCTGATGATGCTCGCGCTGGGAAAGCAGCTCCGCACGGCGTCGGGCAGGCCGACCGGGATCCAGTCGCCGCTGAGCAAGACGAGCCGCAACCATCCGCAGCTCGCGTTCAAGCTGGGCGGCTCCATGAACGGCACGAGCTGCTGCAGCTGCGCCGGCGCAGAGTCCCAAATCGTGATTTGTTCGGTCGACAGCACGCGCGCCAACTCATCCGGCGCTTTCAATAGGGCGCTACTTGCCAGTCGAATGTGCGCACCCGCGGCGAGCGCGCCGAACAGGTCGTACACGGATAGGTCGAAGCTCACCGACGTGACGAACAGCAGCTTGTCGGTCGGAGCCACTCCGAACGTCCTGTTGACCCAATCGATCACATTGATGACGGGTCGATGCTGAACGACGACGCCTTTGGGGCGACCCGTCGAGCCGGACGTGTAGATGATGTACGCTACGTGCTCGGACACGAGCCCGCACGAAGCCCGGTCGACGTCTTCGGCATCGGCGGAAGCGGACAGATCGTCGTCGAACCAATCCGCACTGGCCAGGATGCGGGTGCCGACCGCTGAGACGCTTTCCGACAGCGCTGCTTCCGTGATGGCGAGCTCGGCGCCCGAATCCTCGAGAATCCACCCGATTCGCGCCGCTGGATAACCCGGATCGACCGGCACGTAGGCGCCACCCGCCTTGAGGACCGCCAACAGGGCAACGACCAGCTCGCAGGTACGCTGCATGCAAACCGCCACGCGTACCCCCGGCTTGACGCCGCGAGAGCTGAGCCGTCGCGCTAAGCGGTTGGCAGCACGGTTGAGCTGGCGGTAGGTCACCTCGCGACGGCCATCCGAGAGCGCGATTGCCGTCGGCTGCAGCGCGGCACGGGCCTCGAACAACTCGTGAATGCAAGCTTCCCGGTCGTAGCTGCGCTCTGTGGCGTTCCAATCCACGAGTAGCGTCGAGCGCTCTCGCTCGCCGATGAGCGCGAGCTCCGCCACCTGCTGATTCGGGTCTGCGGCGACGGAACGCAACAAGTTCTCGTAGTGACCTACGAGGCGCTCCACCGTAGCGGCGTCGAAGAGGTCGGTGTTGTACTCGACGGTGCCGAAGAGTCCTGCGGGCGAGTCCCGCAGCGAGAGGTTCAGGTCGAACTTCGAGGTGCCCAGGCTCAAGTCGGCGACTTCGACATCGCAGCCGGGAATGACGTCGCCGCGTGGCGGAAGGTTCTGGAGCATGAACATGATCTCGAAGAGCGGCCCATGGCTCATGCTTCGCGTGGGCCGCAGCTCTTCGACGAGCCGTTCGAAAGGGACGTCCTGGTGTGAGTACGCGTCGAGCGCGATCTCGCGAACGCGGCGAAGTAGCTCCGAAAACGGCTGCGTTGGGCCGATTTCGGCGCGTAGAACCAGCGTATTGACGAATAGACCGACCATCGCCTGTGTCTCGGGGACGCCGCGGTTGGCGCTAGTCGTGCCGACCGCGATGTCCGTTTGACCGGTGTAGCGGTAGAGCAGGGCGTAGAATACTGAGAGCAACGTGATGAATAGCGTCGCACCCTGCTGATCGCCCACCTCCTTCAGCCGACGCGAGAGCTCGACCGGCAGGTGAAAGCTGTGGTGCGCGCCGCGGTACGTCTTGAGCGCCGGACGCGGTCGGTCAGGGCGCAGCAGCAGCGGCTCGAGCCCCGCTAGCTGTTCACGCCAGTACTGTAGGTCCGCCGCCAAGCTGCCCTCGTTGAGCCAGGGGCCATGCCATCGGACGAAATCCGCGTACTGAACGCGCAGCGGAGGTAGCGGATTCGCTTTTCCGTTGGCGAAAGCGACGTACAGCTGCTCCAGCTCACGTAGCATCAGGCTCATCGACCAGCCATCGGAGACGACGTGGTGCACTGTCAGCTGCAGCACGCGCTCCTCGTCGCTGGCTCGCAACAGCCTAGCGCGAAACAGCGGCCCCTTTGCCAAGTCGAACGGCTCCGCCGCTTCTGCAAGACAGGCAGCGAGCTGAAGTGCCGAGTCGCCCGTGTCTCCGACGCGAACGGCGAATCCTCCGGGCGGCGCTATCACCTGGCGCAAACCATTCGCGTCACTTTCCAAGTGCGTGCGTAGCGACTCGTGCCGATCGACGAGCGCTTCCACCGCGCGCTTCAACGCAGCTTCGTTCACGGCGCCGCGAATGCGCAGCATCAGCGGAATATGGTACGTGACCGCGCCTTGCTCGAACTGGTCGAGAAACCAGAGCCGTTGTTGCGCGAACGAAGCTGGCAGTCGCTCGTTGCGTGAAGCTTCAGGAATGGCATCGGTTCGCTGGGTCGAGCGTTCGGCGGCGAACACCAATGACGCGACGTCTGCCAGCGACTTAGCGCCGAAAAATTCGCGCAAAGAGAGCTGGACGCCCAGCTCCTGGTGAAGCCTCCCGATCAACACCGAAGCGAGCAATGAGTGACCGCCGATGGCGAAGAAGTTGTCGTGTCGGCCGACGCGTTCGAGTTGGAGGAGCTCTATCCAGATACGAGCGAGGGATTGCTCGACGGGCGCTTTGGTCGGGTTGGGGCAGTGCGTCGACGTCGAGCTTGTTGTTGGGCGTCAGCGGCAAAGCGTTGAGGCTGAGCAGTGCGGCGGGAAGCATGTGCTCGGGCAGGGTGAGTCCGAGCTCTTGGCGCAGGTCGGCGGGGGAGATGGTCGCGCCGTCTTTTGGCACGACGTAGGCGACCAGTCTTTTGGCGCCATCCGCGTCTTGCTTCACGAGGACCGCGGCTTCCTTGACGTCGCGACACTCTCGGAGTCGAGATTCCACCTCGCCCAGCTCGATGCGGAAGCCGCGGAGCTTGATTTGCCGATCGTTGCGCCCGACGTACTCGACGTTGCCGTCGGCTCGACAGCGGCCCAGATCTCCCGTGCGATAGAGTCGAGCGCCGTTTGCTTCGGGGAAGGGCGCGGGTAGGAATTTTTGTGCGGTCAAGTCGTCGCGATTCAAGTAGCCGCGGGCGACGCCGATGCCTCCGATATAGATTTCTCCGGTGACTCCTGGTGGCACTGGTTGCTGGTCTTCATCCAAGACGTACAGCTGGGTGTTGGGGATGGCTCGGCCAATGGGCGGGGCGCGGTCGTCTGTTGGTAGACAGTGGAACGTGCTCACGTAGACGCTGGCCTCGGTGGGGCCGTAGGCGTTGAGCATGCGTCGACCGAGGGCCCATTTCTTCACCAAGCTGGCTGGGCAGGCTTCTCCGCCGACGAGCAGAGTGTGGAGTTGCTCGAGGCCAGCAGCGGAGGGGAGCGCACCGAGGGCTACGGGTGGTAGCAGGACGTGCGTCGCGGCCGACTCCTTGAGAGTCCTATAGAGCGGCTCGCCCGGCAGTAGGTCTTCACGTGCGGCGACGTACAAGCATGCGCCGTTGCACAGCGCGCTCAGCCACTCCCACGCTCCTGCATCGAAGCCCATGGACGCAAACTGGAGCACCTTGCTATCTGCAGTGAGCCCCAGCGGCTCCGCCTGCGTCTTGATGAGGTTGCAAAGGCCGCGGTGCTCCAGCATGACGCCCTTGGGCGCTCCGGTAGATCCGGAGGTATAGATGATGTAGGCGAGGTCGGTCGGGTTGAGTTGGACGTCGGTGGGGCTGAGGTTTTTGGCGTCGCCGCTGGTCCAGGCGTCGGCGTCGGCGTCGACGTCTATCAGGAGCGGCGGGTCTGTCAGGTCGGCGAGGGCGGAGAGCACTACCTGTCGGGTTGCGCCATGGGCGAGTACCACCGCTGGAGCGCTATCGGCGAGCATGTAGCGCAGGCGCTCACGCGGGTAGCTGGGGTCCAGCGGCACGTACGAAGCACCAGCCTTGAGCGAGCTGAGGAGGCAAAGCACCTGCTGGGCGGACCGCTCCAAGCAGACGGCGACGCGCTGTGCAGTGGTGACGCCTCGAAGCCGAAGGTAACGCGCGAGCTGATTGGCGCGGTCGTTGAGGTTGCCGTAGCTCTGCTCCCAGCGCGAGCCGCAAAGCGCTATGGCGGTGGGTGCGCGGGCGGCTTGCTCTTCGATGAGCTCGTGCAAGCAGCGGTCGGAAGGGAATGCCGCCGCGGGCGCGCTCCACTCGGTCAAGGCCGAGCGGCGTGCGGAATCGGACCACAGGGAAAGGCGGCTCAGCGGCTCGTGCTGCTTCTCGACCATGTCGGTCAGGAGCTGGCGCCAGTACGACACGTACCGAGCCACCGTCTGGGGCTCGAAGAGAGCCTGGGCGTAGCTGAGGGTGCCGCGCACCTCATTGGCTTCTTCTTGCAGCGAGAGCGTCAAGTCGAATTGAGAAGTGCGCTCCTCTAGCTTGAGCGGCTCCACCTGCAAGCCGTAGAGTTGAAGCGCGCTTGGCGGCGTATTCTGCCAGGCAAACATCACCTGGATGAGCGGCCCGTAGGACAAGCTACGCACCGGGTTGACCGCGTCCACCACCTGCTCGAAGGGTACGTCTTGGTGGCTCTGGCCGCTTAGGGTCACTTCCTTCACGCGGCCCAAAAGCTCGCCGACGGTCGGGTTTCCGGATACGTCGATACGCAGAGCTAGCGTATTGACGAAGAAGCCGATGAGGCTCTCCAGCTCCGCTCGCGGCCGATTCGCTACCGCGCTGCCTACCACCACCTCGCTCTGACCGCTCAGACGGCTCAGGAGCGCTCCCCAGCTGCTCAGCAGCGTCATGTAAAGCGTGCAGCCATGCACGCGGCTCAGCTCCTTGAGTCTACCGACGAGCGCTGCATCCAGCCTCACTTCCTCGGCGCCCCCAGCGTGACATTGCACCAGAGGTCGTTGCCGATCGCTCGGCAGCTCCAGCAGCGCCGGTGCTCCTTTGAGCTGCTGCTTCCAGTAGCTGAGCTGCTCCTGCACGGGCGCGCTACTCACACGCTCGCGCTGCCAGCACGCGTAGTCCGCGTACTGAAGCGACAGCTCCGGGAGCGCAGCGGCTCGGACTCCCACGTGCTCTGCGTAAAGCTCGCTGAGCTCCCGCTGGAAGAGACCCAGCGACCAGCCGTCCGACACCATGTGATGCATGCTCAGGAGCAGCAGGTGCTGTGTCTCGCTCAAGCGTAGCAGTCGCCCACGCACCAACGGCCCCCGCTTCAAGTCGAAGCGCGCCTGCAGCTCCTCTCGAGTCAACTGTGCTGCCCGCTCGGAAGCGTCAGCCTCGCCGCGCAGATCTTGCTCTACCAGCGTGAAGGTGGGGGCGCCGTCCAATAGTTGTAGAGCGCGTCCGTCGATCTCGTCGAAGCGTGTACGCAGCGCCTCGTGGCGACTCACGACGGCGCACAAGGCGGCGCGCAGCGCGGCTACGTCCAGGGGCCCTTCGAGGCGGGCCCCGCTGTGCACCCGGTACCCTGCGTCTTCCTCGACACCTAGCTGCTCCACGAACCACAGACGCTGCTGCGCGTAAGACATCCGCACCGAGCCACCCTCGCGCGCCGCCCGGGG
>JAQSWN010000333.1 GCA_029266615.1 Polyangiaceae bacterium
GACGGAGCTGTTCATGGGGGGCATGAGTGGCCGTTTCGGGCACCGAGATTTCGCAAGGCACGTCGTGGACGTGCTCCTCGCCGCCGGCCATGGGCCAGGCGCGCAGGAAGACGTGGAAGTTAGGAAATAATCGATGAAACGCCGTGTTTTGAGCCGAATTCTCAAGTCTTCGCTGGCGCTCCTGGCGCTCGCGCCGGGCCTCGCCCATGCGACCCAGCCCCTCGAGGCGTTCTTGGAGCGTTCCAAGACGAACGCCTTCGACACCCGCGAGGCGACCGCGACCATTCGCCAGCGCAACTCGGAAGCGGACGTCGCGCTCGGTAGGCTGACGCCCGTTTTCAGCGCCCGTGGCGTCTACACGCGTAACCAGTACGAGGCCGCCGTGCAGCTGCCGGGCTCCCCGGAGCGGCTGGTGATCACGCCCTACAACCAGCTCGACGCATTCTTGCAGCTGGACGTGCCGATCATCGATCTGGCGAGCTACCACCGATACAAGGCGTCCCGCGCGCTGGCGGAGAGCAGCGCTTCGCAGAAAGAAGCGACGACCATCGACGTTTCGCGGAGCGTCACGCGCGCGTACTACCAGTTCCTCGGCGCCGCCTCCCTCGTGGACTCCGCGCGGGAGTCGATCAAGGCCGCGGAAGCAAACCTCAAGAACGTGGACGACCGCCGCGCCGCGGGCGCCGCCACGGATCTCGATCACGAGCGCGCCGCCGCGTCTCTGTCACGAGCGGAGCAAGATTTGGCCGACGCGGAGCTGAGCGCAGCCTTGGCCGCACGCTCGCTCGAAACCTTGAGCGGCCTCAGCCCCGAGGCCGCGCAGCCGTTCCCTGAGGACGACTTACACCCCGAAGGCTCGCTGAACGGCTGGCTCTCGCTCGCGGGCAGCACGCCGGCCCAGCGTGCTCAGCTCAAGCTCGCGGAGAGCGCCGAACAGAACCGCAAGGCCGCAAACCGCGCGCTCTGGCCGACGCTCAGCGCGAACGCGCAGGAGCGCTTCACCAACGCCACCGGCTTCACCGGTCGCAACAGCGCGTACACGCTGCAGCTCATCTTGGCGTGGAGGCTCGACTACGGCACCTACGCCGCCAACGACGCGCAGGAAGCGGCGCTGGAGGTTCAGCGCGTCCGGGTCGAGCGCAGCAAGCGCGCGTCCGAGGACGCCGCCTTCGAGGCATTTCGGCGCGTGGAGGCGGGCGTCGCCAAGAGTCGCGCGGCGCGGGCCCAGGCTACCGCTGCCACCCGTGCCGCCTCGCTGTCCGAAGATCGCTACAAGGCCGGCGTCGCGACGCAGCTGGACGTGACCCAAGCGCAACGCGACGCGTTCCTGGCCTCAGCCGCAAAAATTCAGGCCGACGCCGATTTGGCCTTCGCCCGAGCCTCGCTCCGCCTCGCGGCGGGTATCCCGGTTTCCGACAAGCGCCCTCGCTGAGCCACTCAACCATGAAAGCCACTCGTCTTCGTTCCCTCCTGGTCGTTTCCGCTCTCTCGCTCGCCCTCGCGCCGCTCACGGCGTGCAAGGGTAAGACGGCCGACGCGGCCGCGGGCGTCAAAGAGGAGCCGGCGGTGGAGGTCAAAACCGAGGCCGTCACCAGCATCGAGGTGCCGCGCACGCTGCGGCTGACCGGCACTCTGCGCGGCGATCGCGAGACTGACCTCGCCGCCAACGCGAACGGCCGCGTGCTCTCCACGACGGTGGAGCGCGGTGAGCAGATCAAGCCCGGCCAGGTTCTGGCCAAGCTCGACACGCGCGCGCTCGCGCTGTCCGCCGCCGACGCACGGGCGCAGGTGGAGAGCATCCGCGCGCAGGAACAACAGGCCAAGGGCGAGTGCGAAAAGTACGAGCAGCTCAAGGCCCGTGGCGCCATCAGCGACCTCGAGTACCAGCAGAAGGTAACCCAGTGCCGCACTCTGCCGCTCAACGTGCAGGCGGCTTCCGCTCGCGCGGCATTGGCTGCACAAAACGTGGGGGACGGCGTCATTCGCGCCCCGTTCGCGGGCGTCGTCACGGAGCGTTTCGTCGAGGTCGGGCAGTACGTCCGTCAGGACTCGCGCGTGGTGACGATCGTCTCGGCGGACCCGCTGCGGCTGCAGATCACGGTGCCGGAGTCGCAGGTGGCGAGCGTCAAGGAAGGCGCGTCGGTCACGTTCACGGTCGCCGCGTACCCGGACCGGCGCTTCGAAGGAACAGTGCGCTTCGTATCCGGCGCGCTTCGGTCCACGACTCGGGACCTGGTTGCGGAGGCGATGGTGCCCAACCCCGAGCGCCTGCTCATTCCGGGGATGTTCGCGGACGTGGCGCTCACGGTCGGCAGCCAGAAGGCGGCGAGCGTGCCGGCCCGCGCGATGCGCGAAGCCGACGAGCAGTCGCGCGTGTTCGTCGTCACCGCCGGCCGCCTGGAGGAGCGCATCGTGGCCCTCGGTCCCAAGTCAAGTTTGCGTTAAACGCCCGGTATTTGCCGGGGTTTTGATGCTGGTGATCTTCGTGCTCGGCGGCGTCGGTTACACCCGCCTCGGCCTGGATCAGTTCCCCAACATCGATCTCCCGTTCGTGCTCGTGAGCACCACCTTGGAAGGCGCGGCGCCCGAGGAGGTGGAGACCGACATCAGCGACAAAATCGAAGGTGCCGTCAACACGGTGGACGGCATCGACGAGCTACGCTCGACCTCGAGCGAAGGCTTCTCGCAGGTTGCCATCGCCTTCAAGCTCGAGAAGCCGAGCGACGTCGCGGCCCAGGACGTGCGCGACAAGATCAGCAACGTGCTGCGCGACTTGCCGCGCGGCATCGACTCGCCGATCGTGAGCAAGGTCGATCCGCAAGCGATGCCGGTGCTCCTGGTCGCGCTGCGGTCGAAGGATCCGATCCGCGAGGTGACCGAAATCGCGGACAAGAAGGTGCGACGCCAGATCGAGAGCATCTCGGGCGTCGGCCAAGTGCAGATCATCGGTGGCCGCGCGCGCCAGATCCACGTCCGCATGGATCCGATCAAGCTCCGGGCCTACAACTTGACCGCAGTCGACGTGAACCGCGCGCTCGGGGCGCAGAACCTCACGACCCCAGGCGGTAGCGTGGACACCGGTCCCCAGGCGATCACGCTGCGCATAGCCGGCCGCGTCGCCAGTGTGGAGGATTTGGGCCGCATCGTGGTCCGCAACCAAAACGGCTCTTCGGTTCGCATCTCGGACGTCGCGAACGTCGAGGACGGTGAGGAAGAGCTGACGAGCCTCGCCTCTTACGACGGCGAGCGCACCGTGGTGCTCCAAGTTCGTAAGCAGTCGGGCACCAACACGGTCCAGGTCGTGGACACCGTGCTCAAGCGGCTTGAAGAGGTGAAGCGCACGCTCCCCGCGAGCATCAAGATGGAGGTGGTGCGCGATAACTCCGCGCCCATTCGCACCGGTGTCGGCGCGGTGAAGGAGCACTTGGTCTTGGGCGCCCTGCTCGCGGCCGTGGTCGTGCTGCTCTTCCTCGGTAACGCCCGCAGCACGCTCATCGCCGCCATCTCGATCCCCATCTCGATCGTCGGCACGTTCGCGCTGATGTGGATCATGGGCTTTACGCTGAACATGATCACGCTGCTCGCGCTCGCGCTCGCGGTCGGTATCGTGATCGACGACGCGATCGTCGTGCTCGAAAACATCGTGCGCTACATCGAGGAAAAGGGCGTCAAGCCGTTCCCGGCCGCGGTGCTCGCTACCCGCGAAATCGGCCTCCCCGTGCTCGCGACCACGTTGTCCCTCATGGCGGTGTTCGTGCCGGTCGCCTTCGTGGGCGGCATCCCGGGTCGGTTCTTGAAGAATTTCGGCTTCACGATGGCCTTCGCGGTCGGCGTCTCCATGTTCGTGAGCTTCGCGCTCACGCCGACGTTGAGCGCGCGGCTGCTGAAGAGCGGCGGGCACGAGAAGGGCAAGGGCCTGAGCCGCATCGTCGATTGGTTCTACCGTCCCATCGAGCGCGTCTACATGGCGATCTTGACCTGGTCGATGCAACACCGCTGGGTCGTCGTGGTGGCCTGCTGTGTTTCGCTCGGCGCCTGCACCCAGATGATCAAGCGGGTCCCGAGCGGCTTCGTACCCGAGGACGACCAGGGGCAGTTTCAGGTCGACATCCGGACGCCCGAGGGCACGAGCGCGGATGAAACCTCGCTCATCTCCGAGCGGGTCGCGCAGCAAATCCGCCGCTTGTCGGGCGTGGTGCACACCGTGACGACGGTCGCGGGCGGCGACGCGAAAGTGCAGAACCTGGCCAGCGTGTACGTGTCCCTCAAGGACCCGCGCGAGCGCGAGGTCACGCAGTTTCAGTTGATGGACATCACGCGTAAGCAAATTCTGGCCAAGCTGCCTGCGAATTTGCGGGTCAGCGTGTCCGAAGTGGCGGCGATCAGCACCGGCGCGTCGTCCAAGGCCGTTCAGTACGTGCTGGCGGGGCCGGACCTGAAGCAGCTCGAAGCGTACGCCGCGAAGATGGAGCCGGAGATCAAGAAGAACCCGGCCGTCGTCGACTACGACACGAACCTCATCACCGGTAAGCCGGAGCTGCGCGTCGCCATCGACCGTGATCGCGCCTCCGACCTGGGGGTGAACGTGTCGGACGTAGCGGAAACGCTTCGTATGCTGGTGGCGGGCGTGAAGGCATCCTCTTACGCCGAGCACGGTGAGGAGTACGACATCCGCTTGCGCGCCCAGAAGAGCTACCGCCGGGACGTGAGCGGCATCGCGCTCATGACCGTGCCGTCCTCCAAGTACGGCACGGTGCCGCTCTCCTCCGTCGTGAAGGTGACGGAAGGCGCCGGCCCGAGCGAGGTGAACCGCTTGGGACGCCAACGCCAAGTGACGTTCATGGCCAACGTCGCCCCTGGCTACGGCGAGAGCGACGTGGTGAAGGCGATGCAGGCGGCGTACGCCAACGTGCACGCCACTCCCGATTATCGCCTCGTACCTACGGGTCGCTCGAAGTCCTCGTCGGAGCTCGCCGCCGGCTTTTTGCTAGCGTTCGCGCTCTCCTTCGTCTTCATGTACCTGATCTTGGCGGCGCAGTTCGAGTCCTGGTTGTACCCGCTGATCATTCTAATCTCGCTCCCGCTCACGGTGCCGTGGGCAATCCTGTCGCTCCTCATCTTCAAGCAGAGCTTGAACCTGATGTCGGCGCTCGGACTGCTGGTGCTGTTCGGTGTCGTGAAGAAGAACGCCATCTTGCAGATCGATCATACGAACCACCTGAGGGCCTTGGGCAAGCCGC
Organism: Polyangiaceae bacterium; assembly: GCA_029266615.1. GTDB lineage: Bacteria > Myxococcota_A > Polyangia > Polyangiales > Polyangiaceae > PMG-095. Next base: position 5,241 of record JAQSWN010000333.1, read on the forward strand.
GTCTCGAAGCGATCCTGGAAGCGAACCGCGACCGCCTGCGGCCCATCTTGATGACGACGCTCGCGTTCGTGGCCGGTATGGTGCCGCTCGCGTTGTCCCGCGGCATCGGCTCCGGCAATAACCGGAACATCTCCGGCATCGTGATCGGCGGCCAGACCTTCTCGCTCTTGCTCACGTTGGTCGCAATTCCGGTCGTGTACTCGCTGTTCGACGACATCTTGGAGTGGCGCAAGCGCCGCAAGAAAGGCGCTCCCATCGACCGCGGGGAGAGGGAGCTCGACCAGCTGCTGGGCGAGCCGTCTCCGGTCACCGCAGAGGAGTGAGCGGCACGGGTTGGCACGGCTCCTGCGCCGAGTTGTGCCAACCCAGTTCGTGATCAGCGCGAACTTAGGATCTAGTGGGCAAAATCATGTTGGCCTGATCGTTGCTCAAGCGCCTGGTCATGAAGGCGCGGTTTTGGCCGATCGTTCTAACGATCGCCGTAGCGATCCCAGGGTGTGGCGACGCGCGTGCTCCGTCCTCCAACCACGACCAGCAGCCGCAGGACGCTGGGAGCGGCTTGGAAGATGGAGAAGCGGGGGCGGGCGCAGACGCAGCGCCTGACTGCGCGGCGGTCGAGGACGAGGTGGGGGAGGTGGTCACGATTCGCGTCGTCAACGCGACCGCGGGCCATCTTCATCTGGGGGAGGAGGAGGAGACCCACTCGCCGTCGTTGGGTTGGCGGTTCCAACTGCGCGACGCCGACGGTCAACCGCTGGCACCGGTGGGGAGCTGTCTCACGTGCCGGGACGCAACGGTCACGGGACGTGGAGGTTGTCCGAGTATCGCTTTGACGCAGCCTGCGCTCACGCTGGAGCCGGGTGAGCACGCGGACCTCCTGTGGGACGGCGCTTTCAACACGAACGTGCCGCTCCCGGATTCGTGCGTGCTCCCAGGCCCGGGTCCGGTGCACAGCGCAGAGTGCCGCAAGGCGACGCGCGCCAAGGCAGGAGAGTACACCTTCGCCATTCGGGCGGGGACAACGCTCGACTGCGGCGAGGACTGTCAGGATTGCCGAGCACGCGACGAAGGCGGTTGTGAGACCCCGAGCGCGCTGGTCGAGAGCTTGGACCTCGAAGCGCGCGCAACCGTCGAGCTCGAGAGCGGGGCCGCGTACGGCTTGGATGGCCCGATCGAGCTCGTCTTTCGCGATTGACTCAGTGCACGCCGCCGACGAGCCACGCGAACGCCGGAACCAGCACCTCTTCCGGGGAAGCGCCGCCGCTCTTGGCGCTCGTCGTCCCTGAGTCCATCGCGTCCAGCTTGAAGCCATGATCGCCGAACACGATCGCGAGCGTCCGGGCCGGAAGCCGCGCAAGCTGGGCCGAGAGCACCTCGGCGAGCTCGTCCGCCAAGTCGTCGAGTCGCTCGGCTTCGTGTTGGCCCGGCTCCATCAGCCGTGCTTCCACGAGGTCCAGCTTCAGTAAATCGCGGTGACCCACCTTCACCCGGCGCAAAGTCCGCGCGTTTTGGCCGCGCGCGACCGGGATCTCCGAGGTGACCTCGCCGGTCCAAGTTTTGAGCGCCTCCGGGCCGCGTCCGAGGAGCTCCAGCTGGACGGACGAGGTGGAGGGGAGCGCGCTCCAGAGCAGCAAGCGCTCGGTGAGGGCCACTTCTTGCGCCATACGCCAGCGAATGCGCTGCTCGACGCGCAGGCCCAAGTCGAAGCGCATGCCGTCGACCGCGATCAGCTCCACTCGCCGCGCGCCGTGCAAGCGACCGATGCGAAGACCAATCTCGGGCAGGTCCAGCACCATGCTCGGGCGCTTGCCGCGCACGCACAGCGCCGCGAACGCCTCCCGGTAGCTCTGCTCGAAGGACGTCGCCCACGTCGTCAGCACCTGCTGCGCGGACGCGTCCCCGATGCCGCGCGCGACCGCGTCGCACAACGGCACGTAGGCGCTCACGAACATGCGCTCGATGACGCTCAACGGCTTCGGGCCGCGCGCCATCGACAGCTCGCTCGCCCACGTGCGCCAATCCGTGTCCGCGGACGGGTAAAGCGGCCCGCGCTCGAACGGCTCGGGAGGCACGGGGCTCGGCTCGATCGGTTCTTCTTCCGGGGCCGGCGCGACCTGCGCCGCTTCGATGACGGCCGGGGGAGCCGAGAATGCGGCCAAATCCGGCGGCGACAGGTCAATCCCGGAGATGGAGCTGGGCGGCGGCGTGATCGCTTCCAGCACGTCGCGGGCGGCGGCGCGCTCGGCAGCGAGCGCGACTGGCGGGGGGACGAACGTGGGGGCTTCGTGGGCGTCCTCGTCCTCGTCCTCGTCTTCGACCTCGGCGCGTAGCGCTGCGTCTTCCTCGAGCGGCAGCGCTACGTTTTCCTCGAGCGGTAGCTCCACGGTTCTGACCTCGATTGCAGAGGTCTTGACCTCGACCGCAGGCGGCGCCTCGCTCGCTTCCATCGCGGCCGCGCTGCGCGCCACGGCCGGGGCCACACACGGCGGGGGAGCGGTCTCCAAGCAAACGATCGCGTTCGGAGCGCTGCCGGGCATCAGCTCGTGGAGAGCGATCGGCACGGTGAAGACGCGCAGCCCGCGATCCGCAGCGTTCAGGTACAGGCGTAGCGGGTGCAGCGCCGCTGCCGTGAGCAAGTAGCGGAGCACCGCGCTGTCTTCGGTGTCCAAGGTGTGGTCCACGTCGGCCATGCCGCCGAGCGTGCCCAAGCCGAGGGCGACCCCGCGCAGCTCCACGAGCCGGGCCCGGTAGAGCTGGTCCGCGAGTGACAAGGCGAGGTCAGTCGCAGCGGCGACGCCAGGTGGGCACGCTCCTCGCCGCTCGAGTGCCTGCTCCACCGCGGCCTCGATCAGAACGCCGAGCCGGCCGCGGTGGCCAGGTCCGGGCGCCTCGAGCTGAACCGTCAGAAAGCCGTCGGCCTCGGCGTCGCCGAATACCTCGCCCATCTGGCCCGGCGCGACGAAGCGCGCCTCTCCCACGGAGCAGGTTTTTTTCGAACCGGTGGCCGGAGGTGCGGCATTCTCCGGTTTTTGTGCCCCGGGAGAGGTGTCAAGGGCTTGGGCCGACGCGATCATGTCGCCAAAGTGCAAAACTCACGCGGTTTGGCCCAGTTTTCGACGAACGGAAGCGGGCCGAGCCGTTGACGGATCGGTTGCGCGTCCATAAGATCAGTGCCGGCTCCCTCTGCGGGGTGCGCGAGTCCGTAGTAACGAATCCCTGATAGTAATCGAACCGGGAG
>JAQSWN010000101.1 GCA_029266615.1 Polyangiaceae bacterium
GCTTGGCCAAGTCTTCGTTCGGGAGGTCTTTGGGCGACCAGGCTGCAGCCTCCTTTTCGTCGCGCCGAACGATGCGGTAGCCAAACAGAGGGGCTGCCCCTTTCCGACGAAAAACAACGACGTTGTAGCCATCCGTGTTCAAGAACGGGTTGCCGCTCCCCGACACGCGCCACTTGCGCGTCAGCCACTTCGCACGGCGCTTCGCGACGTTGACCGCGCTCTTCTCGCGCTTGCTCGCACCGATCGGGTCTTCCGTCAGGTGTCCCGCGCAGACGCAGCCCGCGCCAAGCTGCTGCTCGTAGTCCGGATGTGTGAGCCAGTGGACGTACCGGACGGTGGCCGCTTCGCAGACTTCGCACGTGTGCAGCGGCTCCTCTAGATCCTGCACGGAGCCGCTGGTCCAACCCTTGTGGGGGAAGCCCGGCTCCCGCCACTTCCCGCTTCCAGTGGTTTCGGTCACAGCGCGAAATGTACCAGCCGCGCACGACGCCGTCGAATCGGCGGACGCGGCGCTACTCGTTCTCCGCGTCGACTAGGCGCAGCAGCACCGCGGCCGCGCCGGTTGCGTCGTCGAGCGTCTTCGCAGCGGACGGGAGCCGGATCAGGCCGACATAGTGCTTCTCGGCGACGGTCACGGAATGGCCCAGCTGCTTCGCGCTGCGGTAGGCGCTCGCGGCGCCGAAGATGCCCGGCGCGTTCGTCAGGTACGTCCCGCACGTCGAGCGCAGCACCTGCCAGCTGAACGCCTCGGGCGCGCCGTACCGGGCCTTGAGGCGTTTCGCCGCCGCGGCCGCGGCGTCCGCCGTCAGCGCGAAAACCTTGCCGCGCTTCGTGCCGTTCTCGTGCAGCACGCCGAGCAGCTCGCGCAGCAACGGACTCACGGCAAGGTCGATCACGCGCGCCCGCTTCGTCTTCGTGCCGGCGCCGGCGAGGTGGATCTCGCCGACGGGCTGGCCGTCGTGGTCGAGCGCCTGCAGGTCGACCTGAGACCAGGTCAGCGCCACCGCTTCGCCGAGCCGCATACCGGTCAGCAGCAGCGTGGCGACGAACGGCGCGACCGGCTCGTAACGTGCAGTCGTGCCGCGCTCGCCCTCGCCGGCGTGCTCGGCGCGTGTCTCGTCGAACACTTCCGCGTCGTGCGCGAGCGCCGCCTCGAGCAACGCGGCGATCTCGGCGGGCCGGAGGAAGGTTGGTTGCTCGAGAGTCAGCGGGAGCTTCTTCAGCGCTCGGCGTAGGTCACCGTCGTGGATCTTCGGCAGGAGGTCGAGCTCCGCCAAGTACCCGAGCACGACCCGCACGCCGCGCAGCTCACGGTGGAGGCTGGCGGGCGCCCGGCGCTCGCGCGTTTCGCGGAACGCGCCTCGCTTGCCGCGCTTGGCGACTCGCTTCTTCGGAGCATTCAGGATCTCTTCGCGGAAGCCGAGCAGCTTCGCGCGCGTCAGGTCGTCGGCCGACTGCACGCCGTGCCGTTCAGCCCACGCGAGCAACTTGTCGGTCGCCGACTTGTACTCGGCCAGCGTCCGCGGGCGGAGCTGCTGGTGCGCCTCGTAGTACTGGCCGACTGCGGTGGCGAACCCCGTACCCGTGCCGCGGGCCGCGCCACTCTCCAGCTCCATTCGCCGCCTCGCCAGCGACCGAGCTTTCTTGATCGCCCACTCGCGCCGGGCCTCCGCGGTGCCGAGGGCGAGCGGGTCGAGCTTCGCCTTGATGGTGCGCTCCGTGTCCGGGTCGTCGAAGCGCGCGCGCCAGTAGGGGTGCCCCGCGTCGGGCCGCACGAGCACGACACCGGGGTGCGGGCTGCGCGTCCGGCGTGCGCGCCGGCGTGGTCCGACGGTCTGCGGTTCGCGCGCTCCGGGTACTCCAGCGGGTACCTCCGCGCGTCCTTCGGCGTCTCTGAGTGTCATGGCTCAGCGATCTGTAGCATTCAAAAACGCCGATAGATCGCGACTTCTGATGATACCGAGTGACGCCGGTACCGCCCCGTTTACGGACTTCGAATCCGAGGGTCGTAGGTTCGAATCCTACGGGGTGCGCCGAAGAGACGCTTGGTCCTGCAGCCGGGCGCAAAGCAAAGGGCACGGTCGCTGCCCTTTGAATTTTGGGCAGCGCGGCCAGCGGCACCTCGAGCACCTCGGTGATGCGCACGTACTCCATGTGCGTGGACGCCGCGCGGTGACCGGGCAAGGCCATGGCCTGCTGAGCGTTCACGCCGGCGCTGGCAAGGCCCGTCGCGAACATCGACAGTCTGTTCTCGACGGTCAACGAGTTGCTGAGCTCCCGCCATCGCGGGCCGTGATGGCGTCGGCGTCAGCCCGCGGACACTCGAGTGACAACGCTCAGGTGGCTTTGCCGCGCAGGGGAGCGCCTGAATGGGCGCCACGGCCCGGCCCGCCCTGGGTGCCGGGCGCAGCACCGTGCCTGCCGTCCGGCAAAACCTGAAGGAGCTTTGCCGGCGGCGGGCGAGGCAGGACGATGGAGAAGATGCAGCCCTCACCCGGGACGTTCCGCACGAGGAGCTCCCCAGCATGAACCCGAACCGCGTCCAAGGCGATCGAAAGCCCCAAGCCAAGGCCTGGTCCCTTGGCTCCAGCGCGCTCGAACGGCCTAAACAGGGCTTCCGCCGTGCCAGGTGGGAGCCCCCCGCACGCGTCGGAGACCTCGATCAGAACTTGTGCATCCGTGGCGCGGGTGCTGAGACGCACCGTGCCGCCTGCGTGGCTGTATTTGAATGCATTCTGAAGCAGGTTGAAGAGCGCCGAAGCGAGCAGCTGCCGGTCCGCGTCGATGGCGAGCAGCGAGTCCACTGCATCGACTTCGAACCGCAGGCGATGGCCTTCGGCTTCCAGCGCGGCGCTCAGGTGAACCTCTTCGATGAAGTCCGCCAGCCGCAGCGGTGACAGTTTCGCTTGACCCGCCTCGAGCCGCACCGCGGCCAGCGTTCGGTCCGCTAGCGCGCGCAGCCCAGCAAGACTGCGCGCATGAATCGCGCTGGTGCTACCTCCGAACCCCACGGCGCCCCGCTTGATCGCGTCGAAAGAGAGCACGGCTGTGTTGAGGAGATTGCGTAGCTCGTGGGCCAGGACGCCGATGCGCTCCGTTCCCTCGTAGGCCATGTCGCGCTCGCGCTGTTCCCCGAACGCAGTCACGGCCCCCGCGATCGCGTCGTCCAAACAGCGGTTGAAGACGTGAAATTCTTGCGGGCTGATGGCGGCCTGCGACTCGTGGGCCAGGTCGGTCACGATTTGGCAGACGTCACCGTACCCGTGAACGACCTGCCCAATGCTGAATCCACTCTTCAGTAGCTCGTGGCCGTGGAGCGCGGCGGAGTCATTGATCTCACTCGAAGGATCGACCACGGGGCTCGCTCCCACCAAGCGCAGCGGGGCCGACGGCATTTCCCGCGACAGTGCCTCGACCAACTGCGTCAAAAAGAGCGGGACGCCAAAGTCTAGCGTCGCTTCGAGCAGCTTCGGAGTAGTCCGGCTGCGGACGCGCTCCCGGGCGCGTTCGATGATCCGGTCACGATTGGCAATGATGAAGTCGCATAGCATTGACGCTCCTCACACTTCATGCGCCCTTTACGCCGCGCTTGCAAGCTGCGGCGCTCGCTACGCCGGCGGTCGCGTTGACGCCTGCACGCGCAAGAGGCGTACACGCGCAAGAGGCGTACACGCGCAAGAGGCGTACACGCGCAAGAGGCGTACACGCGCAAGAGGCGTACACGCGCAAGAGGCGTACACGCGCAAGAGCGGCCCGGGGGCCGCGGCACACCGACGAGCGATTACTTGCCTCAGCTGCAGAGTCTTGCTTGCTCTAGCTTGCGGATCAGCGTCTCGCTATAGAGCTCGAGCAGCGGGTCGTCTTCGCGGGGCGTGGTCCGCGGCCGTCTCGGCGTGCCACCCTTGGCTCTAGCTCGGACGTCATCGACTAGCTTGATGAACTCTTCCGGCGGGCAAGGTTTCAGGATGAAGGCGTACGCGCCCAGACCCAGTGCCACGCCCTCGTCTTCGGTCTCGGCGTAAGTCGCCGTGTATACGATGAACGGCGCCTGACTGAGCCGCGTGTCGGCCTTCCCGTAAAGCCGCAGAGAAGCCGAAAATTCGCTCGGCACCAGGATTCCAGCTGGTGACAACGCCATCCAAGTCCTTGCCGATGATCGTCATCGGAATGCTGCACGATCGCCGCAAGCCGGTTCGATGCCAGCTCGTAGTTTTCGCCCCTGGGAGTGGATCCTCCGCTCGGAAGCGGGCGAATGCAATCTATGCCTATGCTCGTATCCTTGCGGCCGCGCGGACATTCGGCATCACGAGCGCGGCTCCACCCCCGACTCACCTCCAGGCGCACCTCCGTAGTGGGGGGGCATTAAGTGACGTACGCGCGAGCGAGCGAGTCGCCATGGTCGAAGGCACGAGGCCTCTTGGGCGAGTCCTGCCCTGGCCTTACCGGGCCCGTCAGCTCCGCTGCGCTCGCCCCAATGCGATCGCATAGGGCACGCGGAATGGGACCTGGTTGACCTGGCGACCATCTAGGCGCCTCCTGGGACGATGGCTCACTACTATGTCTCGCTGACCGAAGCTCGACGGGTCTCCAAAGACGCTGCCGTTCACCAAATCTGGATCGATGAGCGGCAGTGCTCTCGATTCGTCGAGCCCGGCTGGCAGGAGCTGCAGCCCCACCTCGATGGCGCCGTACTCTTTCTACGTCGACCTACCGCGATTGCTTGATCGCGCGCATTGCGAACGTCGACTTTCCAGCACAAGTTTTCGCGACAGAAGTAAGCGTTTTTTGGTGGTGAGCCCGCGCTGTTTGACAACTGGCGGCTATCGGGGGAACGGTGCGAAATGATCGACGAAGCCGGCGCGCCGCGAGTCGTTGGTATCGGGGCCTCGGCCGGCGGGATCGAAGCGTTGGCGCAGTTGCTCGGCGCCTTCACGCTCGACTCAGCGGCCTTCGTGATCGTGATGCATCTTCCGCGCGATCGACGCAGTGAGCTGGCGCGGGTGCTGAGCCGGTACACCGTGCTGGATGTCGATGCCGCAACCAGTGGCGTCAAGCTCCTACGAAACCATGTCTACGTGGTGCCCGAATCGGAGAACGTCACCGTGCGGGATGGTCACCTTGTTTTCGAGGGCCACGGGCGTACGGCGCACGGCTCGAGGAACGTCGATCATTTCCTCACTTCGCTCGCACTCGAGTACGGCGCCGACTCGGTCGGCGTGGTGCTCTCGGGGGCGAACAGGAACGGGACGGCGGGCCTCGCCGCCATCCGCGCCGCTGGCGGTAGCACCTTCGTGCAGTCTGCTGAAACAGCCCGCTTCGCGCTGATGCCCGAGAGCGCCTCGGTCTCGGCAGATCACCAGCTGGATCCGGGGGCCATCGGACGAGCGTTGATGACGCTACTTACTTCAACGGGGCAGGATGCCTCGCAGCGCAGGCTATGATCGTCGCCGGGGCCCTTGCTGTGCGTTCAGCTAAGGCCCAGCATCTCGAGCATGCTTCGGACGGCGACCGTCTACACACAGGCTGGTGACAGTGAAAGTGCGGCACGAGAGCTGGCCACGCAGATCGCGGCTCAGCTCGAGGCAGCGCCGGATTTGATCATCCTTTTCGCGTCGCCAAAGTACGATCAGAGGTCGCTGCTGCGAACGCTGCACGCCGAGAGCAACCCGAAGTTGCTCGTGGGCTCGTCATCCGCTGGCGAATTCACCAGTCAAGCGAGCGGAGAAGGCCTTGCTTGCGCGCTCGCCATTCGCAGCGATGACTTGGAGTTCGCCGCAGGCTTAGCTCGCAATCTCGGCGAGGACCGCAGCGCGGCCGCGCGCGAGCTCGTGAAGTCATTTCGGGGCCTCGGGACACACGCTTATCCCTATCGCTCCGCACTAGTGATGACGGACGCTCTCGCGGGACACGCCGACGATCTCGTCGAGCAGCTCACGCTGGTCACTTCCGGGCGTTATCAGTTCTTCGGCGGCGGAGCGGGCGATGACGCGCAGTTTCGTCGCACCGACGTGTTTTACGGCACAGAGTCGTTTAGCGATGCAGCCGTCGCTCTCGAAATCCTGTCGAAGAAGCCGGTTGGCATCGGCGTGGGTCACGGCTGGGAGCCGGCAACCCCCTCGTTGCGTGTCACGGAGGCCAGGGGCACGACGCTAGTCAGTCTCAATGGCTCGCCCGCCGCGGACATTTTCGAAGACCACGCGCTCGCAACGGGGCAGCAGTTCGACCGCGCTGATCCGCTGCCGTTCTTTTTGCACAACATCATCGGTATCGAAACGCCCCATGGCCATCGTCTGCGTGTCCCGCTGGCGGTGCTCGAGGATGGCTCAGTGGCCTGTGCGGCCGAGATCCCCGAAGGCGCCAACGTCATGCTGATGCGCACGACGGCGGCGTCGGCGGTGGATGCGGCCACACGCGCGACGCAATCGGCACTCGACGCGCTCCAGGGCCACGAACCGAAGGCGGCGCTCTTCTTCGACTGCGTCGCCACCCGGCTGCGAATGGGTTCGGCCTTCGGTCTTGAGCTGCAATCACTGTCCAACCTGCTCGGGCCGTCCGCATCGTACGTGGGCTGCAACACCCACGGCCAGATCGCGCGCGCGGAGGGGCAGTTCGGCGGCTTCCACAACTGCACCGCCGTGGTATGCATCCTGCCGGCTTAATCGTGTCCGAGGCAGCGGCCCTGCTCGCCGCGTTTACCGATGTGGCGGAGCGAGAGGCGGCTACCGCTCGCCTCGCCACCTGGCTCGGGGCCGAAGAGCTGAAGGTGTTCCTGCTCGACCCGCACGTCGGCGCCCTGCTGCCGCCTCCCGGATTCCGAGCCACCGTGCGAGGCGGAGCATCGTTTAGGGCGTTCCTCAAAGTCGCAGCGCGTCCTGGCGAGCATCGGGCGCAGGTGGAATACCCGCCGGGCGTCACGCAAACGGTGCTGGCTCGCGTCACACAGCAAGGCCTCGCGTTCCTGCTCGTGGCAGGCGCTCCCATCGAGGAGCGGCTGACAGCCGTCGTCGCAGGCTCGCCCCTGTTGGCAGCGCTGCTTCACGCGGAGAATCGCAAGCGCGTGGCCGAAGGTGAGGCTGCGGTGGCTCGCGCCGTGGGACGGCGCGCCAACGACCTTGCCTATGCGCTCGACAGCGCGAGGCTGGAGCTGGAACACGCCCTGGAAGAGTCCGCTCGCCTCAATCGGGCGCTGCAGGAGGACGACCGCCGCAAGGACGAATTTTTGGCCATGCTCGGGCATGAGCTGAGAAACCCGCTGGCGGCCATCAGGGGCGCGCTCGAAGTGATGCACTTCTCCAAGGACGCGGAGCACGTTCATCAGGCGCACGCCGTCGTCGATCGTCAGTCCGCACAGCTGACTCGCCTCGTCGACGACTTGCTCGACGTATCTCGCGTGTCACAGGGCAAGATCGTGCTGCGGACGGTGCCGGTCGCTCTCGCAGACGTGGTCCGGAACGCCATCGAGACGACACGCGGCCTCGTCGAGTCACGGCAGCACCGGCTAGAAGTCGACGCGGACGCGACGGCCTACGCGATGGCAGACCCGGCGCGCCTCGAGCAGATGGTGACGAATCTTTTGACCAACGCCGCGAAGTACACAGAACCCGGAGGAAGAATTCGGGTTAGTTTTCGTCGTGAAAAGCAGCTCGTCGTGCTGCGCGTCGAAGACGACGGGATTGGCATCGCGCCAGAAATGCTCAGTCAAGTGTTCGATCCCTTCGTCCAAGTTGCTCCGTCGATCGATGGAGGCGTCGGCGGGCTCGGTATCGGGCTCACGCTCGTGAAGCGGCTAGCCGCGTTGCACGGAGGGGACATCGCCGTGACGAGCGAACGAGGCAAAGGCAGCACGTTTGCTCTGCAACTGCCAGCCCTCGACCCGCCACGGCCTCCGCTGGCCCCGACGGAACCCCTGCGCACCAGCTCCGAGCATCACAAACGAATCTTGATTGTGGACGACAATATCGACTCGGGCGAGATGCTGGCAGCGCTCGTGGAGGCGTGGGGGCATCATCCGGTCCATGTCGCTGACGGGCCGGCTGCGCTCGAGGCGGTGGCCCAGCGATTGCCCGACATCATCCTGCTCGATATTGGCTTGCCCGGCATGGACGGCTACGAGGTGGCGGCACGAATTCGGGCCTCCTACGACCACCACGTGCGCATCATCGCGCTGAGTGGCTACGGGCAGGACGAGGATCGCCGCAAATCTCGCGCCGCCGGCTGCGACGACCACCTCGTCAAGCCGGTAGACATCCCCATGCTGGAAAAGGTGCTGAACGCTTGAACGCTTCCGGGTAAAGGCGACCACACCGACTAGGTCGCGCGGCACAGGTTCGACCCACTCACAGGGGTCGACACGACCGCTTCGCCCCAGCAGGCGGCGCGTTGGGGTGATTGAGGCACGGGTCCATCCGTTAAACACTTGATTATGTTTAGTTCCGTCGCCGCCTGCGGCATGCTCGTTGAGTGACGTCAGCCTCCCTGAAGCGCACCACCGTCGACGGTTCGGGCCTGCCGGTGACGCGGCTGCTACTGGTCGACGATCACCCCGTCTTGCGCGCTGGCATCAAGCTCTTGCTCAGCGCCGAAGAAGATCTGGAGGTCGTGGGTGAAGTAGACGACGGGCTGAAGGCGGTGGAGTTCGCACGGGACCACGCCGTTGACGTCATCATCATGGATGTTTCTCTCCCGCAGTTGACCGGCCCCGAAGCCACCAAGAACATCTTAGGGTGTAACCCTGCGCAGCGCGTGCTCGTGTTCTCATCGCACGAGGACGCCAGCCTAGCGCGACAATTGTTGGCATGGGCGCGGCGGGCTACGCCCTGAAGCGCAGCGCATCCGAAGAGCTGGTGCGCGCCGTGCGCGTCGTCGCCAGCGGAGGAACCTACGTCGATCCTGCTCTCGCGCACATGTTCGTGCAGAGCAACGGGCGTCGCCTCGGTCCCAACGATATGCGGACGCCCTCCCTGAGCGAGCGCGAAGCAGAGGTGATACGCTTGGTCGCACGCGGACAAAGCGCCAAAGAAGCGGCCGATCAGCTCGGCATCAGCCCGCGTACACTCGAGACCTACAAGGGCCGCGCCATGGCAAAGCTCGAGCTTCGCTCACGAGCCGAGCTCATCAATTATGCGATGCGCAACGGCTGGCTGCGTGAGCCGTAGCGGGCGCTGCGCAGCGGCAAGCGCCTGGCCGAGCAGCGCTGCTCGGAACTTAGTGCTGGCTAGCGGTCGCTAGGGTAGGACTGTCCGCATGAACGAGGAAGCGACCGACTCCGAGCTGGGGGGCCAAGTGCGGCCTGAGCCCGACGTTGGTCTCTTGCCCCAGCCCGTCGACCGTGAGCCGCCCCCACGGCTGGCTTTTCCGGTGGTGGGCGTCGGCGCGTCGGCGGGCGGGCTGGAAGCCTTCACGGCCCTGTTCGATGCCATGCCGGCAGAGAGCGGCATGGCGTTCGTGCTCGTGCAGCATTTGCCGCCTGATCGCGAGAGCATGGTTGCCGAAATCTTACAGCGCCATACCGCGATGCGCGTGTCAGAGGTGAAAGACGGCGTCCAGGTGGAGCCGGATCACGTTTACGTGATTCGCCCCGGTCACACCCTGACCATCGCCAACGGGCACCTCCATCTCGGTGACCGGCTGGACCGCCCGCGGCACAGCCGACCTGTCGACGACTTCTTCAGGTCGCTGGCAGAGGAGCAACGCGAGCGAGCCATCTGCGTGATCCTGTCCGGGATGGGCAGCAACGGAGCCGCCGGCGCGCAAGCCGTGAAGGCGGTCGGCGGGCTATGCATCGCCCAAGAGCCGGACTCCGCGCAATTTCCCTCCATGCCGCGTCATCTCATCGACGCCGGCTATGCCGACCTCGTCCTGCTGCCCGCCGACATCCCCGAAGCGTTGCTGGCCTACGCGCGTCATCCTTACGCGGCTGCGCGCGCCGGCGCCGAAGACGGCAGTGCTGAGCCCGACGCCCCCGAGCTTCCGCAGCACGAGCAACAGCAGCTGGCCGCCGAGATCCTCGCCATCGTGCGGACCCGAACTCGCTTCGACTTCACGGGTTACAAGAAGCCGACCGTCGTCCGCCGCATTCAGCGCCGCATGGGCTTGAGCGGGATCACGGACGTCCGCGAGTACGTGAAGACGTTGCGGCGGAACCCGCTCGAGGTGACCGGCTTGGCGGACGACCTGCTGATCCACGTGACCGGCTTCTTTCGCGACGCGGAGGCCTGGGATGCGTTGCGCCAGCAGGTCATCGTTCCGCTCGTGCGCTCCCATGAGCCCGAGGGCTCCATCCGTTGCTGGGTGGCGGCCTGCTCCAGCGGCGAAGAGGCGTACTCGCTCGCGATGCTGCTGGTCGAGGAGAGCGAGCTCGCCGGCAAGCGCCTGAACATCAAGGTGTTCGCCACCGACACGGCCGCCCGAACGCTGAGCAACGCGAGAAATGGCGTCTACCCCGGCGGTATCGAGTCAGACATTTCGCCCGAGCGTCTGCAGCGTTTTTTCGACAGAGAGGACGCGGTCTACCGCATCCGCCAAGATCTGCGGGAGCGAGTGGTGTTCGCGCCGCAAAACATTCTGAGCGATCCTCCTTTTTCGCGGCTCGACATCGTCACCTGCCGCAACCTGCTGATCTATCTGGAGCCCGAGGTGCAGCAACGGGTGTTCGCGCTGCTCCATTTTGGCCTGCGTGACGGGGGCACGCTCTTTCTAGGCAACAGCGAAACTGTCCCGGCGGGCGCAGGTTGGTTCGAGGCAATCGACAAGAAGGCGCGCATTTACAAGCGAGTAGGCCTGACCCGACACGGCGCCACCGAGTTTCCGCTGCCCCGCGTCGGCCCGCGCGAAGTAGCCGCAGCGACGCCAGCCGTGGTGACGCACAATGCTGCGGCCCCTTCCATCGCCCAGCTGACTGGTCGCGCGCTCGTGGCGATGCACGTCCCGGCCGCCGTAACGGTCGACAGCCACTACCGTATCGTTTACTACCAGGGCGATACCAAGCTCTACTTGGGCCAGCCGAGCGGTGAACCGACGCAGGACGTGCTGCTCCTCGCTAGCGAGCCGGTGCGCGGCGCCATTCGCACGGCGCTGCAGCGTTCGATGTCGACCCAAACCCTACAGCGCGTGACGAGCGGCTGGGCGTCGAGTGAGGAAGGGCGGCGCTATCGCCTGGTGGTGACCGCTTCGCCCCTGGCGCCTGGGGGAGCCTCAGAGCTGTTCGTGGTCAGCTTTCAGCAGCGCGACGAGCCAGAGCTCGCTCCCGGGCAGCTATCGAACGAGAACGAGGAGGGCCAGGCCCAGCCGACGGAAGAAGTGATGCGCCTGCGCGACGAGCTTCGAAGCGCCGTCGAAGAGCTACAGGCTAGCGACGAGGAGCATAAGGCGGCCGCTGAAGAGGCGATGAGCGTGAACGAAGAGCTGCAGAGCACCAACGAGGAGCTCGAAACCAGCAAGGAGGAAATGCAATCGCTGAACGAGGAGCTCTCCACGGTCAACTCGCAGCTCCACGCCAAGATGGACGAGCTGCAACGGGTGACCAGCGACTTGCGGGGCCTGCTAGCAAGCACGGACATTGCCGTCATCTTTCTCGACGCGCAGTTTCGGATTCGCCGTTACACGCCCGCGGCCAGGAAGCTGCTGGACCTGATCGGCTCGGACGTTGGTCGGCCACTGAACGACCTGGCCAAGAAATTCATCGACCCCGATCTGCTCGAAGACGCGGAGTCGGTCTTGGACCACTTGGTCCCCGCCGAGCGCGAAGTGCGGAGCGACGACGGGCGCTGGTACGCACGCCGCGTGCTCCCGTACCGGACTACGGAGAACCGCATCGATGGCGTCGTCATCACTTTCGTCGATATCTCCGACCGTAAGCGCGCGCATGACGTGGCCGCGAGTGCCGGCGAAGCGGCCCGAGGCGATCTGGTAGCCATGAACGGCCTGCACACGGCCGCCCACCTGCTCGCGGGTGCGACCGACATGAAGGCCTTGCTGGAAGAGATCCTCGTAGCCGCCCTCGAGCTGCACTCGACGACGCAAGGCGACGTCCAGCTCTACGAGCCGGTCTCGCAAAGTTTGCGCCTCACCGTCCACCGTGGCGTGCCGAGCGAGGCCGTGGCGGGTTGGCCCGACGTGAACCTGTCGGAGCCGGGCTGGCCGGTAGCGCGGGCGCTGCGAGAGCGAACGTCGGTGGCGGTAGCAGACGTGGAGGCCGAGCTACCAGCGACGGCGTTTCGAGCGACTTGGCTGGCGGCGGGCGTGCGGGCCGCGCATTGCATTCCGCTGATAACCCGCGACGGCGAGCTGCTCGGCGTGATGACCATGCATTTTCAACAGCCCCACCGCGCGGATGAGCGCTCGCTACGCATTAGCGGCCTGCTTGCCCGCTTGGGGGCGGACACCGTCGAGCGCCTACGCATCGAGGAAGAGCGTGCGCGTCTATTGCGCAGCGAGCAGCTCGCTCGCCGGGCGCTCGACGAAGCCGCGCAGATGAAGGAAGATTTTCTGGCCACGCTGTCGCATGAGCTGCGCACGCCGCTGTCGGCGATCATGCTTTGGAGCAAGATCTTGCGAAACCCGGCGGTGGGCCCCCAAGAATTGGCCAACGGCTTGGAGGCCATCGTGGGCAGCGCCGATGCGCAAGCCCGGCTGATCGAAGACTTGCTCGATAGCTCGCGCGCCGCCGCCGGCAAGCTAGAGCTCGAGCTGAGCCAAATAGATCTCGTACAGATAGTGCGAGCCGTCATCGAGCAGAACGCTCCCGCGGCCAGCGCGAAGAGCTTGCGCATCGAAGCGGACCTGAGCGACCGCGTCGGCATCGTGCTCGCCGACGGCATCCGGATTCGGCAAGTGGTGTGGAACATCTTGGCGAATGCGGTAAAATTCACGCCCGAGGGCGGGCGCGTCAGCGTCTCGCTCGCGCGCACGGGCGACGAGGTGCGCCTCACCGTCTCCGACACGGGCACCGGTATCACTGCTGAGTTTTTACCCCACATCTTCGACCGCTTCCGGCAGTACGAGGCCGCCATCACGCCCAAGCATGGCGGCCTCGGGCTCGGCCTCGCCATCAGCAAGCAGCTGGTCGAAATGCATGGCGGCAGCATCCGGGCCGAGAGTGGCGGCGCCGGCTCCGGCGCCACCTTCACGGTCATTTTACCCATGGCCGCCGCCAAAGGCTCGAGCCCGGGCGTGCCGCGCTCAACTCCCGACGCGGTGGCGGCCCGCGCTGCCCTAGCTGGTCGGAAGGTGCTGGTCGTCGAAGACGACGCGACGACCTTGCAGGCGCTGGGCGTCATCTTGCGGCAAGCCGGCGCGGACGTATCGACCGCCGTGCAGGCTGTTCAGGGGCTGGAAGTTTACGAAGCGGTACGGCCAGACATCGTGCTCAGTGACATCGGCCTGCCTGACCTGGACGGGTATGCGCTGCTGAGGCACATTCGTGAGATCGAGCGCGAAAAGCAGTGGCGCGAGACGCCCGCCGTCGCGCTCAGCGCCTACACCCGCGAAGACGACCTGAAGAAGGCCATTGACGCTGGCTTCAGCACGCACCTCGGCAAGCCTATCGACGCCAACGAGCTCGTGCTGGCATTGGCGCGGCTGGCCTAGCCTCGAGCGGCAGCTCGGCCAAGTTCTGACGCGGTCAGAGAATCAGACCGTCGCGCGCCGGACCGTGAAGCGAAACACGGCACCTTGGCTGGCCTCGTCGTCGAGCCACAGACGCCCTCCGTGCGCTACGACCAGCCGCTCGGCAATGTAGAGGCCCAGGCCCAAGCCTCCGGGGGAGTGCCTGGAGCCGACGAAACGCTCGAAAATATGCGCCGCTTGCTCGGCCGGTACACCTGGCCCCGTATCGGCGACGGAAAACGTGACCGCGTCCTTCGTGGCATCGAAGCCCACCCGTATCGTACCCTCTGCGGGAGTAAACTTGATGGCATTCGAAAGCAAATTGCCGAGCACCTGAATCACGCGCGCGCCATCGGCGAGAACCTTCACGTCATCGGGCGCAGCGAGCACGGACAGTGCTTGGCCACGCTCTCGCGCCAGGGGCGCATAAACGCCCGTCACCGATGCGAGCAGGTCGACAGCGGATTGCGGTCTGAGCTCCACGGACAATCGACCCGCCTCAATCGCAGCGATATCGACCAAATCTCCGACCAGCCGATCCATTTGCGCATCGATCTGCGACAACGCCGCTATTTGTGGCGCAATCTGGCGGCCGAGCTCGTCGGAGCTGACTCCCCTGACCAAAAGAGCGATGTAGAGCCTATGGGCGGCCATCAAGCCGCGGAGATCGTGGCTGACCTGCGCTAGGAACTCCTCGCGGGTAGCAACGGCCTCGTCTGCCGACTTCCTCTCCAACGCGAGATGAACGTCGGTCGTTTGCCGCTCGAGCGCGAGCAGGGCGACGAGCTTGTTTCGTCGCTCGTCTCTGTCACGGTCGATGCGCGCGTCGTCTTGCTCCCGTTCGGCCGTGGCGGTGCGATCCTCTCGCCCGCGTTGCGCGAGCAGCAAGTCCACCGCAGCCCTAGTTTGCTCTGCCAAGGGCAGACGGGCATCGGTTGCGGCACGCGCCGCCTGGAGCAGGCGATCTGCGCGCGCGCGAGAGAGACTCAGGGTTTGGTCAGCGTCCGCGTCGGCGGCAGTGACGCGACGGCCAAGCTCATGGTCGGTGTTTTGCCGCTCGACGTGAAGGCTTGCGTTGGTTTCGGTTCGCGCAGAACCCCCTCCGTCAGCCTTCATGGTTGCCCTCGGCGGCCACGCATTGAGGCACTATGCCATCCCTACGCACAACCTACAATACGGGCCAATACCTAGATCTCTCGGCGATCATGCAGATGGCCGAGCTCGCTGCTCAAGCAAGCGCAGATGCTCGAGCCGCGGCGGCCAGCTCGACGAGCTTCACGGCGACCAGGTCGAAGTCGAAGGGCTTTGAAAAGAAAGCTTGGAACCCCGAGGCCAGCGCGTGCCGGCGCACCTCCGGCGATGCAAGCGCCGACATCGCCACCGCCGGTAGGGCTTCACTGTCTCGACCGGGGTCGCGTCGAACGGACTCGATGAAGTCGTATCCGTCACCGTCGGGTAGGCCAAGGTCCGATAAGATGAGGCTCGGGCTGGCCCGCTCGAGCAACCGGACAGCGTCGCCGATGCACCCGGCGGGCAAGACGATCATGCCCAGCGCCTGCAGCAGCGCAACGAGTGCCTTGCGCGTGTCGTCGTGATCCTCGAGCAGCAGGATCGTGACCCCGTGAAGCGCGGTGTTGCCTGTCGGGAAGCTCATGCTGCTTTGCTCCTGTGAGACGGTTCGAGTCGCCGACGGTGGCAGCAAGATACCGAAAGAGTGGCCAGCTGCGTGTCGGGTAAAGACCCGACGTAGAGATAGAGATAGAGATAGAGGGGCTGACCGACCTTTGCCGGCGAGGAGCATTTTCGCCACGACGTGTGGTCGACGAGTGCTCGAAGGTCGAACGAGCGCCGGCTGCTGCTCATGGCGCGCTGTGCGCTCGCCTCGTGCCTAGCTACAAGTGCTACCGTTTACTGGATGGACCTCGCCGAGTTCATTGACGCCGAACGCTTGGTTATCGTGGCTGAATGGGAAGCGTTCGCGCGCTCACTGCTGCCGGAGTCGGGCGGCATGACCGCGCTGGCTTTGCGCGACCACGCGGATGAAATTTTGAGCGCCATCGTCCGCGACATGCGCACGCGGCAGTCGCCTGGCGAACAATCCGAAAAGTCGAAGGGCCGAGGGCAAGCCCAGGAGCTCGGCGAGGTCGGTGAGCTACACGCTGCGCTGCGCATCGAGGTGGGCTTCAAGCTCAGTCAAATGGTGGCCGAGTACCGCGCGCTGCGGGCGAGCGTGCTCCGCTTGTGGGAAAAAGAGGGCGGTGATTTTCGGGGTGTTACCCGTTTCAATGAAGCCATCGACGAGGCGCTCAGCGTAGCGGTCAACCGCTTCATGGAGACGACCGAGCATTACCGAGATCAGTCCCTCGGCATACTTGGCCACGACCTGCGCAATCCTCTTGCGGCGATCATCATGGGCTCGAATATGCTCATCGGTTCGGAGAATCTGGACGACCGGAACGTCGTCATTGCCGCCCGCATGTTGAACAGCGCGACGCGCATGAACAGAATGATCGGGGACCTGCTAGATCTGACGCGCACGCGGTTCGGCGATTTGATACCGGTCGCGCCCCTGCCGATCAACCTGGATCCCCTGTGCCGACAGGTGGTGGCCGAGCTGGAAGGGCTTCGCCCCGCGGGAGGCGTGAGCTTCACCGGGACGGGAGATCTCAGCGGCGAGTGGGATGCCGACCGCGTGAGTCAGGTGCTGTCGAATTTGGTACGGAACGCGATCCAGTATGGGGCGGCCACCCACCCCATTAGTGTGGTCGCCGAGGACAACGGCAGCGAAGTGGTGGTTAAAGTACACAACGGCGGAGCCGCCATCCCCGAGAGCGCCCTGGGTCGGATCTTCGAGCCGATGGTCCGGCATTCGAACGACCACCGAGCTACGGGGCTTGGCCTTGGGCTCTACATCGCCAACCAAATCGTCCAGGCCCACGGCGGGACGCTGGGCGTGACATCCACCAGCGCCGAGGGCACTACTTTCGCCGTGCATCTGCCTCGCGCCATCCCCGCGGCGTTGCGTAAGAGGCACAGCGATCCCCCCCCCGCAAAAGCTTCGTCGCACTGACGTCGGAAAGTATGTGATGACAAAGCCGCGCGTGATCGTGATCGGGGCGTCAGCAGGCGGGCTCGATGCCTTGTCAAGGTTAGCCGCACAGCTGCCGCCGGATCTCGGCGCCGCCGTGTTCATCGTACAGCACATGTCGGCAGATGCCGACGGAGGGGCCCTGCGCCGGGCCGTGACCCAGAGCGGCAACCTGGTGTGTGATGAAGCAAGGGATGGCGCACCGTTCCATCCGGGCCGCGCCTACCTGGCGCGATCGGACCATCACCTGCTGCTGGTCAAGGGCAAGATGTTGGTCACCAAGGGAGCGCGAGAAAACCGCTCGCGGCCTGGCATCGACCCACTATTCCGTTCTGCGGCGGTAGCGTACGGCAACAGGGTGATCGGAGTCGTCTTGACGGGCTACCTAGACGACGGGACGGCCGGCATGATGGCGATCAAAAGGTGCGGTGGCATTTGCGTGGTGCAAGATCCGGCCGACGCCGCCTATCCGGACATGCCGCAGAACGTGCTGAATCACGTCAAGGTCGATCACGTAGTCCCGTTGGCGGCCATGGGCGCGCTGCTCGTGAAGCTGCTCAGCCGGCCCGTTCGCAAGGCGAGGCCGGTACCGGCGGACGTCGCCATCGAGGCAAGGATCGCCGAGCGGGTCTTGAGCGACCTCCCGTCGGTCGAAGCCGTCGGCGACCAGGTGCCCTTCAATTGTCCGGGCTGCGGGGGCGTGCTGTGGGAAGTCGCAAAGGGCGGGCTGCTCAGGTACCGTTGCCACACCGGTCACGCCTACACGAGCGCCGTCCTGCTCGCCGAACAGACCGCGAAGATCGAAGAGACGCTGTGGAGCGCGCTGCGAATGTTCGAGGAAAGAAGAAACTTGCTCAAAACGATGGGCGGGAGCAACACCAACGGCAAAGGCTATTCAACGTCGGCCGCCGCGCGAGCTAAAGAGTCGGAAGTTCACATCGACCGCATCCGCGCCATGCTCAAGTCGAGCGCGGCGGTTCCTTCGGGACGCGTCCGGCGCAGGCCCTAGTCAGCTCGCGGCTGACTCGGCACGACGCGGAGGGTCCACCGGCTGGAGCCGCAGCACCTTCTCGGTCGCGCGTTGCCGCTCGTGTCATGCCTCTGGCTCGACCGCGAGGCGTCACCCGGTGCAGTCTTCCGATTCCCGCTCAGGCGGGCGCCCATCCGCCGAGCGCGCGGGTAGATGCGGGTGGCGGCCGCCTCGTCGATTGACGCGGACCGCTGCTATCGGCTCGAATTATTTCTTGTCGTCTGGCTGCCGCTTGAAACGTGGCTGCGCTGCGAGGCGCAATAGCTCCTTGCCGATCTCTTGAACGGCCAGCACCATGTCCACATCCCCCGTAGCGATGGCTGCACGGGGCATGCTCTCAGTCTGGGCCTCTGCAGGAAGCTGAGCGATCGTGATGCCGCCGACGGCTCGGATCGCCACTAGGCCGTCGGCCCCGTCGCTCAACGCTCCGGAGAGGACGACGCCGACTCCCTTATCGCGATAGTACTCGGCCACCGAGCGAAACAGCGCATTCACTTGCAGCGACCAGTGTCCCTCCGGCCTGGGACAAAGACGCAGGTGGCCGTTGATGACCGTCATGTGCTTGTCCGGCGGAATGACGTACACGTTACCGGGCTCGACCTCCACTCCATCGGTCGCCTGCGACACCTGCATGGTGGTTCGCCGACCAAGAATCTCTGCCAGCAGGCTGGGCTGCGCTCGACTCATGTGCTGCACGAGTACGACCGCAAGAGGCGCCTCGCGAGGGATGTCGCGCAGTAAGCTTGAAAATGCCTCGAGTCCACCCGCAGACGCGCCCACGGCCGCAACCAGAAAAGGCGGGGTGACGTAGTCCTGGGCGTGACCCGCATGCGCCCCTTGCGGATCCTTCGAAGTACCTTGTTCAGCCGCGGTCATACACCCTCCAATCGCTGCGTCACCGGGCGAGCGCTGCCATTCCTGACCCACTGGATACGGTCCGAAACGAGGCGCTTGAACGCTACCGTGTCGAAGGGCTTCTCGAGCTTGGTTGCGCCGCAATCCGTCAGGTCCTGGATCGCGGCGTCGCCGAACGCACCACCGGTCGTGAATACGAGGCGCGCCGCGAGGCGGGGATTTCGCGCCACCAGCCATTGGTGAACTTCGACGCCGGTCTGGTCTGGCATCATCAGGTCGCAGAGGATGAGGTCGAAGTCTTCGTCGACTTCCAGAACTTGTTGAGCCTCTCGCCCTGAGCAGGCGGTGACTACGTCGTGACCAACGAGGAACCGCTTCATCAACTTGAGCAGCAGCGGTTCGTCGTCGACCACCAACACTCGTCCGCGCACGAATGGCGCAGGAGCATCGGGCAGGTCGATTGCCGCGGGCGCTTCCGACGCGGCGGGGAGCCGAACCACGAAGCGTGTGCCACGGCCGAGCTCACTCTCCACGTGAATATCCCCGCGGCACTCGGCAACGATATTCTTGCAGATTGCGAGCCCTAGCCCGGAGCCCATGCCGAGCGGTTTGGTGGTAAAAAATGGCTCGAAAATCTGCCGTTGAGTGGTCGCTGACATCCCCGCGCCCGTGTCGTGAACTTCTCCGAAAACGTTGGCGCCTTCAGCCCACGTGCGAACCGTGATGCAATTGCTCTCGACCTGACCTTCGCCGATGGAATGCGCGGCGTTGACCAGCAAGTTCAAGAACACCTGTGACAGCTTGCCCTCCGGAGCCGAAACTTCGAGAAGCGGAGCGAACACCGTGACCAGTTTGGCGCGGAAACGAATCTGGTTGAACGCCAGCGCGATGGCGCACTCGATCGCGTATTGGAGGTCAACGACGCTCATGGCCTCGGCCCCCACGCGGGAGAAGGTGCTCAGGACCTTCGAGATGGTCGCGATTCGCCGCGCGCCGCTCAACGCCTCAGTCGCTTGCTCGGTGGCGCCTTGAAGCGTCGCGGCTTCGATGACCTCCGCGTGCTCGCCAAGCGCCGCCGTGTAACCGTCGCTGCCGATGGCCCCGCGCAGCACACCTTGACAGCGTTCCACCGCGCTCGCGACCTTTGGCAAGATTTCGGCTAGTCCCTCGACATGCGACAGCACGTAAGCGAGAGGATTGTTGATCTCATGCCCGACGCTGGCCGCCAGGAACCCCATGTTGGCCAAGCGCTCCGTTTGCGCCAATAGGGCTCGTCGCTGCTCGGCTTCTGACTCGTCGCGAACGGTTGCTTGCAGCAAAAGCGCGCCGTCGGCCATCATACGCGTGAGGGCGATGCTGGCGCGAAACTCCTCCTTGGACGCGCGCAGGAACGTCCATTCGAAAGCGTGTGTACCCCGCTCCAACGCCAACGCTAGCATCGCCGGTCCTTTTTCACGTGAAAGACGACCGTCCGGCTGGAGCTCGGGCGAAAAGTCCCAAAGCGTATGAGCATTAAGATCGGCTTCGGCGCGTGCACCGAACAGGGCCCGCGTCGCTGCGTTGCCGGAGCTCAATCGCCACTGACCAGGCACGAGGGTCATCAGCGCGTCAGCAGAGTGCTCGAACAAAGTTCGGTGCCTCGCCTCGCTCGCTTTCAATGTTTCGTCGGCACGCTTGCGCTCGGTGATGTCACTCACGACGGTGCGTGACACCCGCGCGCCGTCGTGGGCCTCCGCGACGCGGGCGTCCAACCGCACCCAGAACACCTCGCCGTTGCTTCGGAGTAGCCGCAGCTCGCAGCCGCGAGGGGCGCCCGTCGAGTACAGAAGCTTCCGATGTTTGAAATAGACGTCCTGGTCTTCCGGGAAAATGAAACGGGTCCAAGGGGCTTTGACTAGGGCGCCACGAGCCACACCCAAGAGTCCTGCGACGGTGAGGTTCGCCCGCTCGATCAGTCCTTCCTCGCTGAGCGTCACGTAACCCACCGGCGCGAGATCGTAGAGCTCGAAATAGCGACTTCGCGACTCTTCGAGCTCGAGCTGCGTTCGACGAAGCTCGTCGTTTTGAAGCTCCAGCTCAATCTGGTGGACGCGTAACTCGTGCAACACCTTCTGGGCGGCTTCGGGGGACAAGCCCCGCAGGTCCTCGGGTACTCGCGCTGACGCCGCCCGCGCCCCTCGCTGCGCTCCGTCTCGCAGCTCGCCCTGGGCGGTCTGGTACATGCCGGACGCGCTCTTTGGTCCGTTGGTGCTTGGGTCTCGTTCACTCATGGCGCCGGTCCTCCCTCTCTCCGCGCCTTCGCGAACTATCGCTCTGTGGTGAACACAGCATACACCTCCTGCGCGCCGTTCACCAACGCCGTGGCCGTCATCGAGATCTCGACGACCTTTGAATCTTTGGTGAGGCGCTGGGTGCGGAAAGGCTCCAGCACCTCCGCTTGCGCCAAGCGCCGCACCACCGCCAACGCCGCCTCGCGCTGAGAATCGGGAATCAAAGCGCGAATGTTCATGGTCAAGGCCTCGGCCTCGCTCCAGCCGTAGCGCGCGGTGGCGCAGCGATTCCATGCCAGGATTTGCCCATCCAGGCCCTGCACGGTGATTGCGTCAGTAGAGTCCCGCATGACCGCGGCCATTCTTCGCAATGCTTCGTGCTCGAGCAGCACGCGCTGTGCTCTCTTTTGCTCGGTTATTTCCGTAAACGTGACGACGGCGCCCTCAATCACGTTCTCCAGCGTCCGATAGGGCCGAATGCGCAACAAGAACCAAGCGGCGGACTGCGTTTTCACCTCCAGTTCTTTGGGAATCAGTGTTTCCAGCACGTCTTTTACGTCTAGCGCCAAACTGTCATAGCCGAGCAGATTGGAGACAATATGACCCAACGGCCTGCCGACATCGGTGCGAATCAAATTCACGAGCGGCGTCACTGCGGGGGTGAACCGCCGAACACAAAGTTGATGATCCACGAAGATGGTGCCCACCCCGGTGCCCGCCATGAGGTTGTTCAGGTCGTTGTTGGCGCACGACAGGTCCGACACCTTGGTTTCCAGCTCGGCGTTGACGGTGGCTAGCTCCTCGTTGACCGATTGCAGCTCTTCTTTCGAGGTTTCAAGCTCCTCGTTGGTCGACTGCAGCTCCTCGTTGATCGACTGCAGCTCCTCGTTCGCAGAGCGAAGCTGCTCATTTGCAATTTGAGCTTCTTCCTGGGTACTGCGGAGGTATTCGTCCTTGGCCCGCAGCTCCTGCGTCAGCAAGGCAATCCGAGCGTCGCTGGTCTGCTGTGGAGCCGCGCCACCCGCGTCCAGTTCGCCATCTGACGGCGACGACGGCTCGCTGAGCCGTATTTCTTCGAAAGCGATGAGGTACAGCACTTCATTCGCCGAGCCTCCGCGAGGCCAGATCGGCTCGACGGTCAGATTGACGGTGCTGGTAGAACCGTCGGCCTTCAATCGCAGCTTCGGATAGCAGACGAGCTCCTTCGTAGTCGAAGCTCGCTGCAAGGCGTTCTGGAGATGGTGCGCGAGTCCATCACGCGCCATCCTGAAAATGCTGAGACCTGCCTCGCCCGGCGCTGGTTGCAAGTACCGCCCGGTATGGCCGTGCACGTAGAGCAGGTCGCCACGCGCGTTCACGAGCACGCCAACCGGCGCTCGTGCTAAGAGCGCACGCTCAGTCAGCTCGCGTGGCGGTAGCTCTGGCGCAGGCAGCGAGGGAAAACGAGCTCTGCCGACGCTGCGGTGAATAGTCGCCCTTGGTGCGCTCGGAGCCAGGAGCGGGCCGGTCGCGCTGTGCGTTTGCTGCCGCCGGTAGAGCTTCGCCTTGCGTTCGAGCGGCGCAAAAAGCTCCGCGGAGTCGCCCACGGTCTCTGCCGACCCCAGAAGGAGCACCCCGTCTTGATTGAGCGCGTAGTGAAAGAGTTGGATGAGCTTTCGCTGCAGCTCTGGGCCCATGTAAATGAGTAAGTTCCGACAGCTGATGAAATCTAGCCTCGAAAACGGCGGATCCTTCACCACGTCGTGCTCGGAAAAGATGAGCGTGTCTCGGATGCTCTTGTTAATCCGATAGCAATCTCCCTCGGGAGAGAACCACCGGGAGAGCCGCTCCGGCGACACGTCCGTGACGATGCTGCTCGGATAGAGGCCCGCCCGAGCCGTCGCGATTGCGCGGCTATCGATGTCCGTCCCAAACACCTGCAATTTGAAATTCTGCTTCGTGAGCTCCATGTGCTCGCGAAACAGAATCGCGAGCGAGTAGGCTTCTTCGCCGGTGGAACAAGCGACCGCCCATACGCGGACGAGCGAGCCGACAGGGGTGCTCGCGAGCCGCCGGGCGATCTGTTCTTGCATGGCATCGAACGCTTCGGCGTCGCGAAAAAACTTGGTCACACCGATGAGCAAATCGCGAAAGAGTGCTTCGAGCTCGGCAGGGTCCTCCTGCAACAAAAGGAGGTACTGCCCGGGCTGATCGATCTTGTGCACCACCATGCGTCGCTCCACGCGGCGGTTGATCGTGTTCATTTTGAATTGCGCGAAATCATGCCCCGTATGCGCTCGGAGCAAGGCGAGGATCTCCTTGATTGGGTGCTCGGCTTTCAAGGCCGTCGATGACGGCCCAAGGCTTGCCTTTCGGCTCCGACTCCGGACGTAGGCGAGTAGTTGCGCGGGCATCTCCGCGGGTGGCAACGTGAAGTCGACCAGCCCCGTGTCGATGGCGCTACGCGGCATGGCGTCGTACTCCGCAGACGTTGGAGTTTGCGCCATCGCCATCCCGCCCTCAGCCTTGATCGCGCGCATTCCTAGAGTCCCGTCGCTACCTGATCCCGAAAGAATCACGCAGATGGCTCGTTCCCCTTGGTCCTGCGCCAGCGAACGAAGGAAGAAATCGATCGACAGACGAGGGCTACCGGTGACCACGGGCTCAATGAGCTGGAGCGCGCCGTTCGAGAGCGCCATCTCGTGGTTGGGCGGGATGACGTACGCGCAATTAGGCGAGATCCGCATGCCGTCCGTGACCTCGAAGACCTCCATACGCGTGTAACGTTGGACCAGCTCCACGAGGATGCTCTTGTGGTCGGGCGCCAGGTGCTGCACCAGCACGAAGGCCATGCCGCTGTCCTGGTCGGCCGGCATCGCGGAGAAGAACGCTTCGAACGCGGAAAGGCCACCGGCCGACGCTCCAATGCCCACGACGGGAAAAGCTCCGGCGGCTTCGCCTGGGCCGTCCGCGTTCGCCGTTAAGGTGCGGTCCACCGTCTCGCTCAGGTCACCCTCGGCTGGATCTTCCGTCGTCATGATGCCGGGCGCATCATACCGTGGTCCCTCACAGAGGGGCGAGCGCGAGGAACATCAGTGAGCAGCCGGCGACCGTGCCCCAGTCATACGCGAGGGGCGGCGAAAGCTCGCGGCGCCGTCGCTCACCGCGCCCGAGAAGATGACCCGGCAGCTTGATCGCTTGTCGCCAGCGGTCGCACGATCACGGGCGGGGTGCCCTTTCTTTGCATGATTGTCGCCGGTCAGGCCTTGAGGAGGCCAACAACTCCTGCGGCACAATCGAAGTGTTCCTCGCGCTAACGCCCCTTTCGGTGCGCGCCCAATGAGACCAGAATGCGGTTGCCGCATTGGGCAACAGGGGTTGTAGAAGCAGATGAGCGGCCGAAACGTCGCGTGATGGCCGACCGAGCTGGCCCGCGCGTACCGACCGCCGAATCGCCGGAGCAAGAAGCCGCCGCGGCCCTGCTCGGTCCGGAATCGAGGTAGCGACGGAAGCGACCGCTACTCGCCCCGCGCACCGCTCTCGCTCGTCGCGCGAAAGGACGTTCGCCTCGAAAAAGAGGCACCTCTGTAGACTCGACTCGTAGTCGCAAAAGTCGCAAAAGTCGCAAAAGTCTCAAGATCCTACACATCGCGATCGACACGGAAATGGTCATGTGATCTAAGCGACGCATGGCGTCGCTCAATGGTTCGGAGCTTTTGGACGAGTATCAGTTACCGGTTCTTTCAGAATCCTAAGGTCACGATCCATGCCCTGCTGGAAGGGCATCACGAGCAGACTCAGAGGCGGATGATGGGCTCACCGGTCGTGCGGATCGTGCACGACACGAGCGACTTCATGTTCAAAGGCGAGCGGGAGGGGCTGCCGACAGTTCACAAGGAAGCGAAGGGCTTCTCCGCACACTTTACGCTGGCCGTCGCCGCCGATGAGAGTCGTGAACCGCTGGGCGTTCTGGGGCTGTTCCCGTTCTTTCAGAAGCAAGAGTTGCTGGGGTTAACGGAAAGTCAGAAAACGATAAGGCACCAGGAAACGCCTCGCAAATCCAAGAAGTCGAGCCGATGGGAGGCGCAAGCCCTCGAGACCAACGGTTACGTGCCAAGCAACACCCGGGCCATCCATCTCATGGACCAGGAGGCTGACGACTACAGCGTGTTCAGTGCGCTGTGCGTCGCATCGTTGAGCTTCGTGATCCGAGTCGAGCCTCGGCGGCTAACCGTCGAGAGAGTGCGTGCAGACGAACTCTTGTCCGCACTTCCTGCAACGTTATTTCGCGAAGTCCCGGTCGCGCCGCGATCAAAAGCGCAGGCGAGCAAACCGCACCCTCAACGCAAAGCGCGGACGGCAGCGCTGAGTGTTCGCGCCTCTGCTGTCACCTTGCCAAGGCCACGGACCTCTCCTGAAGCCGTCTGCGACAGCCTTTCACTCAACGCGGTGCACGTGTTCGAAGCCTCGCCGCCGGGAGGAGAGCAGCCCATCGAATGGATGCTTTTCACCACCGAACCGATTGGCTCTATCGAGGAAATCGCCGCCGTAGTCGACCACTATCGCGCACGATGGGTCATCGAAGAGTACTTCAAAGCGCTGAAAACAGGCTGCAGCTTTGAAAAGAGGCAACTCTGCTCCTACGAGGTTCTGCTGCGCGCTCTCGCGCTCTTCGTTCCCCTAGCGTGGAAGCTGCTCTTGCTCCGAAATCTCGGGCGAGACAACACTCCGCGCCTCGCCACCAAGGTATTCAGCGACGACCAACTTCGATTGCTCTGTGCAATCCTCCGCGAACGTCGACGAGAGCTACCAGACAAGCCCACCGTGCGCGACGCGATGCTTGGTATCGCCGCCCTCGGCGGCCACATCAAGAACAACGGAGACCCCGGGTGGCAGGTTCTCGGACGCGGCTTGCATCGATTCTCCGAGTTCGAAGAGGGCTGGAACCTCCGCGGAAGATGTGATCAATCTTGAG